>CAMCCR010000041.1 GCA_945873085.1 Candidatus Kuenenia stuttgartensis | reverse complement strand
CAGCCCGGCCGCGACCATTGGCCACAGGCCTTCTCAAACATCTGGGCAGGCGGCGGGATCGAGCCGGGGCGGGTGATCGGCGCCACCGACAAGCGCGGGGAGCAGGTCGTGGAGCGGCGCTGCACCGCGCAGGATTTCCTGGCGACGATGTATCACCACCTCGGCATCGATGCGGCCCGGGTCACGATCCCCGATCTCTCCGGGCGGCCGACGGCGCTGGTCGACCATGGACGGCCGATCGCCGAGCTTGTCGGCTGATGCTGGCAGTCCCGACATGAGCCCGGTGACAGGTGAGGAAATCTTCGTTTTCAGGGTCACGGAGTCGCTGGTGATGCGGGCCCCGCGGAAGAAATGAGGGCGCCGGAGGGGGCCCCCGGGTGCCTTCCCTGTGCAGGCTGCGCGGCTGGTCTACAATGCGAGACTGAAAACCGACCACCCCCAACCGGAGTGTCCATGCGTACTTTTGCCAGCGTTCTCCTCCTCGCCGCGGTCGCCGTGGCTGCTGGTGTTCCTTCCGCCTCGGCCGGTGATTGCAACAGGGGCCGGGGCCGGGTCGTCCAAGGCCGTCGCACCCACGCCCCGGCTGCATCCCAGCCTTCTTGGAGCGGCCGACAGGTCACCGGCAACGGGCACGTCCAGTCGGGCACGGTGGTCCATTCGTCCTCCGTCCCCACCGTCACCGAGCATGTCGTCAGCAACAACTCCGTCATCGTGCAGAGTGTCCAGTCCGAATCGGTCCGCGTTTCCTCCCCGGCGGTCACTCAAGCGCCGGTCGTGAAGGCAGCCGCCCTCCCCGACATCGTCGACACGGCGGTCGCGGCCGGATCGTTCAAGACACTTGCGGCGGCGCTCGGCGCGGCCGATCTCGTTGGCACGCTCAAAGGCGATGGCCCGTTCACGGTCTTTGCCCCCACCGATGATGCCTTTGCCAAGCTTCCCGCCGGCACCGTCGAGGAGCTCCTCAAGCCCGAAAATAAGGACAAGCTCCGCGACATCCTTCTCCTCCATGTCGTTCCTGGCAAGGTGGCAGCGGCGGACGTCGTCAAGCTGAAGGAAGCCACCACCGCTGGCGGCGGCAAGGTGTCGATCTCCACGACCGACGGCGTGAAGGTGGGCACGGCCTCGGGATCGGCGACGGTCGTGAAAACCGACATCCCGGCCAAGAATGGCCTGATCCACGTCATCGACTCGGTTCTCCTTCCCTGACCCTTGTCTGCGACGAATTCTTTCATCGACGCTCCCCGGCGCCGTCATGGCTCCGGGGAGCGTTGTCTTTTCGTGGGGCTTCCGGCAGCCGTGGGCACTCCTCGAGCCTGGGCCGGGATCCCTAGGGAGAGGCTACGGCGCGTATAACAACCGGCAGGTTTTCTTGGACCGGAGATGGGGAGAAGCAGGATGGCGACGACAAGCGGCGCCGGGCAGGTGAGCATTGCGCCGATCCGCGTAGCGCTTGTCTACGACTTCGACGGCACGCTCGCGCCGCGGAATCTCCCCGAACACAGCTTCCTGCCGAGCGTCGGCGTGACCGACGTCGAGGGCTTCTGGGAGGCCTGCCGCCGCGAGGCCGAGCGCCACGACAGCGATCAGGTGCTTACCTACATGCGGATGTTGCTCACCGCCGCCGAGCGGGCGGGAACCGCCGTCACGCGCGACCTGCTTCGCAGGCATGGGGCGCAGACGCCGCTGTTTGCCGGGGTGGAGGCCTGGTTTGACGACATCGGCGCCTACGGCCGCAGCGTGGGGGTCGAGATCGAGCACTTCGTCGTCTCGTCGGGTCTCCTCGAGATGATCGAGGGGCTCTCGATCCACCCCCGGTTCAGGAAGGTGTTCGCATCGTCGTATGCCTATGACGAGACGGGACGGGCCGTCTGGCCGGCGTCGGCGATCAACTACACGACGAAGACGCAGTATCTCTTCCGGATCAACAAGGGGATCGACAACGTCTGGGACAACTCCACGATCAACCTCTGGATGCCGAAGCAGGAGCGGCGCGTGCCGTTCGAGCGGATGGTGTTCCTCGGAGACGGCGACACCGACATCCCGTCGATGAAACTCGTCCGCGAGAAGGGGGGGCAGGCCGTGGCGGTGTTCGATCCGGAGAAGTTCGAGCAGCGCCTCTCGCAGGGGCATCTCGAGCGGCTCATCGCCGAAGACCGCATCGACCACATGGCCTCCGCCGACTACCGGCCGGGCTCGCTCCTCACGATCATCGTCAAGGGAATCCTCGGCCGGATGGCGCGGCACGCGGCAGGGTGAAAGAGCTCTCGGAGCCCGTCTGACGGGGGCGCTGCGTTCACGGCGACGGCCGGGATTGGACGTTGAGGTGTGGGTGGTCTCTGTCGAAGAAAGCGATCGTGGCGGCCACGGGTGCAACCAAAGGAGTGACGATGCAAGCGATGACCCATGGAAGAGCCGTTCCTCGCCAGCGATTTTCGCAGGAGGGGGTAGGCCTTGATCGAGATCGTGATCGCTCCGTGTGGAAGGGAACCGTGGTGATGGTCGTCGCGGCTCTCGCCGTGGTCGTTAGCGCATCCCGCAGCGGCGTCGCGCAGAGTTCTGATCCGCGTGATCCGCTCTACAACGCCGCCGTCGACGGCACCCATGAGGACGGCACGCTCGGCACGACGAGCGGTTTCTGGCAGCAGTTGCGGGATTCAAGTGCCTCACGAGTCCTCACGCAGATCGTCGGGCCTGGGGATGGCAACATCTGGACGACGATCGCCGGAGTGCAGTACGTCCAGATGTCGACGATCATCGACGCGACGAGTGCCGCATTCTTTCGCGGGAAAAATCCGGGTGACCTGATCACGGCCCCGATTCCAGCGGGACAACCGGGGAACGTGTATGACATCGATGGCATTTGGCTCACCCCCGGCAACGACCTCAACAACTACCTCCTCGCGCGGAGGAACGAGTGGGGGCCGGGCACCGGGACGACCGCCGCCGAGCGGGCGACCGCTGCCGTCGGCGGCCCGCTCTCTGCCGCTTGGATCTATGAGGTCAGCTTGTGGGTCGAGCCGACGTTGCTGTTCCGTCCGGCGGTGCAATGGTCGATCACCGACGGGACGATTCTCCAGACGGCGGATCATCTCAGCTGGAATGACCTCTTGGCCCAAGGCTTCGACGTCGATCAGATCGCCGGCCAACGGGCAGGGCCCGGGTTTGTCCTCACCGATCCTGGCAATGCCACCCTCCAGACAGCGTTGACCTTTTCTGAAGTGACCGGGGGGAGCGACTATGCCTCGGCCAGCACGGATTCCAGTAATAATGTGAACGAGTGGTTCAACGGATGGTGGAACCACAGTCGTGGCTCGGCTGACGGAGGGGACTTTCCGTTCCCCTGGACAGCCCTCGGGTTCACCTACGATTGGTATTACCAGGACAAGGCGGGGGGAGATCTGGCCGGCGTCATCGGCCGATCGGGGCTGTCGGAGTTTGTCTTTCCACAAAACTTTGCCGGTGGCACCCTATTTCCCTACCGTCTGGCCGTCGGCCCGCGGCTGATCGACGTCGCTCTCGCCGTTCCGGAGATCGACCCACACGCCTTCGGCACCACGGTCGCCGCGCTGATCGGTGCCCTCGGGTTGCTCGAGCGGCGACTGCGGCGACTCCGCCGCTGCGGGGTCGGTCAGACTGAACCGACGTCGAGGGAGTGAAGGGGATGGCGGCGGAGGGCTGCAGTCGTCTCGGCGCTGAAGCGATTGATGTCGCCGAGATCGAGCAAGCCGGCCCGGTGCGTAGCGAGGATCTCCGCGGCCGCAACGTCGATCGATCGCACGTTCTCGAGAACGAGGCCGGCAAGCCCCCGTTGCCCGGCGAGGATCGCGGCCCGGGCAGGGGTGATCGTGGTGAGGCCACTGATCCCCAAGGGCCCTCGGTGCTCGATGAGTGCCGCGATCACGCTGTCGCTGACGTCGTCCTTGACCGGGACGCGGAGCGATCCGGTGTGGCGACCGAGACACCGCGCGATGGGTTCGTCGATCCCGTCGAGGGAGTGGAGGAGGAGGCCACCGACATGGTTCGAAAGGCTCCCCGCCTGGCCGACCGAGAGTCGCCGCAGGCTTTTCAGGCAGAGGCTTCCGCGCCCGCTGCCCAGCGCCGCCGCGGCGCCGTCGCAGAGTGCCTTGATGCCGTGGAGATGGAGTTCGCCGCCGAAGCGGGCAAGCGCTGCGGCGACATCGGGGGGGAACGCGTCGAGACGCCCGAGATCGAGGTTGAGGATGCCGCGGTGCCTGGCGAGCGCCACGGCGACGGCTGGTTCGAGCGTGCGGAGGCCGTTAAGATAGAGATCGTAGGCATGTCTCGAGAGGCCGATCGCTGCGGGAAGATCGAGCGAGCGGAGCTTGTTGAAGGAGAGCTCGCCACCGTGGCCGGCGAGGGCAACCGCCGCTGCCGGTGACAGCGAGCGGAGGTTGTTGAACGACAGGCCGCCGCCGCGGTGGGCGCCGAGGGCTGCCGCGGCCGAGTCGGTGATCGAAGGGAGCCGGTCGAGATAGACATGGCCCCGGTGCCGGGCGAGTTCCCTGGCGACCGAGACGGGAAGCAACTCGAGACCATCGAGGTACAGATGGACCGCGTAGTGGCCGATGGTGTCGGCGTCGTCCTGGCGGAGCGGATCGGCGGAGGGCTCGAGGCAGAGGTGGCCGCAGCAGGTTTTTGACACCGGATCGAGGGGGTCGTACTCCGCCCGCCCGTCGACAAGGCGCACCGGCCGCGCGGCAGCACGCACCAGCGCGCGTGCCGAGGCGGCATCGAGAAACCGGATTGCCCCCGTGCGCTCCCTCGTGAGCACCGAGCCTCCCGCGGAGTGATCGCCTGTGAGGCCGTCGCTTTTCTGATCTGGCACGAGAGGATCTCCTCGGTCCGCCGGGGCGGACGGGTGAGTGTCGAGCTGCCGCGGGCACGCCATGCTCGCGGCGAACGCCTCTTCTTACGACAGCCGTCTGCTTCGTGTGCGCGCCAATCGTGTCATACCGGCCGTTTCAAAGGATCACGGTTCGGCAGGATCAGGGTCGGCAGTCCCCACCCCCTCCCATTACTGCTTCTTCCGGTGGGAACGGACGATCTCGTCGACGGTCTCACGCCGGACGGAGCGGCGGTCGACCTCGCCGCGGGTCATCTTGTAGGTCGAGAGAAGCATCTCCTTGGCATCGCGGGCGGAGAAGGTCGTGAGCACGGAGGGGAGGAGTTCGATGATCCCCCGCACGAACCGCTCCGTGCCGGGAATCCCCTGGCAATACGTGGAGAAATACTGGAGCTCCCGCTTCACAAACGTGGCTGCAGCCTCCCGCTCTCCGTCCTGGTTGAGCACGACGGCCCGGTGGTAGATGTGGGCCTGCCACTGCTCGGCCACCGTCTTGGCGGCGCCTGCGTCGCGGGGCTGGGCCAGGCAGGCCTGGCCGGAGCCGTAGTGAACCTCGAGCGAACCGACCTCGCAGGCGTGGGCCGCGGGGCTGTCGGGGGTGCGCCAGCTGGCCGCCACGCCGATCGGCAGCCGACTGTCGGCCGCTCCTGGGGGGCATGTGAGCTTGATGACGATGTTTCTGGTGGTGCCGGAGGTCATGGCGCCGAGGAGAGCGCTGAAGCGGTTGCCCGCCGTGGTCGTGGGGGTGGTGCCGTAGATCTCAGCCGTCATGCCGTCGGGGAGCGTCAATCGCAGTTCGACGTTTTCGACGGTGGTCGTGAGCGTCTCCGCGAGTTCGGCGAGGACGATCTCCACGATCTCCTCGGGCCGCTCGGCATCGTGCATCCGGCCGCCCCCCTGTTCGGCGATCGCCTGGAGCTGGATCGGCGAATAGCCGATGCCGATGCCCACGGTCGACGTGAGCACACCGTGGTCCTGGAGGGCGCGGGCATGCCTGGCGAGGACGCCCGGATCGCACTCCCCCAGATTGGCATGACCGTCGGAAAGGAGGATCACCCGATTGCGTTCGGGAGCATCGGCGGCCGCCTGCCGCCTCGCCACCCCTTCGCAGCCGAGAAGCCAGCCGCCGCCGAGATCGGTCGAGCCGCGGGTGTCGAGCGGACGGATCGCCTCGGCGGCCGTCTGCCTCCCGTCCGCGGTCATCCGCACGCCATTGGCGTGGCAGATGCAGTCGGAGGCAAACGACACGAGCGAGAGGTGATCGGCATCGCGGAGGGCCTCGATGACGCCGAGGGCCGCCGACTTCGCGGCGTCGAGCGGCGCCCCGGCCATCGACCCGGAGGCGTCGATCACGAGCCCGAGGTTGAGCGGCTGCCGGGGCTTCGTGGCTGCCGAATCATCCACCGGTGCCCGCACCGTGACGACCAGATGGCGGACGGATCCTCCTTCGATATTCACGAGGCTCCGGTCGAGCCGGGCGGTGAGCAGAGGTCCTGTCTGGCCGGTGATGGGCTGGTTGGCATGGGTCATTTCACGGCTCCTTTGGTGAGTAGGATTCGCAGTGCGTCGCCGATTCTGTGCAGTTGGGCAAGTTGCTCGGGGCCAAACTCGCCGCGGACGGAGAGTTCAATGTCGGGGGTGAGCGGGAGCCTGTGCCAAGGTTCCCCGCGGACAGACCGCGTCGCGGCACTCAGGCCGACGAGCCCACCGAGGGCTTTGGCAGCCTGCTCGAGCACCGGCAAGGTGGTGTCGGCGGTGTCGGGGCTGGTCGGCATCCGGTGCGACCGCAGCGTCTGTCTCGCTCCGCCACCCTGGGGCGATGGGTGCGTCGTTCCCAGCTTCAGCCGGGAGATGTAGGCGAGAGCGTCCCCCTTCGACTGGACAGCTGGTCGATCGGTATCGATGACCGCAGCGATCCGTTCCTTTCCCTCGGCGACGTTCCGCATCTGGCTCGGGGTGAGCCGCTGGAGAAGGAGCCGGGCCTGATCGAGGGAGATGTCGCGATCGGCATCGCGCAGCAACTGCAATACCTTCAGCCGATCGAGTGATTCCCGCGGATAGCGGGCACCACGGCCGAGGGAATCTGGCCCCGGGATGATCCCCTTCTCCACGTAGCTGCGGATCGTCCGCGGCTCGACGCCCGTTGCGTCGGCGAGGTCTTGGAGGGTGAGAAGGTCGTTGTCCATAGCGGCATCATATGCCGACAAGTCGCCATGTCAAGTTATCGTTATTGTGTGGGGGTGGGCCCGCTCCTTCGGGGAGTGCGGGGGGGTGTTGGCATGACAGCCTTCGCGCCTTCTCGGGGCCGCGCCCTGGAGCTGATGCGAGCCCGGCCAAGGCCTACTTGGGACCCCCGGCTGACGCCTCCTTGGCTGCCGGCAGGTGATAGCCCTCGCGGTTGACCCGGATGGAATACAGGCTCGCCCCGGCCGTGATGTAGAGGAGCGAGGCATCCTTGCCGCGACCGAATCCGACGTTCGTCGGCACCTCGGTGGGGATGAAGGCGAGCTCCTTCCCTTCGGGGGAATAGACGCAGATTCCCGGGCGGTTCTCCGCACGGACAGCGACGTACAGATTTCCCTCCGTGTCGACCACCAGACCATCGGGGCCGTCGAACGGTGCGTAGTCGACAAGCGTCTTGCGGAATGTGGCCGAGCCGTCGTCGTGGAGATCGTAGGCCAGGAGGGCCATCAGCCCCTTTCGGAGTGGAATCGTCCCCTTCCCGTCGGCATTGGCGAACTGGCCGATCGCCGTCCCGCCGTTGTCGTTGCTGACGACGTACAGCGTCTTCTGATCGGGGGAGATGCAGACGCCGTTGGGCTTGCCGGCATCGGTGATGATTCTGTGGAGCGAGCCGTCGGTGTCGCTCCGGTAGACCGCCTCGAGCGGCTGATCGATCGGCTCATGCCCCGCATACCGGGGATCGCTGAAATAGATCCGCCCCTTCTCGTCGATCGTGATGTCGTTGGGGGAGTTGAGCGGCCGCCCGTCGTGGAGGGCGGCGATGATCCGCGCTTTGCCGGTGACCATGTCGGTGCGCGTCACCCTCCGCCCGCCGAAGTCGGCCCCTTCGGCAACGATCATATTCCCTGCCGCGTCGAACTTGATGCCGTTCGACATCCCGCTCGGTGAGCGGAAGATCTCCGCCTTGCCCGTCGACGGATCGTAGTGCCAGATGAAGCCGGCTTCGATCGAGCCCTGCTCGTCCCGCGAGCGGTGGGAGAAGGTGATCTCGCTGAAATAGACCTGGCCGTCCGGCGCCACCGCCACCCCTTCGGTGAGCACCTTCGACTCAAAGAGCTTTTTCGGCACCGCCCCCGGCGGCACGATCGGCGGGGCCACGTCTTCAGCCCTCGCAGCGAGCAGCGTGACACAGGCGAGCGCAAGGACCGCCCCCGGGACGCTCCACGCAGACAGCAGCTTCTTCATGAGAAATCTCTCCTCGTGGGATGGGAGCAGGGATCGTGACACACAGGAACTCACGACACGCGAGCCGACAGTCGCCGCCACTTCTCGACGAAGCCGGGGCGATTGAACACCTCCGGGTTGACCACCCCGCGGGGCATCGTACCCGCCGCGAGGTCGACGATCGACTGGCAGGCGGTGCGGCCGATGTCACGGAACATCTCGTCGGTCCAGGCGATGCAGTGCGGCGCGAGGAGGACGTTGTCGAAACTGGCAAGCACCGGCGGAGCGGTGAGCGGCTCCTCGGCGAAACAGTCGAGGGCGGCGCCGGCGATCTGCCGCGTGGCAAGGGCTGCGGCGAGCGCGGCTTCGTCGACGATGCCACCGCGGGCGGTGTTGATGAGATACGAGCCCGGCTTCATGAGGGCAAGCTCACGGGGGCCGATGAGATTTCGCGTCTGTTCGGTCAGGGGGCAGTGGATCGAGACGAAATCGGCCCCGGCGAGGAGCTCGTCGAGCCCCACGCTCCGTGCCCCGTGTTCCTCCACCATCGCCGCGGAGGCGAAGGGGTCGTAGACGAGCGGCGGATTCATCCCGAACCCGGCCAGAAGCTTCACGAGCGCCCGCCCGATACCGCCGAAGCCGATCACGCCGAGCGTCCGCTCGCGGAGCTCGCAGCCCATGAACTGGCTACGGTCGTTCCAGCGGGCCTGGCGGACGAGGTTGTCCTTCGCGCGGAGTTGGTGCGTAAGCGCGAGCATCCAGCCCACGGTCGCCTCCGCGACGGGGCGGTCGACGGCGCCCGTGGCGATGCAGAGCACCACGTCGGCGGCGGTGCAGGCGGGGACATCGACGCTGTCGTAGCCGACCCCGAACCGGGAAACGACGAGCAGCTCAGTGCTCGCGGCCAGGCTCCGCGCCGTGACGCGTGGCGTGAGGACGACAACACCGTTGACGCCGGCGAGTTGCTCCGGGGCGATCTCCGCACGATGGTCGGCGAAGCGACCGACCGCGAAGCGGCGGGGTTCCGAGAGGCGGTCGAGGCCAATGTCTTGGTATTTCGGCTGGCCGTCGGCCTCGTAGAAGTCGGCGGTCAGCGAGACGGTAAAAGGAAGAGGGGAAGTCATCGCCACGGGTTTCCTTCCGGGGTTGCGCAGGCTTCGGCGACGATGATCCGCTCCGGCACCGGGCCGGCATACACCCAGAGCATCTCCATGGGGAGATCCGATTCATTGACGAAATAATGGACGCGACCGCGGGGCTCGAGCGCCGTGGCGCGGTCGCTCATCGAGTAACGCCGCCCCTCCACGACGCAGGTGGCGGTGCCGGAGATGATGCAGATCGATTCATCGAAATCGTGGACATGGGCCGGCAGCCGTCCGCCGGGCTGGAAGAGACCATAGCCGCCACTCATTTCGATCCCTGGCATGAGGTCGCGGTTGAAGCAGTCGATGAAGACGGTGTTGGGGCCCGCCGACCCGCGCCGCGCCGTGGCGAAGCGCGTGACACGTTCGGCCCGCTCCTGGCCGCACGAGTCGTCCGGCATCGCCGTCTTCGTGAATCGCTCGGAGACAAGTGCTCGCGACGGGGTGTCGCTGGCCATCGCCACATGGACGGTCGCCGGTTGCGTCGGCGAGGGGTTGGCCACTTGGTGTGCCCGGCCGGGGGGAATGACGACGTTGTCGAGCCGAGAGAGCTGGTAGCTGCGTCCCTCGACTTCCGCTTCGAGCACCCCATCGAGGAGCGTCACCGACTCGGAAAACGGATGGGTGTGATAGGGGAGGACGGCTCCGGGGGCGAGTGTCACGATGCCGGTCGTGAGATGGCGGGCGCCGTTCTGGGTGCCGACGAGGCCCTCGAAGCGAACGCCGGGGGCGATCTCGAACGGTTGCCCCTGACCCACCGGGCAGATCTGCTCCGGGCGATCGGGGCGCATCGTCTCCGGCGGCCGGGGGAGCGGGCGGCCGACGGTGCCGGGCTGCGGTGATTCCGGTGTGAGCGAAGCGCGGATCGGCATGTCGCGGCCGACGGCTGCGAGCGTGCCTTTGAGCGAGCGCACGAAGAGGCCAGAGTCGGTGCCGACGCCGATGGCTCGGAAGCCCTGCGCGAGGCGTTCGCGGAGGTTGTCGTCGCCGGTGGCGATCACGCCACAGTGTCGGCCCGATTGTCGGATGCGATCTTTCATCGCGAGGATCTGCGCGGCAACGCCGGGGCCTTCCCATTCCCCGCGGTAGCCGGCAGTGGAGGAGAAGTCCGCGGGGCCAAACCAAAACAGCTCGACGCCGTCGATCTGGCACATCTCCGGCAAGGCGTTCACTGCCGCGACCGATTCGAGGATCGGCACGACGAGGACATGCTCGTTGGCCTCGGCGGTGTGCTCGCGCATGCACTGCCCCCAGCCGGTCGCCCGTTCGGCGCCGATGCCCCGCTCCCCTTGGGGCGGGTAGCGGGCAAACGCCACCGCGCGGGCGAGCTGCTCGGCCGTCTCGATCCAGGGGATCACGATCCCGTCGGCGCCGAGGTCGAGGGCCCGCTTGATGAGGCCCCGATCGAGCTCCGCCACCCGCACCAGCGCCACCGTATCACTGCGGACGGTGGCCCGGAGGTGGTCGGCGATCTCCTTCCAGTCGAGCTGGCCGTGCTCGGCGTCGATCACCACCCAGTCGAGCCCGAGCGCCACCGCCATTTCGGTGATCGCTGTCGATTCGAGCGTGACCCACAGCCCGAGGACCGGCTCGTCGCCGGCGAGCTTGGCACGAAGATTTTTGAGCGCGGAGGTTTTCATGGGGTGTGGTGCGTAGGATTCTCAAACCAATAGAGCCCCGATTTCCCCGGGGCGACGATGTCGAGATCGCCGTCGCCGTCGATATCGTGGATCGCCATCTGCAGGCCTGTGCCGGCCGAGCCCGGGCGGAAGTCCTTCATGGCGTCGCGCCTCTCCGGATCGAGCGGCGCCAGCGGAGCCGGTTCGCCCGAGTAGACGACCTGCTTGATCCACTTCGAGGCCGAGCGGTCAAACTTGTAGAGGAACAGGCACGGCTCGGCGGTGGCGCTAGGTTCGCTCGCATGAGCGTAGATCCGCTTCCCGGTGACGAAGTCCATCTCGCCGTCGCCGTCGAAATCGGCGAGGTGGAGCGTGTGGACCTGCGAAAAGGTCGTGTCGATCGCCTCCTTCGTCCAGACGCGTTTCCCCTCCGCGTCGGTCGACTGCTTCAACCAGTGAAGGCCGAAGTCGTGCCCCATCCCCCAGACGACGTCGGTGTCGCCGTCGCCATCGAAGTCGTGGCCGAGGATCCCGATGCTCGCGGTGCCGAGCTGAAACTCCGGGTGGAATACCCATGCGCCTGTCCGATCGACTGGCTGCTCGTACCATCCCTGCGGCGTGATCAGGTCGAGGCGGCCGTCCCGGTTGACGTCGCCATGACCGACGCCATGGCCGGCCCCTTCGGGGGCGAGCCGTCGCGTTGTCCACTCGACCGTTGGCGATCGAGAGACGAGCTCGTAGAGGAGGACCTGCCCGCCGACATTGGGGATCAGGACAGGCGTCTGATCGCCGTAGAGGTCGACAAGATACGCCGTCTCCATGGAGCCGGGGGTATCGATCGTCTGTTCAGGCCACGGCTGCGTCGGATCGGCGGGCTGCTCGACCCAGCTGATTCGGCGGCTGAAGTAGGCGCAGGTGACGATGTCGATCTTCCCGTCGCCGTTGACGTCGAGGGGAGCGTCGGCGAAGTCTTCGTGGTAGTGCGGATTGGTGCCCGGCGGCACCTCGCGCACCTTGTGCTGCGTCCAGTCGGGTGCGGCGTACCAGGAATCGCCGCAGAAGATGTCGGGCTTGCTGTCGCGATTGATGTCGGCGACACCGACGGCCTCGAACGGCGAGCGATGGTTGACGACGTGCTTCTTCCAGGCCGATGGCTCGTCCGCCTTGATCGGCATTCCCGAGGTCAGCAGAAACGGCAGGAGGGCGAGAGCACGTCGAACTGGTCGTCGGAAAAGCAAGGGAGGGGCTCCGAGGGATCAGGAATGCAGAAGCGTAGGAATCGCTGTCAGGATACATGCCGGGCGCGGCCACAAGCCGTCATGCCCGGACGACCAACTCCATGTTTTCGGGCAGTCGTTCAGCAACGGGGCCGATCACGTCGCCTTTGAAGAAGCTGAGGATTCCACGCCGCTTGCGGATCTGCATGTAGATCTTCGAGGCGTCGGCCTCGATGGCTGTTTCCAGGATCTGATCGGCGACCGCGCCGCCGATCAGATAGACCAGTCGCACCGGAACGCCGAGCCTGCGGGCGGGGGCCAGGGCCTCGGCGAAGACGCTGCGGGCAACTTGATCGTCGGCGAGATCCTCCGCCTTGCCCGCTCCGCTGACCGGGATCGCCACCTCCCTGACGTACACCACCACCACGCCAGCCTGACGGTGGCGGGCGTCCTGGATGACCCCGTCGATGAGGCTCGAAGGCCGGGACGCCGCCAAAACGTAGGTCGTGACGGGGGAATAGTCTCCTTCGAGGTTCTCGAGAGGAGTGTGGAGAGCTGTCGTCGGGGCCCCGGTGGAGACCCGTTTGCTGACCCAGACCAAGAGCCCGGCCGCGGCGACCGACGAGAGCAACGAGACGGTATTGGCGGCGGGAACGAACGCCGTCAACGCCGCCTGGCCGGTGATGCACGCCACTGCCAGAAGCCGCGCCGCGTGTGAGGCGGTCGGCGCGAGCCCGGAGCGGCCGGCGAGCGTGAACAGTCGCCCCCCCAGCCCCACCACGAGGACGGCCATCGAAAAAGCCCGCGCGCTCGGCTTGTTGAAGAGCAACGTCACCAGGATGCAGGCCATCACGCCCCCCACACCGAGGAGAATCCGGCGTTCCCAGGGGCGCAACTCGAACTGCGACGTTGATCCGGTGGTCAGCAGATTGATGGTGATCGCGGCGACGACACCGACGGCATACAGCCCAGCAAGCTGCGTGATGTCGGGAAAGATCAGCAGCAGCGCGGCCGGCACGAGCATGGCGACCAGGAGTCCGTAGTGCGGCACGCCGTGCCGGTTGAGGCGACCGAGGAGGGAGGGGAGTTCGCCATCGCGTGCCATCATGTACTGGATGGCCATGAGGTCGGCGATGGCTGTGTTGACGGCCGACAGGAGAAGGGCCCCAAACACGAACGAGGCCGCATGGCTGAAGGCCGGGCCGACGTAGGCTGTGGCCAGCAAGCTCATCATGTTGTCGGTTCCCAGGGCGTGCCCTTCCGGATCGATCAATTTGGCATCGGGAAGGGCATTCATCGCGGCGCCCAGGATCAGGTTCAACACCACGACCTCGGCGAGGACCGGGAGGATCGACTTCCGGGATGTCGTCCGCACCGGTGGCACCATGATGCCGGTCATGTTGGCGATCGCTTCGATGCCGGACAGCGCCAGGACGATCTCGGTGAAACCGACCCAGGCACCCCCCCAGGCGGCGATGCTATAGCGTTCGCGGACGGGAAGCTCGATGCGAGTGTGATGGAGGCTCGGGAGGGCGCAGACCGCGATGATCGCGGTGAGGACGACCGTCACCAATGCCACGATCAGGGCGATGCGACCCATGCCCCGGGGGCCAAACCAGTTGGCCGCTCCGATCACGGCGATGGCGCCAATCGTGCAGAGGAGCTCGAGGGAAATCCCCATGATCTCCCCCCCCACGCCCAGATACCGGAAGGCGTCGAGGCAGGAGAGCGCGGCGGTCACCGTGTAATCGGCACAGAGCATCAATCCACCGACGACTGCCAGGGCGCGACTCGTGCCCCGCGCCGATGAGTACACCCCGCCCCCGTCGGGGTATTTGCGGCAGATGATCAGGTAGCAGACGCCGACCAGGACCAGGAGGACGTTCACGAAGGCGATGTGGAACAGCGACGCGTGGCGCGTGAAATAAAACGCCAAGCCGAGGACGTAGAGCCGACTCGTGCCGAGGTCGCCAAACAGCATCGGCCCGGCGTGGTACCAGTGGAGTTCGCGGGGGCGGTTGTCGCCGACAGCTGTCATGGGGGCATGCTTTGGTCTGGATGCGGTCGCGGTGTCGTGCGTGGAGTCCGACCCATGCCCATCGTGGAATGGAAGAGATTGTTCCCTTTGCCGGGGTGCGTTCAAGCGGCGGCCTGGCGCCAAGTGCCCTTCATCGTACTCGGTCGAACTCCAAAGCCTGCCCCGAAAGCCTGCCCGGGGGCCGTCGCCACGCGTTGAGGGGCGGCTTGAAGCGGGTCTTGAGCCGCGTCGATCGGCAATGGCCTCTCTCGATCGTGGTGCTCGTCGGGGCGATCCTGATGTCGGTAGACTGCGATCATGAGCCAATGGCTGGCGTCTTGGCATCGTGGCGATGATCCGCGGGCCCAGTGCCATGCTCGCGCGTTTGTCCGGTGGAAAACCAGTCTTTGTCGCCGGACTCCCCGACCGACGAGGCCTACCCTGTGAGCCTTCGGTACCGGGAGGGCCTCGTGACGACTCAGCGACGGGGATCGCAACACATGGACGAATCGACCTCCACAGGAACGCCCCGCTGGTGGCTCGATCCCCGCGCCCGCCCGCTGGCCCTCCTCGGCGCCCTCCTCATCGCCTCGGGGCTTGCACATGTGGTGGTGTGGGGAGTCGATGGGGGCGCCTGGGAGGGGCCTGTGACCTGGCGGAAGCCGATCCTGTTTGGCATCTCCGCCGGCCTGACGAGCCTGTCGCTCGGGTGGGTGTGGTCGAAGCTCCCGCGGCGGCGGTGGGATGGCGAACTGGCGACGTTCACGGCTTGGAGCCTGCTGGTCGAGGTGGCGCTCATCGACCTGCAGTGTTGGCGTGGGGTGGCGAGCCACTTCAATCGGGCCACGCCTTTCGATTCCTTTCTTTACGACGCGATGGGAGTGCTCATCCTCTTCGTCACGCTCGTGGTGGTCGATCTCACCGTCCGTCTCTTCCGCACGCCGGGTGATCTCCCCCCCGACATGCTCGCCGCCGCGCGCGCTGGCCTCGTGCTGCTTGTCGTCTCGTGTGGCCTCGGCATCTGGGGGAGCATTCATGGCGATCTCCAGGTGGCCCGTGGGCTTTCGCCGGAGGTAGTTGGCGCGGCGGGGGTGCCGAAGTTTCCCCACGGCGCCGTGATCCACGCGCTCCAGTGGCTCCCGATGCTTGCCTGGGGGGCTCGGCGCGTGGGGCTTTCGCCGCGGTGGCGGCAGCGGCTCGTTTCAGCTGCGATCGCGGGGAGCGTGTTCATCCTGGCGTACGCGTCCGTGCAGACGCTCGCCGGTCGGGCGCGATTCGATGCGCCGCCGCCGATCGCAACGCTGCTTGTGGCCGGGGGCCTGCTCCTGATCGTGCCATGGTGTTTCGTCGCTGTGGCCTGGTGCATGGGGCTCGCACGCCCGCGCCACACGGGCGATCTTGGATAACGGCGGCGATCGTGGCGACGTGCCAGTCCACGAGGCCGGCGGATGGCATCGCTGCGAAGGCGATATGCTGGGGGAGTTGCTCGGGAGTGGGCGACGTCCGTGGAGGGGCAAGCGGTGGAATCATCATCGACGTGGTTCATGTGGGCGCTCCTCTCGGCAGCGTTTGCCGCGCTGACAGCCGTCTTTGCCAAGATCGGCCTCGAGGGAATCGATTCCGATCTCGCCACCCTCGTGCGGACGGGGGTGATCATCGTGCTTTTGTCGATGTTCGTGGTGGCGACCGGCAAGTGGCAAAACCCGCTCACCCTCCCCCCTCGCACGCTCCTCTTTCTGACGCTCTCCGGAGCCGCCACCGGCGTGTCGTGGGTCTGCTATTTCCGGGCGCTCAAGCTCGGCGAGGCATCGAAGGTGGCACCGGTCGACAAGCTCAGCGTGCTCCTCGTGGCGGTGTTCGCTGTGCTCTTTCTCCACGAGCGGCCCAGTGTCCGCGAATGGACGGGGATCCTCATGGTGGGGGCAGGGGTGTTGGTGCTCGCCCTGAAGCGCTGACGAAACGCTAACGGGGGCCAAGCCATGCCGACGAATGTCGAGATCAAGGCGCGGGTCTGCGATCCGGCCGCGCTTGCGGCGCTCGCACGCCGCCTGAGCGATGCCCCGCCGGCGACGCTCCACCAGCGCGACACGTTTTTCGGATGCCCCCATGGCCGACTCAAGCTCCGGGAGCTCGGTTCGGGCGAGAGCGAATTGATCTGGTATGACCGGCCTGACACCGCAGGGAGCAAGCGGTCGGACTATCGGCTGGCTGCGATCACCGATCCGGCGGCGCTTCGCGATGTCCTCGAGCGGGCCCATGGCGTGACGCAGGTCGTGGAGAAGACGCGGACGCTCTGCCTCGTTGGGCAGACGAGGATCCATCTCGACGAGGTGGTAGGACTGGGGAGCTTCGTCGAATTGGAGGTGGTGCTCCACGACGGCCAGCCGGAGTCGGAGGGGCACCGGATCGCCGCCGAGTTTATGTCGCGGCTCGGCATCGCCGCGACCGACCTCTTGACGACTGCCTACGCGGACATGCTGCCGCGCGAAGCGTGACGGGCCGTCCCCTCTCAATCCCTCTCCGCGCTCTCGACGGCGGCTCTGACAGCGTCTTTCCGCGCTTTCAGGCAGGAGTGATGGCTGCGGCAGTGTCTCCTTTCGCCTCCCCCCAGGAGAGTGAATGGCGGGGCGTGTCGAAACTCTCGCCACCATCGGGCGGTTAAAGAAGCAGGGCTTTGAAGCTGCCGAGCGTCGCGAGCGACATCGGCATTCCTCGGGCTCGGCCACACCACGATGCACACCACGCCCCGAGTTTCCGCCCCATGATCGCGACGTTTTCCCGCAGTGCAGCGCTCGCTGCGCTGGCCCTCTCCTTGGCGGCGGTCTTTTGGGCCACGTTCGCTGTCGTCGCCCGCCGCGGCGGCTGGCGGTGGCGCTTCGTCCTGCTCGCTGCGTCGCTCGGCGCCGCGGGGGCGTCGGCCTTGGTTTTCCGTGGCGCGGAGCCTGCCGGCGATGCCGCTACCCCCTCGCGGCTCGCGCGGCTCGTGCCGGTGCCGGGGACATGGGCCTTGACCGACAGCGGGTCGATCGTGCCGGTCGGGGTGCCGTTCGATCCGCAACCCAATCAAGATATTCCAGAGCGGTTCGAATCGCGGGTCATTGCCGTTGGCAACGCGGAGTCGACGGCCAACTGCCACGGCTGGGTGTTTGTCGAGGGGCGGTATTGGATTCCGACCGAGAGCGTCGACACGATCCTCGAAGAAAACGGCTACATCCTGATCGACCATCCAGAGGCGGGGGATCTCATCGTCTACCGCGACCATGATGGGAGGCCACTCCATACCGGCATCGTCAAGGCCGTGGGGGACAATGGCTTCGTGCTCGTGGAGAGCAAATGGGGGCAGTGCGGCGTCTTCTGGCACACCCCCATCGATCAGGCCTTCGGCGACGAGATCGAGTATTGGCACGCCGCGCGGGATGGTCACTCGCTTCACCTCTCGCGACGCTCCGGGCCCAGCGGCCCTCCCCGGCCGTCGGGAAAAGCCGCCGGGTGATCTCGCCTCGCGCGCTCTCCCCCCTTTTCGGCGGCGGCTAGTTGATGTCTGCCGGTATGCTCTGTAAGCAAGAAGGTGTTTGCAGTCGCTGCCGGCAAGCAAGAGGAGAAAGCAATGCAGGAGCTCATGATCGCCGTCCTGATCGCGATGGGAGGCCTCGTGGCGAGTCAGGATCCGGACGTCCTTCAGCCTTTGCTCGACTTCACCACGCCTGAGTCCGCGCGGCTGTGGCAGGCGGTGAATGACGGCGTGATGGGAGGAGTCTCGCAAGGCCGATTCCGGATCACCGACACCCGGACGATGGAGTTCTCCGGGAATCTGTCGTTGGAAAACAACGGCGGCTTCACGTCGGTGCGGACGAAGCCAACGACGCTCGACATCAAGACCGGCGACACGCTGGTGCTCCGCGTCAAGGGTGACGGTCGGGAGTACATGGTGAACATCTACACCAAATCTCGCCGCATGGCTTTTTCGTACCGGGCAGATCTCCCGACCGAGAAAGATCAGTGGCAGGAGATTCACGTGCCGTTGAGCCAGTTCGAGCCGACGTCCTTTGGTCGGGTCGTCGCCGGCATGGGACCGGTCGATCCAGGCCAGATCAATGGGCTCGGTGTCATGCTCAGCGACAAAAATCCCGGGGCATTTCGCCTGGAGATCGAATGGGTTAAGGTCATCCGCGGGGCTGACTGATCCCGGCTCGCCCTCTGAAAGCGACGTCAAATCCGACGTCGCACGCGCACGAACCCGGCGGGCCGCCGCGGCTGTCCGAACAAAAAACGGCCGCATCTCCCGCCATCGCGGATGATGCAGCGGTTTCAGTACCCTCGACAGGGATCGAACAAACAGGGTTTCACTCGGAAAAAACCGCGAAAGCGCCCACCCCCCGGCGCAAATTCCGGCACCACCCGTCGGAAGGGCCGCCAAGGGCAGGGCAGGGGACGGAAAGGAGGTGCCACATGATGCACCTCCGACAGCCGATCGTGCTGGCCTTCGGCCGGCCGACCAAGGTCTTGATCCAGGCACGCTACTCCACCGAGGAGCAGCGGCA
>CAMCCR010000040.1 GCA_945873085.1 Candidatus Kuenenia stuttgartensis | reverse complement strand
CGCTGTACCATCACCGCAACGCGTTCGCCTCCATCCGCCCCCCCCGCCCCGATCAATCGATGCGTAGCCCACGAAACCCATTCCCCGGAAACTGCAATCTGTTCTTCGGCCTTCGCGTCGTGGCCCTCGCCATCGTCGCGGTGTCGCCCTCCCTTTCCCTCCGCGCCCACGACGACCATCCCCACGCGCCTCCACTCGCGGTCGCGCCGGCCGAGGCCCACAGGCCGTCGCGGCTCCCCGATCGGATCATCCTCTCCCCCACTGCCGATCCGGCCCATGGCATGGCCGTGGCATGGCGGACGAGCACCGATGCCCCGCTCGGCTTCGCCCAGATCGCGGCCGCCACCCACGGGCCTGAGTTGCGCTTGAAAGCCGTGACGATTCCCGCCCGTGCCGAGGCCCATCCGACCGACTTGGGCCCAAGCGTTTGCCATGCGGTCGAGTTTGCCGATCTCGAGCCCGGCACCCGCTACGCCTACCGGGTCGGCGACGGAGCCAACTGGAGCGAGTGGCTGCAATTCGAAACGGCCTCCGCGGAGCCGGCCCGCTTCCAGTTCGTCCACTTCGGCGATGCCCAAAACGACATCCTCTCGATGTGGTCGCGGGTCGTCCGCGAGGCCGGCCGCCACGCCCCCCGGGCCCAACTCATGATCCACTCAGGGGACCTCATCAACCGCGGCGAAGACGACGCCCAATGGGGGGAATGGTTCCGGGCCGGATCGTTCCTTCACGCCCAGATCCCCTCCCTGCCGATCCCCGGCAACCATGAGTATGTGAAGGTCGGCGAGGGGGAAGCGGCGATCAGCCGGCTCTCGCACCACTGGCGTCGCCAGTTCATGCTTCCGGAAAACGGCCCGGCGGGACTCGAGGAGACCTGCTTTTCGCTCGTCTGGGGCGACACCCGGATCGTGGCCCTCAACAGCAACGAAAAGCTCGCCGAACAGGCAGCCTGGCTCGACGAGCTGCTCGCGCGCGATCGGCGCCGCTGGGTCGTCTGCAGCTTCCACCATCCGATTTTTTCGGCGGCCAAGAACCGCGACAACGCCGTCCTTCGCGCTGCCTGGAAGCCCGTTTTCGACCGGCATGGCGTCGACCTCGTGCTCCAGGGCCACGATCATGTCTACGGCAGGACGGGCGTCGTGGCGGCAGGCGATCCCCCAGCCACGCTTGAAAACGCCCCCACGGGCGTCAACCGGGTCGATGCGACGAGCGGGACGGTCTATGTCGTCAGCGTCAGCGGGCCGAAGCAGTACGACCTGAGCGACAGCCACCCCCTCATGGAACGCTTGGGTGAAGACACGCAGCTGTTCCAGATCATCGAGATCGAAGGGAATGAACTGCGCTTCGAATCGCGGACGGCGATCGGCGCCCTCTACGACGGCTTCACGCTTCGCAAGCGCGCCGCGGGCCCCAACGAGCTGATCGTTCGGGAGGATCTCCTCCCCGTGCGCCGTCGGCCGCCGAATCCGGCGTCACCAGAGCCGGCCGCAGCCGCGGCAGGCTCCGACCGCCCGTGACACAGTCTATCCGCCGCACTCGACGTTCCCGGCACACAGTCCGGGCTACTCCCGGGCGCTGAGGACAGGGCGCCACGCAGCGGAGGTGATCGCACGGCTGGTTCAACGCCATTCATCGATCAGGTTGGCGACTAGGGCCGTCCAACCCGTCTGATGGCTGGCGCCGATCCCGGCACCGTTGTCGCCGTGGAAGTATTCGTAAAACAGCAGGTTATCCCGCCACAGTGGATCGTCGTTGAACTTCGCCGTGCCCCCCCACACCGGCCGCTTCCGATTTTCATCGAGGAGGAAGATCTCGATCAGCCGCCGGGCGATATCGCGTGCCATGGCGTTGAGGGGAATCGCGTCACCGCCTGAGCCGGGCGTAGAAACGGTGTAGGTGTCGCCGAAGGCCGTGCCGAGCTTGCGGAGGGACTCGATGAGCAGGAACGTCGTCGGGAACCAGATCGGCCCGCGCCAGTTGGAGTTGCCCCCCTTGAGCTTGCTTGCCGACTCGGCCGGCTCATACCCCACCCTCCGGCCGTCGAGCTCGAACGGATGGGCCTCGTGAACCTTGGAGAGCGAGCGGATGCCGTGCTTGGCGAGAAACTCGTCGCTGTCATGGAGCCGCTCGAGCATCCGCCGCAGCTGCTCGAGATTGACGATCGTGAGCAGATGGGTGGTGCGGCCGTCGGCCCCTTCGACCGTGTGAATGACGTCCTCGACGATCTCTTTCCGGTTGGCGAGAAACCAGTTGAGATTGGCCCGGAACTCGTGAAACGGCTCGATCCAAGCCACCTCCAGCCGCTCGACGGCGAACAGCGGGATCAGGCCGACTAGCGACCTGACTCGAAACTTCTGATGGTGGCCATCGGGGTGGACAAGCACGTCGTAAAAGAAGCCGTCTTTGTCGTCGAACAGCGAGTGTTCACGCCGCCCCATGTTCTTCATGGAATAGGCGACGTAGGTGTAGTGCTGGAGGAACTTCGAAGCGAGCCCCTCATAAACTGGGTTTTCCCGCGCCAGCTCCAGCGCGATCCGCATCAGGTTGAGGCAGAACATTCCCATCCAACCGGTGGCATCCGACTGCTCGAGAACGGCGCCTCCGGCGAGCGTCTCGCTCCGGTCGATGACGGAAATGTTGTCGAGGCCGAGAAAACCTCCCTCGAAGACGTTGTTGCCCTCGCGGTCGACCTTGTTGACCCAGCTGGTGAAGTTGATGAGGAGTTTGTGGAAGCAGCGCTCGAGCCATTCCCGGTCACCGCGCCCGCCGCCGTGATTGCGGAAACGATCCGTGTTGTAGACCCGCCACACGGCCCAGGCGTGAACGGGCGGATTGAGATCGCTGAATTCCCACTCGTAGGCGGGCAGTTGGCCGTTGGGGTGCTGAAACTGCTCGAAGAGGAGGAACCAGAGCTGGTCCTTAGCGAACGCGGCGTCGACCAGCGCGAAGGGCACGCACTGGAATGCCAGGTCCCAGGCCGCAAACCACGGATACTCCCACTTGTCGGGCATCGTCATCACGCGGAGTGAGTTGAGATGCCGCCAGTGGCGGTTGCGGATCGTCAACCGGCTAGCGGGGGGCGGGGCGGAGGGATTGTCGCCGTCGAGCCACTTGTTCACGTCGAAGATGTAGCTCTGCTTCGTCCACAACAGGCCTGCCAGCGCCCGCCGCTGCACGAGCCGCTCGTCCTCCGTGGCCTGCGGTGGCGCGATGGCTGCGTAGAACCGCTCGGCCTCGTTCTTCCGCGCCTCGATGACAAAATCGACGTCGTCGAGAGGGCGGATCTTCGCTGCGGCACACAATCGAAAACGGAGCGTGGCCGCCCCACCGGCCGGCACGTCGAATACATAGTGCATCGCGGCCTTGGTGCCAACCTTCGCCGGATTGACCGCAGCAGCATCGCCGCCGCAGATGGCACGGTGGAAGGCGTCCTTCGTGTACGCCCCAGTCGTCTCGTTGTTGGTGAAGAGGAGCTCGCCAGGGGCTTTCGGCCCGGGCGGCGACCCGTACAGCCAACGGAATCCCAATCGGTAATCGACCGGGATCGAGGGGTCGACAGGCGCGCTCGTGTCGTCGGCCCCGAGGCACAGGCTCCCCCAGTCATCCCGGCCGACCACGATCTGCGGTTCCGGCTGCCGCTCGCTCCCCCAGGCCCAGGTGTTGCGAAACCAGAGCGTCGGGATCACATGGAGCGGAGCCGGGTCGGGCCCGCGATTGCGGGCCGTGATTCGGATGACGATGTCCTCAGCGTCGGCCTTCGCATACTCGATGTCGATGTCGAAATAGCGGTCTTCATCAAAGATGCCGGTGTCGATCAGCTCGTACTCCGCCCCCTGCCCCTGCCGGCTCTGGTTCTCCGCCACGAGATCCGCGTAGGGGAAGGCCCGCTGCGGATACTTGTAGAGAAGATGCATGGAAGAGTGGGTCGGCGTGTTGTCGACGTGAAAGAAGTAATCCTTCAGGTCCTCGCCGTGGTTCCCCTCCAGCGGGTTGACGCCGAAAAATCGCTCCTTGAGGTGATCGTCAGCGCCGTTCCAGAACGCGGGGGCAAAGCAGAGGATCTGGTAGCGGTCACAGATGCCGGCGATGCCATCCTCACCCCAGCGGTAGGCCCGGCGACGGGCCATGTCGTAGGTCAGATACGTCCAGGCGTTGCCATCGGGTGAATAATCCTCCCGCACTGTTCCCCAGGAACGGTCGGAGAGATACGGCCCCCAGCGCCGCCACGCGCTCAAGTCGTCACGGATCTCGGCGATCCGCTCCGCCTCCGGGTTGCCGCCTTTCCCGCTCGAGCCCGCAGGCTGATCGGAGCTTGGGTCAATCGCGGCAGATCGATTCACGGGAAGACTCCGGAATGGGAAGGGTCGGTGAATCGTATCGACCGAAGCAGGCGGCCGCAGGAAGCACAACGCGATTCAAACAATCTGCACCGCGCGTGCCCGTGCGGGGGGCGTTCATTCCTCGCGGCCGCCGCGCCGCCCGATCTCATGCCAGTGACGGCCGTCGCGGGCGAGGAGGTCGCTGGCGGCCCGGGGGGCAAGCGACCGATCATCGCGTCGTCGGTTGTCTTGTCATCTCTCCGCGAGAAGGTCTGGACCTCGCCGAGCGGCGGGGACTTTCCCACCGCCGGGCTTCTTCATCGCAGAAAAAGCATGATCAGTCGGCGAACAACTCGATGATCGCCCGGTGGCCGGGAGCCGCCGCGAGCGGTCCGTCGCAGGTCACGAGTGGACAGTCGAGTGACTCGGCCAAGGCGACATAGATGCCGTCATAGGCGGTGAGGTTGTGACGCAGTTGCCAGACACGGTGGAGAAAGGTCTCGTGCGAGTAGCGGGTGATCCGCAGCATCGACCAGTCTTCGATCGCTTCGCCTGCCCTCTGCTCCGAAAGCTCTCCAGACGCTGCGAACCGGCGGAGGACCTGCACCACCTCCAGATCGAGAAGGTGAGGAGCCACGAGCAATTCCCCCGTCCCGAGCAAACGCTCCACCAGTCGCTCGTGCGTGGCTGGGCGGAGCAGCAGCTCGAGGGCCGCCGACGCATCGACGACGATCATCGGCGGTCCCGCTCCGCCCGGACAGCCCGCGCGGGGGAGGTGCGGAGCGTCGGTTGCTGGTGGCCGCGGAGCCGGGCTGCGAGTTCGGCCCCGGTGGGAAGTTCGGCGACACGACGGATTTCCGCGAGGAGATAATCTGTCAACGGCACACCGGCGAGCGCCGCGCGCGCCTTGAGCGTCGCATGCACGGTATCAGGGACGTTCCGAATCTGAATCATCTTGCTCATGCTTCAAGCATGAAACCATGTGCAGGCGATGTCAAGGGTCGGCCAGTCCGGTCTCCGATGGGCCCTCGCCAGAACGCCGCCCTTCGGCGATCCGGCGGAACTCCGCCGCGACGGCCGGGAAGTCGTTGACGATCCGGCGAAACTCATCGCCATCGAGGACGAGGAGATCGCACGGCGTGATGGCCCGCACCGTCGCCGCGCGGGGCTGATCGAAGAGCACCGCCATCTCCCCGAAAAACTCCCCCTCGCGGAGCACGCCGAGCCTCGATCCATCCCCGCCGATCGCCTCGAGCTCGCCGCGACAGACAAAATACATCTCGTCGTCGTGCGCCCCCGCCGCGACGATGCCTTCACCGGCCTCGGCCGCCAGCGGCCGGAATGCTGGCAGGAGATTGTTGAGGACGAGCGCCGGTGCCTCCGCGAAGAAGGCCGTCCGCGCGAGCACGTCACGATTGAGGATCTCATGCCAGTGACGGCCGTCGCGGGCGAGGAGGTCGCTGGCGGCCCGCGGGCCCCAGGTGCCGGCGACATAGTTGGGGAAGTCTGTTGCAGGGGTCGCGGCCCAGGCATCGAGCACCGGCTGGACGATCTCCCAGGCCGTCTCGACGAAATCGGTCCGCGAGAAGAGAGTCGGGTCGCCGTTGAGCGCACTGTAGAGGAGCACCTCGTAGCCGGTGCCACGGGCGGCATCGAAGGCATCGGCATAATCAAATCGCATCCCCGCCCGCTGGAGAGTGAACAACGGCCCCGGCCGCTTCGCCTGCATGCGGATCTCCACGCCCTGAAAAGGCTGGATGTGGAAGACGAGGAGATTCCCCTCGGCCGCGCCGCCGGCCGGATCGACTCCGGTGGTGGCCGCCGTGTCGGGACGAAACTGAACGACGATCTCCGTCCCCCGCTTCCAGAGCGACTTCCCTGAGCGGAGATACACCGGCATCCCCTGAAAGCGGTCGCTGTCGATATGGAGTCGGATGGCTGCGAAGGTCTCGGTGTTCGATTGCGGATCGACAGCGGGCTCGGCACGGTAGGCGACCGCGGCGGAGCCGTCGGCCTTCTTTCCCGCGCCGTACTGCCCGCGGACACACGCGTCGGCGACGTCGCCCTCCTCCAACTGCCGCACGCTCGCAAGCAGCTCCGACTTCGCATCTCGGACGGCGGCCGGATCGAGCGAAGCCGGCGGCTCCATGCAGACATAGGCCATCATCTGGAGGAGGTGATTTTGAATCATGTCGCGGACGACGCCGGTGCGGTCGTAGTAACCGCCGCGGGTCTCGACGCCGACGGTCTCTGTCGCGGAAATCTGGATGTGGTCGATGTGCCGGCCGTTCCACAGCGGCGCAAACATGCCGTTAGCCAGCCGGAAGGCGAGGAGGTTTTGCACCGTCTCCTTTCCGAGGTAGTGGTCGATGCGGTAGATCTCCTCCTCCGGCCAGTGCGCCAGCAGCGACTGGTTGAGGGCCCGGGCGCTGTCGAGGTCACGGCCGAACGGCTTCTCGACGATGATCCGCCGCGAGCCCTCCATCCGCGTGAAGCCGGCGGCATCGAGCTGCCGGTTAACCAGCGCGAAGAAGTCGGGGGAGATCGCCAGATAGAGGAGCGTGTTGCCGCCGGCGCCGACCTCCGCCCCGGCGTCGTCGACGAGACGTTTGAGCCTCGCAAACGCGTCGACATCGTCGAACTCACCGGCCATGTAGTGGAGGCGCGATTCGAGCCAACTCCATCGATCTGCGTCGACGGTGCCACGGGTGCAAAACGTCCGAATATCCCCCCGCTGCCGCTCCCGGAACTCCTCCGACGTCATCACGTCGCGTCCCATGCCGACGACGGCAAACCCGTCGGGAAGGAGCCGGTCGCACGCGAGGTTCAGAAGCGCCGGCATGAGCAAGCGCTTCGTGAGATCGCCGGAGGCACCGAGGATCACGAGGACTCCCGGAGCGGCGGGCTTGGCGGCCGACGTGGCTGCGGAGCGAGAGGACATGAAGTGAATCCACGGGAAAAAAGGGCGGAGGGGAACGGCAACGTGCCGGACCACCGGGAACCGATCGATCGCCTCGTCTCACTCGATGTAGATCGGGTTGGCGAGCACCCAGGGGAGAGGCCGGTCGGCGACGTCGAGCCACAGCTCGACGCGGTGATTGCCCGGGGCGGCGGGAGCCCATTCGAAGGTCGCGCCGTCGGCTTCGTGGACGAGCTCGCCCCGGTTGAAAACTTTCCAATGCCCGGGCAGCGGCGCCCGGCCACGGAGGACCGGCGAGCCCGAGAGCGCCACATGGCTCCCCATTTCGTGACGGCCGTTGCCGTCCTCGGCCTGGAAGTCGAAGCCGCGGGCGTCGGCGATCCAGTCAAAGGCGACAAACGCCCGCCCCTTCACGAGGCCCTCCTGGATGGCGTCGCGCGACAACTCCGTGGCAAGGACGTGCGTGCCGACATGCCGGAGGCTCTGCTCGTAGGGATCGAGCTGGAGCTTGAAGACGAGATCGCCCGGCTGGGCGTCGGCGGGAATCGGCGTGAACGCCGCCACGACGGCTCGATCGAGCACCGTCAGCTCCTCGTCGAGGGCGTCGGTCATGCGCACCTTGTCCCCCTCGAGGAGCGTGATCCGCAGGCCGACGTTCTCGTGGGCGTCGTTGCCCGAAACGCCGGTATGGGGATAGACGGCGCAGAGCTCGTCGAAGCGCTTCAGGTAGTCGCTTGGCGGATCGAAGATCGCGGCAAGCGACTCTTGTGGATACGCGTCAAGAACCTTTTTCACTTGCACGAGCCAGAGCGGATTTTTCATCATCGCGTAGAGGCGGGTCTCCTCCTTGGCGTCGGCATGGGTGTTGTAGATCTCGGAGCCGGTGAGGCTGTCGAGGTTCCAGTCCATCCGTTCCTCGAGGTGGCAAAGAAACGTCATCCCGTCACCCGCCCGCACGCGCCGGACGAGATCCTGTGCCTCGAGCGCGTCGTGCTCGGGCACCGTTCGCCGGGGGTAGACGAGCATCCCCTTTGTCTCGGCTCCCGGCACGAGGAGCACGCCATCGACGAGCCCGGTGTGGCCGTCGGTGACGAAGTCGTAGTGCGCCGCTGGATGCTCGGTGAACAGCAGCGCGTCGGTGCCAGCCCGCTTGGCGGCCGCCACGATGCTCTCGATCTTCCCCCGGCTGTCGTGGGAGAAGGCCGAATGGACGTGGAGATTGCAGCGGTATTCGTGGAGATCGCCGCCCCGCTCCAACGGCTTCCGCGCGGCGGCAAACGCCTCCACGGCCTCATGAACGGCCGCGACCTTCGCAAGCGTCAGCCGATCGATCGCATCTTCGGCTCCGACCGAGCCCGCCACGATCGCTCCAACAAACGCCACGATTCCACCCCAGCCGACTCGACTGCCTGCCATTGAAGAGACTCCTTGGCTGTCCCGGATCATCCTCACTCCGCTTCCGCCGCGGCGATCGCCGCATCATAAAAGGCCCGGGCCTCGTCGTAAGCGGCCGCGGCTGCCCCACGTTCCGCCTCGCGGATCTGCCCCACTTTTGCCTTCCAGCAGACATCGACCGCCTCCCGGCACCACCGCGCGCTTCTGCGGTTGGCGCGGACCGGCTTGTCAGCCACCTCCACCCACACAGGGTTTGTGTGAACGCTCGGGAAGATCCGGATCGCCACCCAGCTCGACCGCTCGATCGCGACGCGGAAGCCGAGCTCCTCGACATGCCCGTCGGCCTCGATCATCCGCGTCAGCACCGGCTCGCCGTTGACGATCACCTCCACCGGCACCTGCCGCGACGCGCCGACTCGGGCGCGCTCGAGATGCCAGTAGGGCTTGTCGTCGAGGCGCCGGGCACGGATCGCCTCCGTTGCCGGCGTCGGTTCCGCGTCGGCGAGGAGGGCCGCAACGTCGCAGGCCACCGTCACCGTGCCGGGCTTGTCGATGACGCGCGTGCTCAGCCGGCCGTCGTCCCCCGGCTCCCCCACCGCCACGTGATCGACGGCGAACTCGAGGACGTGCGAGAGGCCGTCGCCGCAGTAGCTGCGGCCATCCTTGACCCCCTTCACCCAGGCATCGAAATCGAGCGGTTGCCCCTCGTCGAGCTTGACGTAGATCCGCCCCAGCCCCACCCGATCGCCGTAGATGCAGGGGAAGTCGGTCTCGCCGCTGATCCTGGGCGTGAGTCCGCAGTTGAGGGTGTGGTACCAGACGTTGAGCTCCCACACCGCCGGCGTGTCGACAGCCGAGAGGAAATCGCACACGCCGGTCGCCGCCGTGACGACATATTCATTGGCACCGATCCCGTCGAAGCGGGGCATGGCGTAGTCGGGGAGCTTCGCTGCTGCCTTCCCCTGCCAGTCGCTGGCCGGCCGCTGGCCGCGAAACTCGCGGCCTCCCCCCGGCAGCACGTCAGGGAGTTCGAGCCCCCAGCCGGAATGGCTGTAGCCGACGACGCCCCCCTGCTCCCGCCCCCAAGCGAGCACCGGCTGCGTCCAGCTCGGCCACTCCTCGATGAGCGTCGTGCCGGGGTAATCGTCCTCGGTGAGGCGGAGGAGGCAGAGGTGGCCGGCGTGCGACGACGGGAAGCCGCTCACCTCGACGTCGTAGCGCATCAGCGACTCCGGGGTCGAGAGGGCCGATGGCTTTCCTTCGAAGTGCTGCTTCTGGACATACCAACAAGGCCCCCAGGAGAGGACGCAACCGACGTCGAGATTCTCGCCGACGATGTGCCGCATCATGTCGGCAGGGCCGACGCCGGCGGTGGGATTTTCATAGTGCGCGCAGCCGGCGGCGTGGACGTGGTGGTCGCCGGAGAACCAGCGGCGCTGCGACGGCTGGATCCAGCGTTCGAGGCGGAAGTCCTCGCGGTGAGTCGCGGCGCCTGCGGGGATCGTGAATGTCGCCCGCTTCACCCGGTATTCGGGGCCGCGGGAGAGCTCGACGGAATACTCGCCGGGGGGAAGAGCGATCGTCTCGCCGTCGGCCCGGTAGACCTGATCGTGGAAGAAGAAGTCGGGGGCGAGACGACGGGCCGGATTGGGATGGACGCGACCGAGCCGGTCGCGGAACACGAACGACGCGGTCGTCGGCGCGCCGTCGTGGTCACGGACGCCGAGGGTCACCGCCACCGCCGGAAGACATTCAAAGAGGATCGGGACGGTGGCCCGGAAGCCGAGATCCTGCGTCCCCTGGCCGACGTTGAACCCGAGCGACGCCTCGCGCTTCCCGGCGTCGCGGGCATGGAGCTGAAGAATGCGGTATTCAAGCGCGAGCCCCGACAGCTCGTCTTTCAGAGGCTGTGACGTGAAGAACGTCGCATCGAGCCAGCGGTCCGCCGATTCCTCGGGGGAGACTTCGATCCGCGGATCGGGGCTGCCGCTGCTCCGCTTCACCATCGGCTTCAGCTGCGGCCCCTCGACGCGCACCGGCGCCGTGATTCCGGCGAGGTTGTGAACCTTGACGAGGAACGTCCGCCAGCCCTGCTCGACGAGCTCCTTTGCGGCCGGTCCCTCGACCACCGACACCCGGCTCTCGGCGTTGATCGTCACCCCCGCCACGCAGAGCGGATCGAGGATCGCCTGGATGGCAGCCGCCGCGTGCCCGGCGTCTCCCCCCTTGCCAGCGGCAGCCAGCGCCCCCTTCGTCGCCGCCGGCAGCGGGGCGCCGACGACGTCGAGGGCCTCAACGAGCCGCCCCGTCGCCGCCAGAAGGGGTTGCAGTTCGACCTCCTCGACCCGCAAAAGCTCGGCGGCGCTTCCGAAGCTGGCAGCCCAAAGGCCTCCCAGGATCGAGACCATTCCCCCCCATCGATCGAGCCGTCGCATCCGCCGCATGGCAAAGCCCCCCCGCGCGTGAGATCTCCCCGGCTCCCGTCGCGGCAGCCCAGACGGGACGCGATTCTAACGCTCCCGGGAAAAAGACCGCCGGGCCTCACGAGGCCGGCGATTTGGTTTATCCTGACGCCCCGACGGGGTGGGGATTCCATCGTGAGGGAGTTGACCGGTGAAGATGTCACGGCCGCGGTTCCATTCCAGCCTGCCAAGCGCCCTGCTCGCGTTGGCTCTGCTCGCGTTGTCCCTGTCAGCCGCCGCTGCCGAGCCGGTTCTCGAGGCGCCCGTTACCGCCCCCGCTGAGGAAGCCGGCATGACGCGGCTCTTCAATGGCAGGGATCTCGAAGGCTGGTCGGGCGATCCGCGGCTGTGGAGCGTGCGCGACGGGGTGATCCATGGGGAGACAACCGTGGCAACCCCGGCGGAGGGCAACACCTTCCTCCTCTGGCAGGGGGGCGTGACGAAGGACTTCGAGCTGCGGCTTTCCTTTCGCTGCACCGCCGACAACAACTCCGGGATCCAGTACCGCTCGCGGCACATCACCGAGCCCACGGTGCGCAACGCGTGGGTCGTGCGTGGCTACCAGCACGAGCTGCGCAACGAATCGACGCTCCCCAACGTCGCCGGCTTCATCTATGACGAAGGGGGGAAACGGAGCCGGATCTGCCTCGTTGGCGAGCGCGCCCGATGGACCGGCGAAGGCAAGGTCGTCGACGCCGCGCTCATCGATCAGGCCGACTACGCAAAGCTCTTCCGGGTCGACGACTGGAACGACGTCGTCATTCGCGCCGAAGGGAACCAGATCCGCCACTTCATGAACGGCCGGCTGACGCTCGACTTCACCGACGAGGATCCCGCGCTTGCCCTCCGCTCCGGGATCCTCGCCCTCCAACTCCACGCCGGCAAGCCGATGTGGGCGGAGTTTCGCGACCTCCGCATCCGGGAGTTGCCATAGATGTTTTTCGAGCCCACCCGCTGGCCTTCGACAACACGATGGATGTGGCGCGTTGTGGCGTCCCTCGGCCTGGCGATCGCCGCGGCGACAGGAGCGCCGGCCGGGGCTCAGCCCCCCGGGCCTCCCCCCACATCCGCGCCGGCGGCCCAGACCGACGACGCCCCGGCGCCGACACGTGCCCCGCCCCCTCCGCCAGCCCTCGAGATCACGACAAGCTCCCTCCTCCAGCATCGGCTCGGGGAGTGGTCGACTCTCGACATTCGGGCGACGAATCCGACGTCCGAGCCCAAGGAAGCGATCGTCTCGATCCTCTTCGAAGGGGGGCAGCGGCAGTACGCGCGTCGGCTGTGGGTGCCGGCCAACGGCGACCGCACCACCTGGCTGCCGATCAAGGTGCCCGCCGAAGCCAAGTCTGAAGGGGGGCTCGAATACACGAGCTTGATCCTCGAGGCGGGATCGGAGCGCGAGCTTCTCAACCGGCGTGAGGGGGAGGGGCTGACGTCTGGCGCCATCCTCCGCATCAGCACCGATCCCGTCCGCTCCGCGCTCATCATGCCCCGGCCGATGCTCAACCCGACTCTCGCCTGGGAAAACCTCCGCAGGGAATGGCCCGAGGTGCTGGCCGCGGCGCGGACGAGCCGGAGCCTCAATCCGACCTCGCCGCTGATCGTCCCCGACTTCCTTCCCCCGTGGCCGATGACCAGCCGCGGTCTCGACGTCCTCCTCCTCGCCACCGACCGGCTCGAGAACGACACCGCCGGGATGGCGATGCTCCGCGGCTGGGTCCGCGATGGCGGCCGGCTGTGGATCGCCCTCGATGCGGTCGCTCCCGAGACGGTCGAGGCGATCCTCGGCCACGACAGCGGGATCGAGGTGGTCGATCGGGTCGAGATCGACCGCTTCACCGTCGAGACCCGCGATCGGGAGAACGCCATGGAGCGAACCGACGAGATCGATCTCGAGGTCCCCGTCGACATGGTCCGCGTCGTCACGTCGCACACCGATGTCCCCTCCCGCGTCGAGGGCTGGCCGGCGGCGATCTGGGTGCCGTGTGGCCAAGGGGACGTCCTGATCACGACGATCGGGCCGCGGGGCCTCGTCCAGCCCGACGGCGTCACCGCCACAGGAGCGACGGCCGCGCTCGCGACGCGACTCCTTGCCGGTCGCCCCGATCGGCTCGATGTCGCCCGGCTTCACGGGGGCCTGGAAAAGCAGATTGGCTATGCCACCCCATCCCGGGCGGTCGCTGCCACGATTCTCGGCCTGTTCTGCGCCGGGCTGCTCCTCGTCGGCTGGCGGTGGGGGGCGCGGCACCACCTCGATCGGCTCGCCTGGTTTGTTCCGGTGGCGAGCATTGCGGCGGCGAGCGTCCTTGGAATCGTCGGCGCGGCGAGCTCGCGGAGCGTGGCGCCGACGATCGCCGAAGTGACGCTCCTGCGGCTCTCGCCATCGACTGGCGAGGCGCTCCTCGACGGTGCTGCGGCCGTCTTCGATCGCGTGTCGCGGGCTACCGCTTGGACAGGCCGGGGGCGGACGTGGGTCCTCCCCGACGCCTCTCAGGGGACCAACGGGGAGCGTGTCACCTGGCTCGACGACGATCAGGAGACGACCCAAAACACGACGACGCATGCCGGCAGCATCGACAAGCTCGCCCTTCGTGGCGCGCTTGGCCTCGTCGACGGGGGCATGGTGCGTGCCCGCTTCGGCCCCGAGGGGCTCGAGGGACGGATCGACCACGGCACGCTCACCAAGATCAGCGATCCCGCGATCGTCGGCATGCCCGGCCCGGCGCAGGCCGTCATTCTCGGCGAGGATGGCCGCTTCGTTGCCGGGGTCGACGGCGTGATGGCCCCAGGACAATACAACCCAGCCTCGATCCTCTCCGACGACTCCCGTTGGCGGCAGGAGGCGACGCGCCGGCTCCTCCAATCCCCGGAAGACTCCCTGCGCGAGTCGGGGCGGCCGAAGGCGCAGGCCCCCAACGGCATCGCCGGAGCCCTCGCCCTCCGCCGCCGCCCCTGGATGCTCTTCTGGTGTGAGCCGAAGTTGGGGCCGGCCTGGGAGCCCCCCGCTGGTTTCGTCGAGCGCCAAGCGACGCTCGCGCTGTCGCCGCTCGATATCGAGCCGACCCCGTCGGGCACGCCGTTCCGCATTCCGCCTCCGTTCCTCCCCGCCCGCCCCGGAGTCACCGATCAGGGGAAGTCGAATGCCTTCGACAGCCGGCGCGGGGAATGGGTCAAGGGGCTCACCACCTCTACCGACACCCTCCTCCGCTTCCAACTCCCCAACGCGGTCCTCCCCTGCACCCTCGACCGGGGCCGGCTCACGATCCGGGTCAACGCGCCGTCGCGCGACGTCACGGTGGGGGCGTTCCGCGACGGCCAGCCGATCGTCCTCGAGCGCTTCAACGAGCCCAACGGGGTGTTCGAGATCGATCTCGCCCCCGAACACCTCGCCGTAGACGGTGGCACCGTTCCGATCTCGATCGTCATCAGTCGGACGGTTGCGGAGCGGGCCGAGGACGCCAGGGGCGAGGCCCCTGCCCTCGACAAGAAGCAGTACGAGCAACAGATCGACACGTCGGTGAGTAGCACCTGGGACATCGACTACGTCCGTCTCTCCGTCGACGGCCGCACCAACTGAAGACCCGCCATGAACGCCCCCACAGACCCGGTCCTCGACATCCGCAACCTCACGAAGAAGTTCGGGGAGTTTACGGCCCTCGATAACCTCTCCCTCGCGCTCCGCCGTGGCCAGATCCTCGGCTTCATCGGCCCCAACGGTGCCGGGAAGACGACGACGATCAAGATCCTCGTCGGCGCGATGCGGCCGACGTCGGGCACGGCCACGATCGCCGGGGCCGACTGCGTCCGAGACGCGTGGCGCATCAAGCGGCTCGTCGGCTACATGCCCGACACGTTCGGCGCCTACGACAACATGCGCGTCCGCGAATACCTCGACTTCTTCGGCGCCGCCTTCGGCATCCCCCGCGGGGCACGTGCGAAGCGGATCGACGAGGTTCTCGAGACGACCGGATCGGGGTGGATGCAGGATCGCTACGTCGAGGCCCTCTCCCACGGCATGAAGCAGCGAATCGGCGTCGCCCGCACCCTCCTCCACGATCCGGAGATGCTGATCCTCGACGAGCCGGCCAACGGCCTCGATCCTCAGGCACGGATCGAGATGCGCGACCTGCTCCTCAAGCTCGCGGGGATGGGGAAGACCCTCATCGTCACCAGCCACATCCTCCCTGAGCTGTCGCGGATTTGCGATGTCGTGGCGATCATCACGCAGGGGAAGCTGCGGGCCTTCGGCACGCTCGACCAGATCATGCGCGACCTCCGACAGAAGCGAACCTTCGAGATCCAGCTGTGCGGACCGGCGCAGGTGGAGGGAGCGGCCGCCGCCGTCCGCGAGGCGCTCCATCAGGATGAACGAGAGGGGGTGAAGGCCCACGCCACCGAGAGCCTCGTCCGCTTCGATACCGCCCGGAGCGACACCGAACTGGCTGCGATCCTTGCGGCGCTCGTCGGCCTCAAGATCGATGTCAGCCAGTTTCGTGAGATCCCCAAGGATCTCGAGGATGCCTTCCTCTCCGTCACCCGCCGGGAGGCGCCCGCCACATGATCCCCGTGCTCCGTCGCGAATTCCTCGGCATTCTCCGCTCGCCCCGGGCACTCGCTGCACTGTTGGCAGCGGCGGTGGCGTTTTCGCTCCTCGTTCTCGTCCGCTGGCCGGCCGGTGGGATTGTCGATCTCTCCGGGGCTGGCTCGCGTGGGGCGTTCCTTGTCTTCGCCGCGGCGCTCCTCGGGGGAGTCCTCCTTCTCGTCCCCGCCTTCCCGGCCTCGAGCATCGTTCGCGAGCGCAACCAGGGAACGCTCCTCCTTCTCTTCAATTCGCCGATTCCGCCGATCGGGATCTACGCGGGGAAGTTTCTCGGTGTCCTCGCCTTCGCCGGCCTCGTCCTCTGCACGACGCTCCCCGCAGCCGCGGCCGTGTACGCGATGGGGGGCGTTGATCCCTGGCGGCAGATCGGGCTGCTCTACGCTGTGATTCTTGTCATGGCGATCCTCTCGATCGCCATCGGCCTCCTCGTCAGCACGCGTGCCACCTCCCCCGATGCGGCCGTCCGGGTCACGTACGGGATGGTCTTCGCCGTCGCCTTCCTCACCCTTTGCCCCCACGCCCTCACGCGTGGCACGACCGGCCTCTCCGCCACGATCGCCGACTGGCTCCGCCGGCTCTCCCCCCTCCCGGTCGTCATGCACCTCGTCGGCCAAGGGGGCGCCGTGGGCGGGGGCCTGCTCGAAAAGGATTCGGGGGTTTGGCAATTCCTCGTCTGCGGGCTCGGCCTGGCTGCCGTGCTCGCGGTGGCAACGATTCTCCAACTCGATCATCGGCTCTTCGATCGCTCCCGGGATGCCGGCAAGATCACCGACGACCAGTCTTTGTGGGTGCGGATCGTCCGCCGGCTGGTGTTCCTCGTCGACCCCCAGCGGCGGAAGGCAGGGATCCCCTTCTATCTCAATCCGATCATGGTCAAGGAGTTTCGCACGCGCCGCTTCGGCCGCTTCCACTGGCTCCTTCGGCTGGCAGCGGGATGCGCGGTCGTGTCGCTCCTCATGACCCTCGCAGCCACCAACGGCACGATGGACTGGGGTGTCGAGACGATCGGGGGATTGCTCGTCATCCTCCAGATCGCGCTGGTCGTCCTCCTCACCCCCAGCCTCGCTGCCGGCCTCATCGCCTCGGAGCGGGAGCGGGGTGGCTGGAGCCTCCTCCGCTCGACGACGCTTCCGGGCTGGCGGATCGCGACCGGCAAGCTGACGAGCGTCGCTTGGACGATGCTCCTCGTCCTCGCCGCTACCCTTCCCGGCTATCTCGTGATGACGACGATCAAGCCGACGATGTGGAATCAGGTGATGCTGGCACTGGTGTCGGTGCTCCTGGCCGTGGCGATGACGCTCGCCCTGTCGGCGGCGATCGGCGCCTTCCACACCCGGACGGCCGCCGCCACCGTCACCGTCTACGTCGTGCTCATGATCCTCTACCTCGGCCCGCTCGTCGTCTGGGCCTTCCGTGGCGATCCGTTCGGCGAGCAGGTCGTCCGCTTCGCCCTCTCGATCACCCCGCTGGGCGCGGCCCTGAGCGTGATCGGGATGCCGGGGTTCACGCAGTATGAATTGATCCCGATCGCCTGGAAAATCGCCGGCGCGATCTGCGTGGCATCCCTCATCGTCTACGCCCTCCAGGTGTGGCGGCTCCTCCGGCCCGAATGAAGCGCACGTCGTCATGCCCATCCACGTTTTCTTCCCGCCGTCGATCCGCACGCCCCACCGTGGGCGCGCCAAAGCGATGGCGCTTCTGTGCCTCGTCGTCGGCTCCCTTCCCTTGCCGCTGGCGGCGGTCGACCTGGCCGTCGATCAACTCCAGCAACTCGACCCGCTGGTGAAGCTGCCCCCGGAAGTGGCGGCCTTCTCCAAGAAGCTCCTCCCCCTCTGGGAGCAGGCGCTCGACCGTCCCGACGCCGAGCCACGCCGGCTGGCGATCGACGCGATCCGGCTGGCACGGAGCCGGGGGATGGAGGGGCTCGAGGTGACGGTGCCGCGGCTCACCAAGGCCCTCGTCGAGGAGACCGATCCGCAACTTCGCCGCGCCGCAGCGGGGGCACTTGTGGCCCTCGACGCGTCCTCTGCTGCCACGGAACTGGCCACGGTCGTCGAGCAGGATGGCCTCCTCCTCGCCCGGCTCGTCGATCCCGCCCTGGCTCGATGGGATCATCTCCCCAGCCGTGACGGCTGGCTCGCCCGGATCGAGGATCCAGCCACCCCCGCCGGCCTGCTGCTGCTCGCCATCGATGCCCTCGGCACCGTCCGCGAGCCGAGGGCGGCAACGACGCTTGCCAAGATTGTCACCGACCGCGATTCCCCCCCGGAAATCCGGCTCGCGGCAGCGCGAGCGCTGGGGAACGTGAGCGAATCGGGCCTGGTCGACATGGCCGCAGGCCTGGCAGCGCCCTCGGCCGGCCCGTCCCTCGCCACCGGGCCAGCGGCACTCGGACGGCTCCTCGCCGTGGCGCTCCTCGAACGCCAGTCGGGCGACGCCACGACCACGCTCCTCCGCAGCCTCGCCACCGATCCCGAGCCCTCGGTTGCCACCCTGGCGCTTGCCCGGCTCGATGCCCTCGATTCTGTCGCGGCCCTGACCATCGCCCACGACTCCCTCGCCGCCCCCGATGCCGGTCTGCGTCACCTCGCCGCTCGGCTCACCGCCCGCCCCGGGGATGCCGATTGCATCGGCCGACTCGGGCCCCTCCTCGGGGATCGCAACCCCTCCCTGCGGCGCTTCGTGGCCGGAACGCTTGCCGATCTCGGCGCCGACGCTGCCCTCCGTCAGGCAGTCATTGATCAGGGAGTCGGGGCACTGGCCGGCGATCAATGGCGGGCGCTCGAGCAGGCCGCGCTCCTCCTTGGCCACCTCGATCACGAGCCGGCCGCGGAGCGGCTCATGGCGTTGCTCGATCACGACCGCCCCGAAGTGGCCGTCAGCGCCGCTTGGGCGCTGCGGAAGCTCGAGATTGCCGAAACGCTTCCCCCCCTGCTCGTCTATGCGACGAAGCTCCGCGAGCAGCTCCAGGCGCAGGCGCCGCCAGACGTGTTGTCAAAGTTCGGCCGCCAGGCCCAGCAGCTCCATCAACTCTTCGGCACCCTCCGCTTTCGCGCTGCAGGTCCCCTCCTGCGGGAGTACGTTCCGAAAGCGCAGATCGACATTCGGGCCCGCTCGGCGGCCTTCTGGGCCCTCGGCCTGATCCACGAGAACGAGCCCGACTGCGACCTGGCGCCGGTGTTTGCCGAACGGCTCGCCGATGTCGCGAGCCTGCCGCCGGAGTCGGGGGT
>CAMCCR010000039.1 GCA_945873085.1 Candidatus Kuenenia stuttgartensis | reverse complement strand
CATGGCGCTCTCGCTCATCGTCTCCACCATGTCGGCGCTGCGGGCCTGGATCAAGGCAGTCTCGCCAACGCGCGAATCGATTGTCACGGCCGGCACGCTCGCGATCGTGTTCGGGGCGACGTACCTGGCCGCGTATTTCACCCGCAGTGAGCTGTTGCTGCGGGGGAGCGATGCCGCGACGATCGTCCGCACCATCGGCTGGGTGGTGCTGTTGAAGATGTTCGTCTTCTACTCCCGGGGCATCTGCCACCGTCCGCTGCGATCGATCCGGTTCGAGGATCTCAGCGTCCTCGTGCGGGCCACCACCACCTGCCTGCTGCTTCTCGTCGCGATCAATTACTACTTCACGACCTGGCAGTTGGGCTGGATCCAGATCCCCCGCACCGTTCTCCTCCTCGACTGGGCCTTCACCCTGCTTGCCGTCGGCGGGCTGCAGGCGGCGGCGCGGAGCATCTACGAGGAGCTGATGCCCGATGCACCGGTCGGGCATCAGCGCAGCTCCCTGGTCATCGACGCCTCGCCCCAGGGACAGGCGATCGCCGCCAAGTTGATGGCGGCAAAACGCGGCGGGTATTTCGTCTCCGGCCTCCTCGATGACGATCCGGCCCATCAAGGCGCACGGACGTCGATCGCCAGGGTGATCGGCGGCATCGACAACGTCGCGGCCTGCGCCCAGCGATTGCGCGTGACCGATGTGATCATCCGGCAGGGGAGCGTGTTCGGCCGCCGGATGCGGCGGATCTGCGAGACGTGTGCGGCGATCCGGGTGCGCGTGATGATCGCTGAGTCGCAAGGCGAGGGGGAAGAGATCGAAGTCCGCGTCCGCGACGTGGAGCTCCGTGATCTGGTGACGCATCCGGATCCGATGCCTGTCGCGCACAGGCAGGCCGTGGCCTCGTGGGTGCGCGGTGAGACGGTGATGGTCACGGGAGCCGGGGGATCGATCGGTGCCGACATCTGTCGGAAGCTCGTCTTGCTGAAGGCCGCTCGGATCCTCCTCGTCGACCGCTCGGAATGCAGTCTGTTCGATCTCCACGGCGACCTCGAGGAACGCGTCGCCGGATCCGGCGACGGGGCTGTCGGCCTCACGCCGTGCCTCGTCGACATCCATGACAGCGAACGGATGGAGGAGATCTTCCGGGAGCACCGGCCCGGGATCGTCATCCACGCGGCCGCCTACAAGCATGTCCCGATGCTCCAGGGGCACCCTGCCCAGGCGATCGAGAACAACATCCTCGCCACGGCGGGGCTGGCCGATCTGGCCGAGGCGCACGGCGTGAAGACGTTCGTCGCCCTCTCCACCGACAAGGCCGTCAACCCGACGGGGGTGATGGGGGCCTCGAAGCTCGTCGCCGAGCGTTTCCTCCAAGCTCTCGGCGAGGGATCGGCGACGAAGTTCGTGGTGGTGCGGTTCGGGAATGTCCTCGGCTCCAGCGGCACAATCGTGCCGATCTTCACCCGGCTCCTCGTGCGCCGACAGCCGATCGTCGTCACCCATCCCGAAGTGGCCCGAAGCTTCATGACGTCGACGGACGCTGCCCGGCTCGTGATGTTTGCCGGAGCCGTCGCCGAGTCGAGCGAGACCTACGTCCTCGACATGGGCGAGCCGGTGCGGATCGTCGAGCTCGTCAAGAGCCTGGCCTTCGTGATGCGGGTGCCGAAAGGGGATGTCGAGATCAGCTTCAGCGGACTGCGTGACGGCGAGAAGCTCTCGGAGGAGTTGTTCTTCGACGATGAGTCGAGGCAGCGCCTGGGAAGCAGCCAGGTGTTCCGTGTTTCCCGCCCCTGCCGCCCCCTGGCCGAGGTTCGACAGTGGCTCGGCGACCTCAAGGGGGCAATCCTTGGCGAAGGGCCGGAAGCCGCCCGAGGGGTGCTGATGGAGATCGCCGCTCTCGACAGCACGACCTCGTCGGTGGGGATCGCGCCGGTCGGTGGGAACGACGGCCCGCAGGAGTCGCGGTTGTGAACGAATCGATCACTCCGGAGCGTCTCTTTCCCACGCTCGATTCGCTCGAGTCGATCCTCTGGCCGGGACTGGCCCTGGTGGTGTTCGTCGTCACGGCCGTGTTCGTCGACGTGATGATCCTGCTGGCGACACGCCTCCGGCTGGTCGATGTGCCCAGTGGTCGCAGCGCCCACTCCCTGCCCACGGCCCGCGGCGGGGGGATGCCGATGGTCCTGACTGCCTGCCTGGCATCGGCGGCGGTCTGTTTCCGCTGGCCGGCCTATGCGTTTCCGGTGGCGATGGGTGTCATCCTTCCCAGTTTCGTCATCGCCGTCGTCGGCTTCTGGGACGACATCCGTCCGCTGCGGGCAACGCTCCGGCTCGTCGTCCAGGTCGGCGTGGCGGTGGGGGTCGTTTTCGTGCTGGGCCCGGTGCGTGGGCTCCACCTGCCGGCGCTGCCGTTTGTGGACTTCGGCTGGCTGGCCTGGCCCCTGAGCGTGGTGTGGGTGGTCGGATGCATCAACGCCTTCAACTTCATGGATGGATCTGACGGCATGGCGGCCCTCGGTGCGGTTGCCGTGGCTGCCGGGTTCGCCGCCATCGCGTTTTCGGATGGCGACTTTCCGGTGGTTTTGCTGGCGTCCTTCGTGGGGGCCGCCGCCGCCGGATTCCTCGTCTTCAATTGGTTCCCAGCCCGGGTGTTCATGGGGGACGTTGGGAGCGCTTTTCTGGGGACGTTCTTCGCCGCCCTGACCCTGTTTGATGTGACCGGGTCGACGGAAAAGGTCTTCTTGCCGCTGGCTATGGCGGCTTGGCCCTACATCTACGACCCACTCGTCTCGGTGATCCGCCGGGTGTGCACTGGCCACAATCCGCTCGTGCCGCACCGGGAGTTCCTCTTCCATCGGCTGGTTCGGTCGGGGGTGAGCCATGCCACCGTCGCGGTGCTCTATGCCGTCCTCGCCCTGGCCGGGGCCGTCGCAGGCTGGATGATGGTCGAGCGATCGACCCCCGCCGCTGTTCAGCGCTGGCTGCCCTTGACGGTGGTTTTCCTCGCGGCGGTCTTGACCGCATGGACCGATTGGCGGTTCCGCCGCTTCGCCCCGGTGGCGGTGTCGGCCAAGCTTTCACCGCCGACGACGGTGAGCGGGTCGGCGGCCTGATCCGCCGGGTCGTGCGCCTTTGCCTCCGCGATCCTCACAGGCTGTCGGCGGATCGCTGCGGGCAGCCCTGGCACGCCTCAGCACACTCCAATTGGATCGTCGTGTGGGCGATACCGAAGCGGCTGCGGAGGTCTTCTGAGGCAGTGGTGAGAACGCGCTGGTGTCCGTTCTCATCGGGGACGACCAGATGGACCGTGAGCGCGGTCTCCGAGGTGCTCGCGTTCCAGACATGGAGATCGTGGACCTCGCTCACGCCGGGGATTGCAGCCAGCAGATCGGTGACGGCGGCGGGATCGATGCCTCTCGGCACGGCATCGAGGGTGAGATCGATGCTCTCACGCAACAGCCCCCAGGTGCTGGCGAGAATTCCCAGCGTGATCGCGATTCCCACCAGCGGGTCGATGGATGTCAGGCCGGTGAGTGCGATGACGATCCCGGCCACCACCACCCCGGCCGAGACCGCGGCGTCGGCAGCCATGTGGAGAAAAGCGCCGCGGATGTTGGCGTCGGTGTGTGATCCGCGGAGGAACAGCAGGGCGGTGAGCGTGTTGATCACGACGCCCGCAGCGGCCACGACCACCACCCACGGTCCAGCGACGGGAACTGGTTCGCGGAGGCGGTGGGCTGCCTCCCAGAGAATCCCTCCGCAGGCGACAATGAGGAGGACCGCATTGGCAAGGGCAGCATAGATCGTCGACCGGCGGAAGCCCCAGGTGTAGCGGGGGGTGGGGGGACGACGGGCGAGACGCGAGGCGCCCCACGCCAGGAGCAGGCCGACGACGTCGCCGGCGTTGTGGCCGGCATCGGCCACCAGCGCGAGCGAGCCGCACCAAAAACCGGCCAGAATCTCGATGACCACGAAGGTCGAGTTCAGCCCTACACCGATCGCCATGGCCCGATCGAATCGCTCGGGGGCAAAGTGCTGATGGTGCCGATGGCCGGGATGTCCATGATCGTGGTCGTGCTGGTGGTCGCAGGGCATCGGCGTAGCACCTCTCGGCCGGGGCTTGTGTTACAACTGCCGCCGGGCGGGAAGAATCATACGCTTTTGAAGCTTCGGCTGGGGACGGCAGCACGCCGGTTGCTGAGAGAGTGCAAGGCACCTGAGGGGACAACGATGGAACCGATGCGCGTCGCGGTGATCGGCAGGACGGGCCGGGGCGACTGGGGGCATGCGATCGACCAACTGTGGACTGCGGTCGACGGGACGACCCTCGTCGCCGTGGCCGACGAGTCGGCCGAGGGGCTGGCGAAGGCTGTCGAGCGGCTCGCCCTCGATGGAGGTGCGCCCGGGACGGCGTTCCAGGATTGGCGGGGCATGCTCGCGGAGGTAAAGCCGGACATCGTCTCGCTCTGCATGCGGCACATCGACTGCCATGCGGAGATGGCGATCGCGGCGGCGGAGTCGGGTGTGAAGGGGATCTTCATGGAGAAGCCCTTTGTCCGCACGGCGGCCGAGGCGGATGCGGTGATCGCCGCGTGCCGCTCGTCCGGCACGAAACTCGCGCTGGCGATGGTCAATCGTCACAGCCCCACGTATGGAATCGTCCGCGATCTCGTCGAGGACGGCCGCATCGGCCGGCTCCTGGAACTGAGGGGCCGCGGAAAGGAAGACGCCCGCGGTGGCGCGGAGGATCTGTGGGTCCTCGGCTGCCATGTCCTCGACATGATGGCCGACCTTGGCGGCGCACCCCGCTGGTGCCAGGCCACGATCACCCGGGACGGCCGGCCGATCACGAAGGCGGACGCCAAGGAAGCCCCGGAGGGCATCGGGCTGATCGCCGGCGATGCGGTGGAGGCGATGTACGGATTGGCTGACGGGCCGGTCGGTTTCTTTGCGAGTGTCCGCGAGGCCGGGCTGAAGCAGCCCAATTTTTCCCTCACACTCGTCGGCACGAAGGGCGCGATCCACATCCGCCCCGACAACCTGCCTCACGCCTATCTCCGCGAGGCGCCGCTGTGGCGCGTCGACAAGGATGTTCCGTGGCAGCCGATCGGACCGGAGGGAATCGGCGCCGGGCTTCCTGCCGAAGAGGCTGACCGGGTCGCCGAACGGGCTTCCTGGGCTCGTCGGGCCGCGGCTGATCTCGTCGCGGCGATCAAAGAGGATCGCGAGCCGGCTGCGGGGATGTTCGCTGGACAGACGACGATCGAGATGACGGCGGCGGCATTCGCATCGGCTCTCACCGGCGAGCGTTGCGTCTGGCCCTTCGCACCGCGTGGCAATCCCTTCGCCTGATACGGGCGTCCCGAAAGCCCTTCCTCATCCTTTCCTCAAGAGCGAGCCGCCCCATGAACAAGCGATTGTCTGCCGTGGTGATGCCGATCCTCCTCACCGCGATCGGCTGTGTCGGAGCCGAAGTCGTAGCCGCCGCCGAGCCGGTCGGTGAGATTCGCCTCTGGCCGGAGGGAGTGCCGGGGGATCGGGTGCCGAGCGATCCGGCCGAGAAGGTGGAAAAGGGGAAGGACGACATCCAGCGACGGTCGTTCGTCTCCGACCCGCGACTCATCGTTCATCCCCTTCCTCAGGGAGACGGCGGGCCGCGTCCGGCGGTGATCATCCTGCCCGGGGGGGGCTACAACATCCTCGCCGACGATCATGAGGGGGGGGAGATCGGTCGTTTTCTCAACGGGCACGGCATCGTCGCCCTCACACTCCTCTATCGCGTTCCCACCGGTGCCTTCGCGGAGCCGGACGCTGGCCCTGTGATGGATGCCCAGAAGGCCGTGTCGATCGTCCGCGAGCGCGCCGGCGAGTTGGGCATCGATCCATCCCGGATCGGTCTGATGGGCTTTTCGGCAGGGGGCCACACGGCGCTCGTGGCCGCCACCACGAAGGCCTCCTTCCCCGGGGCCGATGCTTCCCCGTCGGCCCGGCCAGACTGCACGATCCTCATCTACCCCTGGCGCGTGCTCGCCGCCGAGGGGAAGCAACTGTGGCCGGGGGTGATGATCGATGCCGCCACCACCCCGATGTTCATCGCCCAGACGGCCGACGACACCGCCTCGCCCGCCAAGGGGGCTGTAGCGCTCTTCAGTGCGCTGCTCGATGCGAAGGTGCCGGCCGAGCTCCACGTCTACGAGCGTGGCGGGCATGGCTATGGTCTGCGGCGCCGTGAGCAGGCCCCGGGGACCGGCGATTGGCCGGCGCGCCTCGTCGACTGGCTCGGCGGCCGCGGCTTCACGCACCCCTGACAGCACGACGGTAAAAAAACACCCCGTCCGAGGAGACGGGGTGTCGGAGAGAGACGGTGTTCGAGACGGCCCCGTCGAACGGGGCGCCCTTGCTGCTGTCAGTTGCAGCAGTCGTCGGCGGGAACCGGCGTGGCGGCCTTGAGCGCAGCGGCCTCCTTGGAGAGCTTGAACTCCGGTCCGGCCGGGAAGTATTGGATGTCGTCCTGGAGGTAGTAGGCGCTGGGGAGCGTCTGCCCACCGACGTCGACCTGACAGCCAGTCAATCCGAGGCCCCCGAGGGCCAGACCCGCAAGCAAGCCAGCGCGGATGCCGGTCTTGGAGAGGGTCTGCTGGTCCGGAGTCGATGATCTCATGGTTCTCGCCCCTGCATCGGTGCCTGTTTTCCGGCTTCGCGGTACGCCGGGGGGCGAAGCCCACCCGGCACGATCTGCCGCCGACCGAAGTGGTATCGGCCGGTAGAACCGCCAAACTTTGACAAACCGTTGCGATCGGTCGATCCGGCCAAAATCGCCTCGCCCCGTCATCCGGCATTCCCCAGACTACCGGGGAGGTCTGGGCCCGGGCCTTCCGGCCTGATGCTGCCGAGGCGGGGGATTCCCTGTCTTCCAGGCTCGACTCGGGTCGGCGGTCCGGGAGGGGACGGTGTACAACTGGTCGCATGTGGCGTTCCACTCCCCGGAAGTCGTTGTTTGACCGGTCGGCCGCGATCCTCGCGGCGCTGGTCCTGTTGGCTCTGAGCAGTCAACGGGCCGTGTTGGCTCAGGTCGTGCCCCGCGGCGCCCAGACGGTGCCGACGATCGCCTACGATGCGGCGTTGGCGGCGCTTGCCAACGGCGACTTCGCGGTGGCGCTGGAAACGGCCGGTCGGGATTACGCTGGGGGCGTCCGCGCGGGCAATCAGCGTTGGATCGATTCCATCGCCTCCGCGACGGTGATCGGTGAGTCGCACTACGAGCTCGGCGCCCTCCGTGCCGCGGTCGCGGCCTACGACGAGGCGATCCTTCTTGGCGCTACGAACTCCGAGTGGTTGCTGGCGGTCCAGTTCCCGGCCCAGGGCCCGCAGCCTTCGCAGCGGCCGCGGGTCGCCACGTGGGGACGCAGTGCCCGCGGCACGAAGTCGACCACCTTCCCCGACACGATGACGATCCGGCAGACGGCGGCCGATCCGCAGAAGGTGCTCCAGCAGGGTGGCGTGCTCGCGGCCCCGATGAACGTCCCGATCCGTCCCCAGGAGATCATGCGGGCGTTGGTGATCGCCCTCTACCGTCGGGGAGTGATCCTCGGCCCCCTCGCTGGCGAGGGGAACACGATCGAGGCGATCAACAACGCCCTCGCGAAGCGCCCGGCGCCTGCGAATCATTGGTCGCAGTCATGGATTGATGTGGCCCTCGGGACCGCGGCCTGGTCGCAGGGCCGGCTCGATCAGGCGGTGCCGCTGCTCGAACGCGGCGTGTCGCTCGGGGGCAAGCTCGATCATCCGTTGACGGCGTGGGGCTTACTCGTCCTCGGGCGAATTGCGCTCAACCGTGATGATGCGGTCGGCGCGGCGCGGTGGTTTGAGGAGGCGACCTACGCCGCGGCGGAGTTCGGTGATTTCCGGGCGCTCGAGGAGGCCTTCCGGATGGCGTTTGCCGCCCATCAGGCCGCCGGCACGCCGGGAGTTCCCGCGACCATTCAGGGGGGCTGCGACTGGTCCCGCGCCGGTCTGCCGGTGCTCCACGCGACGCTGCTGGCCCACGAGGCGGAGGCGCTGGCGGCCGCCGGTAATCTCCAGGGGGCTCGGGGCCGGCTCGGTGATATCGACGCCCGGTTCCTCCGCGGTGATGCCGGTCAGGGGACTCCGGGCGCCGTCGTTGCGCATGCCTCGGCCCTGGTGGCCTATGGTGCCGGCGATGCCACCACCGGCGACGCCGACATGGAGCGGGCACTGGCCATCGCCCGCCCCCGGTCGCCGCGACTCTTCCAGACCGGGAAGCTCGTCGAGATGGTGATGGCCGGAGCGACGACGATCTCCGACCGTCAGGCCGACGTCCTCTTCGCTAGGCTGCTCGGCGACCCGCCCCCGCGCGAGTTGGTGATCGACCCGCTGGCGACGCTCGCGGCCATGACGACCCCGCGGCAGGAAGCCCATGAGGCTTGGATGCTGGTTGCCGCCCGACGCGGCAGTGACGCGGCCCTCGCTGCCAGCGAAGCGGCAGCCCGAGCCCGTTGGCTCGATACGCAACCGATGGGGGGGCGCCAACTGGGGATCGAACGTCTCCTCGGCCCCGACCCATCCGGATTGAACGCGGCCGCCGTCGCCGGCCGGACCGGGCTTCTCAAGCGCCATCCGGAACTCGCCCGGATCGTCGTCGAAGATGCCCGATTGCGCACCGGCCTCACCGCCGCGCTCCTCGCGGCAGCCGGACGGGGAGGCGACGTGGCCGAGGGTGGTCATCCCCATCGCGCCGGTCCGCCGGGAGAGCCCAAGGACTGGGAGTCGTTTTCCCAGGTGTCGGCCCGAAGGGGACTGATGATCGATCTGCTGGGCGCCGGAAGGGAGCCGATCGGGATCGAGTTCCCGCCGCTCCTCCCGCCGGCGGAGGTGCGCGGCCGCCTGGCGCCCGGTGAGCTCGTCCTTTCGTTCCATTGGTCAGGCTCAGGCGTGTGGGGGGCGCTTGAGTCCCGTGACCGTGTCGCTACCTGGCAGATTCGGCAGCCGGCGGCGCTGGCCCGGGAACTGACGCAACTGGCCAAGGCGCTGTGTCTGTTCGATCCGCATGTGCCGGTGGGGACCGACCGGATCGTGGCCTCCGACTGGCGTGCCTCCGCGATCACCGTCGAGCGCCTCCTGTTCGAGCAGTCGAAGGTCAAGCTGTCGGAAGGGATCGAGGAGCTCGTGATCGTTCCCGACGGTCCGCTCTGGTATCTCCCGTTCGAACTCCTCCCCGCCGGTTCCGCCGGCGAGCCGGCCGATGGCGACGAGGGAACGGCCGCCGCCGGGCCGCTCCTCCGCGACGTCTGCCGCATCCGCTATTGCCCCACGCGGAGTCTGGCGGTCGCCGGGAGGCCCGAGGCGCCCGCAGAACCTCTGGCAGGGCGGGGCCCGGTCGGCATTCATGCCGGCCGCCCCGTCCGCGGGGAACGGCCGGAGGCGATCGGAGAGGCGGTCGACCGGCTGACGCGCGCCCTCGACCGCGCCGTTGCCCTCCCTTCCCAACCTTTTCAACAGCACGGTGTGGTCGTCTCTCCGTCGCTCCCGGCTGCGATCTGCGATGTGCTCGTCGTGCTCGACGAGGTCAATCTCGCCGGCGAGGGGCCGGTGGGGCTGCGTGGTCTTTTCGGACGGCCGCCAGACCGCGGGTCCAAGGCAGGGCTGACCTTCAACGATTGGCTCGCCTCACCGCACAAGCGCCCTCCGCTGGTCGTCGTCCCCGGCGTGCAGTCGGCGATGGCCTCGGGGCTCACCAAGCCTGTGTCGCGCCCCGGGGAGGAATTGTTTATCGCCGCCACCGATCTGTTGGCTGCCGGTGCCCGCACGGCGCTGGTCAGCCGCTGGCGGATGGGGGGGAAATCGACCACCGATCTCGTGACCGAGTTCGTCCGTGACACCGACGATCCGACGGCGATCCCGGCGGCGAGTTGGCGGCGGGCCGTCGATCTGGTTTCGGCCGAGGAACCTGATCCCGCGCTCGAGGGGCGGATCCGGGTGGCGGGCCAGACGGTCCTGACCGACATGCGCCATCCGTTGTTCTGGGCCGGCTACATGCTCGTCGACGGCGGTACGAGCGTGCCGGTGGAGGGGCCGGCGGCGAAGGTCGTCGGCCGTGCCCCTGCTCCTGCTGCGGCGCCCAAAGGCGATCCAGCGGCTGCCAAGGGGGATCGCGTCCGGGGGGCGAAGTGATGGGGGCAGTCGCAGCCGACGTGTCGGGGTTGAGCCTGCTGCCGAGCGCCATGACGCTCGAGCAGATGGTGCTTCTCGCCGGCACCACGTTCATCGCCGCAGGGGTCAATTCGATCGCCGGTGGGGGCACGATCCTCACCTTCCCGGTCGTGGCGGCGTTCCTCCCCGACGGGCCTGCCCGGCTCGTCATCGCCAACGCCACGAGCACCATCGGCCTCTGGCCAGGCTCCTTGGCCGCGGCGTGGGCGACCCGTTCCGAGCGTCATGGACAGCCAAGCTGGACGCGCTGGCTCTTGCCGGCGAGCGTCGGCGGGGCCATCGTCGGCACCATGCTCGTTCTCGCGCTGCCCCCTGCCTGGTTCAGTCGCCTCGTGCCTTGGCTGATCCTCAGCGCGGCGCTCCTCTTTGCCCTGCAGCCGCGGCTCTCCGCTCGGCTCGGTGCCGCGGGGCGGGATGCTGGCACGACCGCCGGCGAGCCAACCCGGGCGATGTTCCTCAGCGTCTCGGTTCTCCAATTCCTGGTCGCCGTCTACGGTGGCTATTTCGGTGCCGGGATCGGAATCCTCATGCTCGCGGTGCTCGGGTGTCTCGGGCTGGGGGACATCCACCGCATCAACGCCTTGAAGAATGTCCTCGCCACGGCGGTCAACGGCACCACCGCCGTCATGTTCATCGGCGCTTCGATCCTTCCCGGGGGCCTGGGGGCGGGCCCGGCAGGTGCGGGGGTCGTTTCCTGGCCCCACGCGGTCGTGATGGCCCTGGGATCGGTCGCCGGCGGGTTTGTCGGCGTGCGGCTGACGCGCCGGATGCCGGCGGCGCTCGTGCGCCGGATGGTGGCTCTCATCGGTTTCGGTCTGGCGGGCTATTATTTCCTCCGCGGCTGATGCCCTACGTCGAAACAGGCGGTCGATGCTCGTCGAAGCGGATCAACTCACGAAGCGATACGGCACGTTCACGGCGCTCGACGGGTGTTCGCTTGCCGTCAGTCCGGGGGAGGTGTTCGGGCTCCTCGGCCCCAACGGCGCCGGGAAGACGACCTTTCTCCGCCTCCTGCTCGGGTTCATTCATCCCACCTCCGGAACGGCCCGGGTGGCTGGGCACGATTGCGTCCGCGATTCGCTCGCCGTGCGGGCCGCGACCGCCTACCTCCCCGGCGAAGCTCGCCTCTTCCGGAGAATGTCGGGGCATGCCGTCCTCGATTTTTTTGCCGGCCTGCGGCGCGAATGCCGCCGTGAAGAGGCCACGAAGATCGCCCGCCGTCTCGATCTCGACTGCTCCCGGCAGGTGGCGCGGATGAGCACGGGGATGCGCCAGAAACTCGCCCTTGCCGTCGTCATGGCCACCGAGGCGACCCTCGTGATCCTCGACGAACCGACGGCGAACCTCGATCCGACTGCCCGTGCGGTCGTGCTCGATCTCGTCCGCGAGGCTCGGGCTGCCGGACGGACGGTGATGTTTTCGTCGCATGTCCTTTCCGAGGTCGAGGCAACCTGTGACCGCGTGGCGATCCTCCGCGCGGGGCGGGTTGTCCACGAGCAGTCGATCGCGCATCTCCGCCGCCATCATCGGATCACCGCCCGGCTCGAGGGGGCTCTTGGAGAGGTGCCGGCGGAACTCCGCGAGCATGTCACCATGAGCCGCGACCGTGACGGCAACGTCATTCTCGAGACGGCTGATTCGTTGCGGCCGCTGCTCGGTTGGCTGTCGACGCTCCCTCTCGGGGAGGTTCGTGTCGATCCCGTGGGGCTCGACGGGGTTTACGACCGTTTCCATCGTCATGGGTGACCGCGTGTGGAATACCGCCATCTGGCACAAGACCTGGGGTGACCAACGCGGGTTGGTCTTGGCGCTGGTGGCGCTGTGGGGCGTGTTCCCCTGGTTGTTTCTCTGGCTTTCGTCGCAGATCCAGATGAACGCGTTCCAGGACGTCCTCCTCCAAGCGATCCCGAAGGACTGGCAGCGGCTTTCTGGCGTTCCCTTCTCCGACGTGGCGACCCACGCCGGCCGGGTGGCGCTGGCTTTTGTCGATCCCGTCGTGGTGCTGGCGGCAACGGTGTGGGGCATCACCCGGGGGAGCGACGCCGTCTCGGGGCAACTCGAGCGGGGCACGATGGAGATGCTCCTCGCGCAGCCGGTGCGGCGCCAAGCGGTGTGGGTGACGCAGGCGCTGGCCACGACCGCGGCGTCGGCCGCCCTGTGTGGCGTGCTGGCACTGTCGGTGTGTGGCGCGGTGGCCTTCGGGCCGTGGGCCGGAAAGGTCGAGCCGCAGCGGTTTCTGCTCCCGGTGGCCAACGTCTTCGGCCTGATGGTGTGCATCGCCGGAATCTCGGCCTGTCTGTCGGCGGCCGACACCTACCGGTGGCGGACGATCGGCTCGATGTGCGGCTTCTACGTCTTCTCGCTGCTGGCGAAACTCGTCGGCCGGATGAGCGGCACCTTCGGCTGGGTGGGCTATCTTTCGTTCCTCAACGCCTACGAACCGCAGCGTCTCGTCGGGGATCCGGGGGTGAGTTGGGGGAATCTCCTGGCCTATGACGGGATTCTCCTCGGCCTCGGCTGCATCGCCTACATCATCGGCGGCGTGATCTTCTGTCGCCGCGACCTTCCGGCCCCGCTGTGAATCGCCCCGGAAGGGGCGTGTCGCCGGGCGGTTTCCCCCCTCCCACGATCCGTCTGGCCTCGGGGACCACGCCCGTCGCATACTGGAAGGGTGGGGATGCCGATTTGTCCGGCCCCCGATGGCCCCTCGAGGATGCGACTCGATGAACCTGTCCCTGCGTTCCTGCCAGCGCCTGCACGCCTCACCGCGGCACTCGAATCTCCTCCTCCGGGGGATGAGTCTTCTGGCCGGGGCCTCGATCACCCTTCTCCCCGCCGGATCCCTCGCTCTGCAAGCCCAGGAACCGGCCGTGGAGAACACCCCGGCCGAGGCGCTGGGGCAGGAGGATCTCGACGCGGCTGTCGACGCCAAACTGGCCGCCCACTCGCTCGATGATTTTGAGAAGGTGCTCGGGCTTGTCCGTTCCGCGCTTCGCAAGGGCCTCGACGAGGCATCGCGGGGCTTCGCCAACGACCTCTACACCGGCACGCTCGTCGACCGGGCAGCGATGCTCACCGAGGCTTTGTTCAGCGGGGCACCGGGGGCGCAGCAGCAGTGGGAGCGGATGCGGGCCTACGCGCTGCGTGATCTCGGCGAGGTGACGCAGCGAGACGACACGCTCGCCGCCGCGCAGGTGATGATCGCCCGCCTCGAGGCCCTGCCTGGTGGTGACCGGCAGCGTGCCCTGACCGCCGCCCGCAAAGCGGTCGAGCTTGGCGGCGACGATCCCTTGCAGACGGCCCAGGCGCATGTCGTGCTTGGCAATCTCTCCGAGGAGGATCCCCAGGCCCGCCGGGCTGAATACGACAAGGCCGTGGAACTCGCCCCCAGGGATGTCGATGTCCGCCGCACCCGCGGGCTGTTTCTCATGATGGAAGGGGATCAGGACGCGGCCCTGGCAGACTTCGACATCGCGGTCGAGGAGGACCCCGACGACGTCCGGACCCGCGAAATGCGCGGGCTGTCGTTGCTCATGGCACAGCGGACCGACGACGCCCTGAAGAACTTCGACGACGCCCTCGAAGTGGCCCCTGATTCTGCCGACATCCTCTTCCAGCGCGGGCGCGTGTTCGCGTCGCAGGGGAACTTCGAACGGGCGATGGCCGACCTCGACCGGGCGATCACCGCGGCGCCCGAAGCCGTCGAGCCCCGCGTGCTGCGGGCCAGATTGCGCCAGCAGGCCGGCGACACGGAAGATGCCCTCGAGGACATCGAATGGATCCTCGAACGCAACCCCGATCACCCGGCAACCCTCGAACTCCGTGGCCTGCTCGCGGCGGACAAGGGAGACTATCCGTCTGCCATTGCCGACTTCCGCCGGCTCGTCCGTCAGAATCCCGACGACGCGGTTGTCGTCGGGCAACTGGGGTTCCTCTATCTCGCCGCCAAGGAGCCACGTGAGGCGATCCGCCGCTTCAGTCGGGCCCTGGAGATTGACCCGGAGCAATTCCTCTCCCGACGGGGACGGGGGGATGCTGCCATCTCCGTGGGTGATCACCCGGCGGCGATCGCCGATCTCGAGAAGGCCATGGAACTGCAGCCCGACAACGACACGGTTCTCAACAATCTCGCCTGGTTGCTCGCCACGAGTCCGGACGATGCGATCCGCGATGGCAAGCGCGCCATCGGGATTGCCGAGAAGGCCTGCGAGCTGACCGAATGGAAACAGCCGCACATCATCAGCACGCTCGCCGCCTCCCACGCCGAAGCGGGGGACTTCGATGAGGCACGCAAATACAGCCGGCAGGCCGTCGAGGGAAGCGACGAGGCCGCCGAAGTTCGCAGCCAACTGCAGAAAGAACTGGAAAGCTACGAGGCAGGCAAGCCGTGGCGGGAACGGCAGTCGATGGAGGAAGGGAACGCAGGATCCGCCCCAGCGGCCAACCCGGACGGCGAGCCCGATGCGCAGGGAACGGTCGCGCCCCCAAAGCCGGCCTCTGGGTCGAAGCCGGGTGCCCGGCGCCCGTTCGACGACGACTGACAGCCCGCGCCCGGTGGCTCAGGGGGCGCGAGGTGGGGTTTTCGCCGTCCGCTCTGTCCTTGCTGTCTTTGCTGTTTGCTCCAGGGTCTCGAGGCGTTTGGTGGCCGTTCGAGCGCCGTCAATGTTTCCGGCCCGCTGCCACGCCCGAATGGAGAGCCCCTGGGCGAGGAGGGCTTGGTCGAAACTTCGGTCGATCTCGGCGCGGGTCGCGATCCCTTCCGCCGCCATGGCGAGTTCGGAGGCCCGCCCGGGGTCGAGGGCTCGGAGGGGGATCTCGAGGAGCGACCGGTATTCGACATTGAGGGCGTCGAAGTCGAACTCGGACGAGGCGATCCGCACCGCCCTCCCGATGATCAGCGGGCTGCCGGCGGAGATCGCCAGCTTTCGGGCCTCATCGAGAATCACCCACTTTACCGCCGGGTCGGATTCATCGGTGGCCTCGGCCAAGAGGGCCTCGGCGACGAGCAAGGTGGCGGTGGAGGTCCGGGCGCGGGCCGCCGGATTGCCGTAGCGCTGCCGGAACGTCGCCCGGGCATCGACCAGCGCCCGTTGCGACGGGACCGCTCCCCCGCGACTCGATGGCGCGAGCGACTGCATCCGCGGTCGCTCCGGCCGTGGGGCTGCCCCCTCGTCATCCTCCGAGGAGGGTGGGGCTGCCTGGACGGCCTGTCGGCCGGTGATGTCGAACAGTGGCAGCCTTGCCGACATTGCAAGCATGCCGAGCACGACCAGCCGTCGGGCGGGGAAGCGTGTCAACGACTGGGGTAAAAGTGGGATGTGTTTTGGAAGGTGGCGCTGTGACCGGTGGACCGGATCGTGTTGTACATCTGTCCGCCGCCGCCACCGCGTTGCATCGACCGCACCTGACCCTGCACGCCGTTGAGTTGCCGTCCGAAGGTCTGCTGCTGGCGGACCTGCGCGGCTTGGAGTTGCTGGGGGCGGATGATGTTCTGGAGAGCCCCCAGGGAGCCGCCTGTGTTGGGGTTGTCTCCTTGGAAGCCGAGGGCGGTGTAGGGGCTCAAGCCCCTGCGCCCCTGATAATCCGAAAACGGCGTCCGTCCCTGTTGGGCCGCGGCGGTCGACGCGAAGGTGCCGACCAGCAGCAGCGCCGTGACGGGCAACGCCACCCGCCAGGCCATCGACGACGTCTTGCTGTGGAGCATGGAGGCAACCTCCGGACTGGTTGGGATAGGGGCTGTTCTTATTCTACGTCTCGGACACACGATTGCACGATCTCGGGAGTGAGGCCCGGCGGAACAGGGCCGTTTCAGCGGAGGGGCGTGGCATTCGGGACAGCCACTTCGGTATCGATCCCCCAGCGTTCCGCAAGTTCGGCTCCGCGGAAGGCGAGGATCGTGTCCATGACCGTCCGCACGGCCAGTTTCGCTAGCGGCTTGTCGTGGATCCAGGCGGCGAAGGCCTCGCCGTGGGTGGCATAGGCGTCACGCACCCAGATGGGGGCTTCGGTCAGCAACCAGGCCCGGAAGAGGAGCCAGTTGGGATTTTCCTCGCCGTACACCTCGCGGGCAACCCAGCACACACCACCGAAACCGAAGTTGGCCCCACGCTGGAACGTGTAGACCGTCTGGGCACCGAGGAGCGTCGACCCCATGATCTGCTCGAACGGAGCCGTGACCTTCTCGATGACCGTGTTGAAGGCGATCCACGGATCCTGGGCGATGAACACGCGGTCGCCGGGGAGGAGTTGGTAGTTGGTCGCCGTGGCGCCCCCCCTCATGATCGCGTCGATGTCGACCGGGAGGACCTGGTCGCAGCCGATCCCTGACGGCGCCGGCCGGGCGATCCAGATCTCCTTGCTCGAGAGTTTCGAGAGGCCGTTGATCTGGGCGATGGCATCGAGGACCGTCTCGTTTCCGGTGACGGGAAACTTGGCGACGTTGTCCCCCTGACCTGCGCCTTCGGTGATCACATAGTAGACCTTTGAGTTGTAGCTGAAGACGTCGACGCTCACGAGCGGCGCGTCGAGGAACTTGTCGAGCTGCGCCTCGATCGCCTCCTTCGCCTCGGCGAGCGTCATGCCGGTGACGTACACGCTGCCGTACGTCCCGAGGTTGACCGTGCCGTCCGGGCCGACGAGATGCTCCCCCGACACTTGCTGCTGGCCCGCTGCCTGGGCGAGCGTGAGCGATACCTGCGGTTCACGCAGCACCCGCTTGAGATGGCGGAAGACGGCGTCCTGGGCCTCGTCGAGCGACTTGCCGCCAACGGCGACCTTGCCGTACGAGGGGCCGAGGTCAAGGAGGCCGCCAGGCTCGACGACGTAGATGCCGTTGATGGGCTGCTCGAGGAGCGTCCCCTCGACGATCACCTGGAGCGAATCGAACGACTGGATGCGGAACGGCGGCTTCGGCACGATCCGCAACGCATCGATGAGGAGGATGTCCGGCGGTTCGATGACGTAGGGCGGCAACGACACCTTCGCCAGTTCCTTGGCGGGCATCTTGGCCGGATCGCCCTCGCAGTTGGCCTTGAGCGTGGCTTCATGGGAGGCGGTCCGCTGCGGCCGGCCATAGATGTTGCAGCCGACGCCGTTGACCACCAGCAACATGGCCACAAGGAGACGCAGCGCCACGGAGTGGGCCGAGCGGGGCCGCGGTGGGCAACCCGCGGCGACGTGGTTGATGGAATTGCAGTCTCGGGGCATGCCTCACTCCTTGCCTGCCGGTAAAATCGGCGTCATCGGAATCATCGGTCGCCAAGGCTGGCAGACTTTGCCGATTCTGCCGGTTTTGCCGGCGGTGGCAGGGGCCCCGCCGGAGCGCAGCGCCCGCTCGATGGCTGCTGACGACCCCGCAATCCCCCCATTCGTTGTCTCTCTGCGGATCTCCCCCTACCTTCTGTGGGGCGCGGTTGGCCACTTTCCGCCCCATCGCCTCAATCGCCCCGGCTTCCCATGTCGCCAGACTCCACCCCCGTCACCCCCGCTTCGCACCGTGCCCGGGAGATGTGGCTGCGGTCGCGGGCGTCGTGGTTCGGCGGCAGGATGGCGACGATGGCGGCCGCCCACGTGGGGCTTTTCCTCGTCGCCTGGTTCGTCTCCTTCTGCACCCGTTGGGACTTCCAGCCCGATGCCCGGATGCTGGGGATGTTCCGGGGAACAGTCGTGTGGGTGGTGATCGTGAAGACGATCGTGTTCCTCCTCCACGGGCAGTTCCGCTGGCTGTTCGGCAGGCTGTCGTTCGCCGATCTCGGACGGCTCGCCTTCACCACCACCCTGGCCACGCTGGCATTGGTGGCGATCGATGTTTGTCGCGACAGCGTCGGCGATCTCCCGGGGCTACGGCAGCGGCTCTCGCGGAGCGTGCTGGTGATCGACTGGGCGGCGACCATGTTTCTGATCGGCGGTCTCCGCGCCCTGCCGAGGACGATCCGGGAGGTGTTCCGCCCCTGGATCACCACCGGCGACGTCCGTTCAGCGCTGATCGTCGGCGCCACCGAGACTGGCGAACTCCTGGCGAGGAACCTCGTCGCGAATCAATCGCCGTCGTACATCGTCGTCGGGTTTCTCGACGACAATGCCCTCCTCCGCGGTTCGCGGATCGCCGGGATCCGGGTGCTCGGCGGCGTCGGCGACGCGCTGACGGTGCTCCGGCAGCGTCCGGTCGACGAGATTCTCGTCACCGCCGGGGAGATCTCCAGGCCGGTGTTCCGTCGCCTCCTCAGCGATGCTGCGGAATTCGGTGCGAGCGTGAAGGTGATTCCCTCGATGGGCGAATTGCTCGCTGCGGGGGGGGCCGTCGCCTCCCCGAGCGTGCTCCGGCCGGTGGAGATCCGCGATCTCCTCCGCCGGGAGCCGGTCGTCCTCGACGATTCGGCGATCGAGGAGATGGTCCGCGACCGGGTCGTGCTCGTCACAGGAGGGGGCGGTTCGATCGGGTCGGAGATCTGTCGACAGATCCTCCGCTATCGCCCCCGGCGGCTCGTCGTCGTCGAGCGCGCTGAGAATGCCCTGTTCGACGTCGGCAACGACTTGCAGTCCCTTGGTGCGGGCGTACCGATGGAGCTTGCCCTCGCTGACATCCTCGATGAGTCGAGGATGCGGTGCATGTTCGAAACGCACCGGCCCGATCTGGTGTTCCACGCGGCGGCCCACAAGCACGTGTCGATGCTCGAGCACAACCCGGGCGAGGCGATCACCAACAACTGTTTCGGTACCCGCCTCCTCGCAGAACTCGCCGAGGAGTACGCCGTCGGGCGTTTCGTCGCCATCTCCACGGACAAAGCAGTAAACCCGTCGAGCGTCATGGGGTGTTCAAAGCTCATCGCCGAGCGGTT
>CAMCCR010000038.1 GCA_945873085.1 Candidatus Kuenenia stuttgartensis | reverse complement strand
ATCTACATCCGCCATGAATATGGCGAGCAGATCGCGATCATGAAGCGCGAGATCGAGCGCGCCCGGGGCCTGGGGGTGTGCGGGGCGAAGGTCGGCGGCGGGACGCGCGATGTCGAGATCGAGGTGTTCACGAGCCCGGGAGGCTACATCTGCGGGGAGCAGAGCGCGCTCATCGAGGCGATGGAGGATCGGCGTGCCCAGCCGCGGAACAAGCCGCCGCAACTCGAGACCAACGGCCTCTACGACCGCCCCACGCTCGTCAGCAACGTCGAGACGTTCGCCTGGGCGCCGGCGATCATGATCCACGGCGGCCAGTGGTATGCCGATGGCGGGAGCGGCGGCTGCAAAGGGAGGCGGCTGTTCTCGCTCTCGGGGGATGTCGTCCGCCCCGGCGTGTACGAGGTCCCCAACGGGATCACGCTCCGAGAACTCCTCAACGACCTTGCCGGGGGCGTCGTCGGCACGCTGAAGGCCTTCGCCGCGTCGGGGCCGTCGGCGGGATTCCTCCCGGCGCGGCTACGGGTGTCGGCGCTGCCGCGGGGGTGGGAGAAGCGGGCCCCGGCCGACCTCGTCGCGCGGGTGACGGCGGGCGGGGGAACGGAGCTCGACATCCTCGACTTGAACCTCGATCTGCAGCGATTCCGCGATCTCGGGCTGGCAATCGGGGCGGGGCTCGTCGTCTACAACGAAGAGCGCGACATGCTTGCCGAGGCGCTCAACTGCTCGCAGTTCTTCCGCGACGAGTCGTGCGGGAAGTGCGTTCCCTGCCGGCTCGGCTCGGAGAAGATCGTCCATGTCGCCGAGGATCTCGTCGCCCGGCGCCACGACGCGGCCGGCCTCGCGCTCCAGCGCCGACTCGTCGACGACCTGACACGGGCGCTGGAGATGACGTCGATCTGCGGCTTGGGGATGGTGGCGGCGAAGCCGCTCCAGACGGCGCTCCAGTTCTTCCCTGCCGATGTCGAGAGTCACCTGCGGAGGAACGGCCGATGAGCGGACACGAGCCGACCGGCGACCACGACGACCACCTTCCGATCCCGATCGAAGAGGACGGGCTGTTCGCCCGCGACTTCAACGGCCAACTCGTCCGCATGGACAAGGTGACGTCGGCCGACTTCGAGAAGCAGATCACGATCCGCATCGACGGCCGCGAGGTGACCGTCGCCAAGGCCGTGCCCCTCACCGATGCGCAGGGGAAGATTCTGCGCGACAGCGAGGGGCGGCCCGTGCCGCGGGCGACGACGATCCTCGACGCCGCCACCAAGCTCTACGAGGGCAACCCCGGCGGCAATCCGATCCCTGTCCTGTGCCATCAGGAGCACCTCCACCCCGTCGGCGTCTGCCGCGTGTGCTGCGTGGAGATCGCGAAGGTGAAACGCGGCACGATGCAGCGCGAGCGCAAGCTCCTCCCTGCCTGCCAGCACCGCGTCGAGGAGACGATGGAGGTGCAGACGATCGCCTCCCCCGACCTCGCCGCGCGGCGGCGGATCGACGACCAGGTGCGAACGCTCGTCGACATGCTCGTCGCCGACAGCCTCCCGGCCGACTGGGAGAAGACGCTCCCCTCCAACGAGCTCGGCCGGCTCTCCCGGCGGCTCGACCGGCTGGCCGAGGAAGGGCGGGCCCTCGAACTCGCCGCCACGCCCGAGGCCGATCCGGCGGCGATCGCGGCGCGCTGGCCGCTCGTCGGCACCTCCGGGATCTCCCCGCGCACCGCCCCTCGCGGGAAGGATCCCTCGTCGCCACGGATCGCCGTCGACCACGACCAGTGCATCCTCTGCGACCGGTGCGTCCGCGCCTGCACCGACGTCAAGGAGAACATGGTCATCGGGCGGACGGGCAAGGGCTACACGACCCGGATCGGCTTCGACCTCGACGATCCGATGGGGTCGTCGAGTTGCGTCGCCTGCGGGGAGTGCATGATCAGCTGCCCGACCGGCGCGCTGATGTTCCGCGAACAGGTCAAGGAATTGGACCATGCGGCGGGCATCGCGGCGCGGGTGTCGGCGGCGCAGCTCGAGGGGATCCCGCTGTTCGCCGGCGTGCCGCCGAAGTTCCTCGAGTGGAACGCCGACTCCGTCGAGCGGCGGATCTACCAGCCGGGAGACGTCATCTGCCGGGAAGGGGAATATGCCTCGACGGCGTTCGTGATCGTGACAGGACGGGTGGGGGTGTCGGTGGGAGGCCGGGGGGGCGATGCCGGCACCGACTCCGGGCTGCGGGCGCTCGTCCGCACCGCCACCGCCTGGGTGCAGGGATCGCTGACGCGCCGCGATCCCCCTGCCCCAACCGAGCGCCGGGAGAGGCTCTCCATCGAAGGGGGGCGGACGCTCCAACTCCGCGACGGTCGGTGGGTCGACGAGATGACCCCCGACGACATCCTCTTCGGCGAGATGTCGTGTTTGAGCCACTATCCCCGCTCGGCAACGGTGGTGGCCCTCGAGCCCACCGAGCTTCTCGAGATCAACCGCAACGTTCTCCATGTCCTCCAGCGCACCGGTGCCTCGCGTCGCGTCCTCGACAGGGCCTACCGGAGCCGCTCGATGGCCCGGGAGCTGCGGCAGCTGACGATGTTCGCCGGCCTCTCGGCGGAAGACCGCGACCAGTGCGCCGAGTTCCTCCGCGACCGGGCCGAGCTCCTCCGGGTCGACAAGGGGCAGCCGATCTTCCGCCAGGGGGATCCGGCGACCGATTTTTTCAAAGTCCGCCTCGGCTTCGTGAAGGTCAGCCAGCGCGTCGGCGACCAAGAGCGCGTCGTCGATTACCTCGGCAACGGCCGGACGTTCGGCGAGATCGGACTCCTCGGCGCGATGGGCGCGATCGATGACGAGCTCGCCGCCACCGGGGCGACGCGTGCCCGGCGCAGCGCCACGTGCACGGCGCTCGATGATGTCGAGCTGATCCGCGTGCAGGCCGACGACTTTCGGGAGATCCTCGATCGCTTTCCCAAGGTGCGCGAGTCGATGCTGGCCGAGGCGCGGCGGAACCTCGCCCGCGACCAAGAACGCGCCTCAGCGCTCGACGACGGGCTGGGGACGTTCCTCGAGAACGGACTCTACAGCGCTCAAAAGCTCCTCGTGCTCGATCTCGAGAGTTGCACACGCTGCGACGAATGCACCCGGGCCTGCTCCGACACCCACGACGGCGTCACGCGTCTGATCCGCGAAGGGCTGCGGTTCGAGAACTATCTCGTCGCCAGCTCCTGCCGCTCCTGCCTCGATCCCTACTGCCTCGTCGGCTGCCCTGTCGATGCCATCCACCGCCGCGCACGGGAGAACCACCCCGGCGCCGTCGAGATCGTCATCGAGGATCACTGCATCGGCTGCGGACTCTGCTCGACGAATTGCCCCTACGGCAACATCTCGATGCACGAGGTCGGCCGCCGCGCCGACGGCGGCCGGCGCGTGGCGACGACCTGCGACCTGTGCCGCGATCTCGTCGGCCCGGGAGACGACCCGAGTTGCGTCTACGCCTGCCCCCACAATGCCGCCTTCCGGATGAGCGGTCGGGATCTTCTGGCGATCGTCGAGGCCCGACGCGCCGAAACGTCCCCCCTCGGCTGACGCTGCGCCGGCCGCTGCGGGCGAACTTGTCGATCAGGGGGAGGGAGCGCCGTCCCCGATCGCCGCGACGATCCGGTCAACGGCCTCTCGGGCAGCCACTGGATCGTAGGGGTGGGGCGAGTCGTGGCGGATCGGGCCGTCGGGCCCCGCGCCGACCGGGAAGGCGAGCAGGGCCTTGAGCGTAGCGAGCTCGGTAGCGACTCTGTCGCCGGCGCCAGCCTGGGCCGCCACCGCCTCGAGGGCCCCGAGCGTCACCGCTGCCTCCCCCCACACGCGGAGATCCGCTCCGGCGGCAATCGCCGTCGCCTGCTCCCGAGGGGGAATCGCACGAAGATGATCCGCCGCGCGGGCTTGGCTGCGGTCGATGGCAGCGAGCGCTGCCTGGAACTCGCCGGGGGCGGGGGGATCCATCCAGCGAGCGGTCAACGCACCTCGGATTCCCTCCACCGCTCCGCGCTCCTCCGGGGGGATGATCCGATCGAGGAGCGCCCACGCGAGCGGATCGGGGCGCGGGATGCCAGGGGGCTTGATGCCGGGAGACGGGGCAGAGAGGGCGCCTGCGACGAGGGCGGGGCGATGGCAGCCGTAGCAATCGAAGGAGGTGAACTCGGGCCACGCCGGCGCTGAGCCGTCGGCGGGCGGGCCGGCGGGGAACGACTGATGCTCGGCCTGAACGAGATAGGCCCGCAACACGGCAAGCCGACCGAGGGACCACTCCTCGATCGGGTCGGCACGTCGCACCCCCTCCGCCGCGGCCCGGTCGGCGAAGGCCGCCGGATCGCGCCAGTGGGAGGGCAAACCAGCGCGGAAGGCGCGGAGATCGAAGGCGAGGCGAGGATGCCCGGCGGCAATCAGCGCGTGGGTCACCTGACGTGGCCGGCCGTCGTCGGTCGGCGCTGCGCCGACATGACACTCAGCACAGCGCGCGGCGGCGACAGAAGGATCGCCGAGGTCGAGCATCCCCTCGCGCTCGATCGACTGTCGCCAGCCGGGGAGCGTGTGGGCGACGAGCCAATCGCCAGCCGGCCCATGGCAGGCCTCACAGCTGACCCCCTCGGCGGCGCGCGGGTCGGCACCGGCGATCGCCCCCCCCTGCCCACCGGCGAGCGGCGCATGGCAGCCGGTGCAGGCGTGGTTCTCGGGGGCCGGCACGATCGGCAGCGGCCGATCGACGGCCGCGATCCCGGCGACGATCTGCGCTGCAAGCGTCCCATGGAGGACACGCTCGGCGCGGGAGTGGGGATCGTGGAGGGCCCACACCGAGTACGCGCTCCGCCACGGCTCCCCTTCCCCGAGCGTGCCGGCATGGCACCCCGACGAGGTGCAGGCGGAGGTTCCAAGCGCAGCCCGGAGCGCCGGCACAGCGGCGGGGGTGGTGACGAGCGGCTCGTAGGGGCCAACCGGCGCGACCCGCGTATCGCGCGGCCGGAGGAGGAGGAGCGTGACCCCGGCGAAGAGGGCGAACACCACGGCGGCGGTAACGAGGCGCGTCACGGCGGGGGCCCTCACGGCGCCACGGGGAGCGGGGGGAGATGCCCGTGGCCGTGGTAGCCATGGCACTCGACGCAATCGAAGCGGGCGCCGCCGAACTCGCGCCCCGAGACGCCCTCGCGCTGGCGCGGGGCATGGCACCCGAGGCACGACTCCTTCCCGGCAATCAGCACCTGGCCGTGATCGAGCGGTGAGGAGGCGAGGACATCCGCCGGCGGCATCGCCGGAGGATAGGCGCCGGCATGGCACTCGCGGCACGACCACGATCGATGGGCGGAGTGATCGAAGCGGGCCTTCTCCAACCACACCATCTTGATCCTGCTGGGCCCGACCCCGAACCATCCCTCCTCGGGCGCGCGGTCGCCGGAGATCGCCGCGACGAGGCTCCCGTCGGCGGCGAGGGTGACCGGATCGACCTGATGGCACTTCTCACACACCCCGCGGACGAACAACCGGCGGGCGTCGACCCCCGCCCGGAGTTCGTCGAGGCTCGTCGCATCGCGCGGGGGCTCGGGGATGTGCGCCACCGGGAAGGGGCGCTCGCCCGGCGGAGCGCCACCGGGGGGAGCGTCCAGCGCCGCGACGGCGCGGGACTCGAGGAAACGGCGGATGGCGCCGGCATCGAGGCCGTGGGGGAGTTGGGAAGCGGCACTCGTCTCCGGAGCCACACTGGTTGCCGCGACTCCAGTTTCCGCAGCCGTTGCGGTCTCCGCGCTGGCACTGGCGTCGGCGGGGAGTTGGTGGCAGGCGCTGCAGTGGCGTTCGAACTCCACCGGCAGGGCGATCGCGCCGGGGGCCCGGCCGGCGAGGAGGGCGCTGACGGGGCGGAGATCCCCGAGGAGTACGTCGGGCGGGATGTCGGACGCGAACTGATGGCAGGCAGCGCAGTCCAGCTGGACAAGATCGGTCTCCGAGACGCCGGCCGGAACGTAGCGGGCGCGGTCGGCGGCGGGGAGGCGGGCATAGGTCCAGGCCACCTTGTCGGCGCCGTTGCCGGCGCCGAGCGTCAGCCCGGCGCGCATATGCCGGCCGTGGGAAAACTTCACCCGCCCCGGATCGGCGGCGAGCGACTGAAACGGTGGATGGTGATCGGCATCGAAGCGGGTGACGGAGGGGAGGACGGGTTTCGGCTCCCCCGCGGCAGCGATGGAGTGGGCACCGATGTCGCCGTGGCAGGCGGTGCAGGTCGTATCGGCGACCCGGCTGATGTCGGCCTCACGGCCGCGGTGATCGACATGACAGGAGGAGCAGGAACCGACCTCCGCCGGCACCTGCCGTGGGCTGTGAGAGGCCAGCGCGTGGCACTTCTCGCACTTCGCCGGATGGGGCGCGCTCCCGGCGAAGACCTTCTCCTGCCAGCCACCCTCGCGGATCGGCGAGAGGGGGACGTGACACGCCTGGCAGTCGTTCTCCCAGGTGGCATGCGCCGCCACGACGGCCCCTGGGGCGATTTGGTGGGACTTGTCAGTGAGGGCCCAGCCCGCCCAACCGAGCGCGGCCACGAAGGCGAGGAACATCAGCCACCGCCGCCCCCGGAGGAGCGGCGCGGGGCGGGTGTAGTACAACCGGTCGATCCGGGAGGCGTGCCCGCGGGAGGTCTCCGGGGTGGTCGACGGTGAGGGATCGGGGCCAGCCATGCGTCACCAGTACCAAAGCGCGACGGGAACGTGCATCGCGAGGAGCACTCCCAACGCAACCGAGAGGGGAACGTGGACGAGGAGCCAGCCATGGAGCCAGCCATGGAGCCGGGCCTGGAGGTCGAACTGGCGGCGAATGTCGCAGGCCCGTTCGAGATGGTCGATGACGACCTCAGCCTCGGTCGGCGCCGAGCCACGGATGGCGGCGAAGAGACGCACCGACGTCGTCCGCGAGGCTAGGCTCGAGCCCGACCAGCGGCCCCCCAGAAGATAGGGCTTCACCTCGTCGAAGAACATCCGCCGGACCGCCGCCGTGCCGGGGATGATCGCATGAATCTGGACGACCTGGAGCACCTTCCCCTGGATCCCGGTCATCGAACGGAGTCCCGTGATGACGGCATGATCGTCGGGGTCGGCCGAGGTTTCGTCACCACCGTGCTCCGTGCCGTGCTCCGCAGGATCGGCGACACACATCCCCCGCACGAGCCGCTCGGCCTCACGGCAATGCTGGGCCGCGACATGATCGATCTGCTCGTAGATCGTCTCGGCGGGCACCTGCTCGAGCATCCAGCCGGGGATCCACTGCTGGACCGCCAGCCCCCAGATCCCACTGAAGATGACGGCGAGGAACAGTGCCATCAGGGCCCAATTGAGCCAGCCCCCAATGAACAGCAACCGGGCGTGCATGAGGGCCAGCGGGAGGGCGAGGAGCCCGAGCCAGACATGGGCCCGCAGCCAGGCCTGCGCCGAGCCGAGCCGCCACGACCGCACCCGCCGCCGTGGCCACAGGAGGAGCTCGAAGACGACGATCAACCCGGCAATCACCCCGCACACGAAGCCTGTCCGGCTGCTCCCCCCGGGGAGCCGGCCAGCGGCGAGATACTCGGCGAGATAGAAGCCGGAGGCCACGACCGCGAGCAGGACCATGGCGACAATCCACGGGAGGTCCCGATGCCACGTCTTGCCACCAATGCGCACGCGAAGTCTCCCCACGATCCTGGGCCAACGATCGACCCACCCGCCGCAGCGCCGTCACGCTCCGCACCGCTTCCCGGGGCCGCCAATGGTACCCCACTTGCCCACACCCTCCAACGAGGGAACGGAAGGGGGATTCGACGATCCTTGCCCTCCGGTTGCGAATGGCCGCTCCCTTGGAAGTGGGCGAAGCGGCGGAAGCTGCACCCCCCCGCCGGCGGCTCCTCCAGCCCCCGTACCAATCCGGCCGAAAATCCTCCCCGAGGGGACGAGCCCATGCGTCGACAGGAGCAGACCGGCTGGGGCGGGTTGGCGGCGATGGGCTTCGTGCTCTTCGCCGCCGGGATGGAGCTCGCCCGGACGGCCACGCCTGAACCCCCTTGCCATCTCGAGCCCCCCTGCCCGCTGGAAAGCCGGGGGGAAGGCGAGGTCTGTCCCACCGGCCCGGTCGACGAGTCGATGCCGGGGGGAGCGATGCCCTCGCGGCTCGGTGTTGCCTCGTGCAGTGCCTCGAGCTGCCACGGCGGCCCGAAGGGCACCAACCACGCCGTCTCAACCTTCGCCGCCACGCTCTGGATGGAGCGCGATCCCCACGCCCGCGCGTCCGAAGTGCTCCACTCGGGGCGCTCGCGGCGGATGGCGGAGTTGCTGGGAATCGGCCCGGCCCATCAAGCGCACCGCTGCCTCGTCTGCCATTCGATGGCTGATCTCTCGCCGACACCGCTCCCCGACGACCTCGTCGCCGACGGCGTCGGCTGCGCCTCCTGTCACGGCAATCCGACGGCGTGGGGCTCGGAGCACACCCTCGACGCCTGGAAGCGGATGGGCCGGGAGGAGCGGGCCGCGCTCGGCTACCGCGATCTCTCCACGCCGCTCGACCGGGTGAACAATTGCACGCGCTGCCATGTCGGCGATGCGGAGCACGATGTCGACCACGCCCTCATCGCCGCCGGGCATCCGCGGCTCGTGTTCGAGTTTGCCGCCTACCAGAAGCGCTACCCGCGCCACTGGAGACCGGCCGGGCGGGCCGAGGTCGGCACCGACTTCAAGGCGCGGTCGTGGGCGGTCGGACAGGCCGCGACCCTCGCCGCAACGGCGCGCCTCCTCGAGGCCCGCGTCAGCGATCCGCCGGCCCGGGCGACGAGCGCCGTCCCCGGCGGCCGGTGGCCGGAGTTTGCCGAGTTTGACTGCCAGGGATGCCACCGCTCGATCGCCAGTGTCGCCCCGCCGTCCGTCGACGCCGTGAGGCCCGGCTGGTCGGCCATCGGCACGCCCGCCTGGCAGCCGTGGACTCAAGCCGGGGGAGCGCTCCTCTCCGGGAACTCGGCCGACGGGGATCTCGACGCGGGTCTGGCCGATCTGCGGCGGCTCCTCGAGCGCCACTGGGGGCCGGCCGACCAGACGCGGCGTGGCCGGGTCCGCCTTCAGGCCCGTGCGCTGGCGGGGGCCGCCGCACGGCGGGCCGAGGCCCTTGAAGCCCTCGACGAGGTCGACCTCGACGACGTCGCCACGAAGATCGAGGCCCTCGTCGCCGAGGGGGGCCCGGGGATCGGCTCGTGGGAGGCGGCCGTCCAGAGCGTGCTTGCCCTCGAGGCGGTCCTCGACGGCGGGCCGGCCCAGCTGGGAAACACCGAGCGCAACGACGTCGATCGGCACCTGGAGGGCCTGCGGGAATCGCTCCGCTATCCGCCGCGGCAGGAGACCCCGCCGACGCTGCGGCGGTCTGATTTCAAACGCCTCCGCGCGACCGTACCATGACGATCCCCCCCGACCGGGCCGGAGCACTTCGATCGATGGGCCATCGTCCCCGCCGACTCCCCACTGCGCTTCCCCGCCCCGGCGCGCTGGCCGCCTTCGTGCTCCTTCTTGCCGCTCCCGTTGCCGGGCCGTTGCAGAGGAGCGTCGGCCGGGCCGAGGATCTCCCGCCGCCGCCGACAGCCGCTCCCGCGACCGGGGCGACAAGCGCGACGGTCACTGCAACCTTCAAGGGGACCGAGACGTGCGTCCGTTGCCACCGCTCCGAGCAGGGGGAGTGGACGGGACCGGCGACGACGCTCCACTGGCGTGAGGACGCCCACAGCCGGGCCCACCTCGCCCTCACCCCGACGAACGAGCGGACCGCGGCGATCGAGCGCGTCCTCGGGATCGAGGCGCGGCGGACGCGCGCCTGCGTCGCCTGCCATTCGCATTCCTCCGCGGAGCCGGCGGTCACGGAAGAGACGCCCCTCCTCCACGCCGGCATCAGCTGCGAGACCTGCCACGGCGCGTCGTCGGCGTACCTCGAGCCCCATGCCGCGAAGGAATGGCGCTTCCTCCCCACTGAAAAGAAGTCGTCCTTCGGGATGCACGATCTGCGCAGCCCCTCCGTGAAGGCGGCCAACTGTGCCGCTTGCCATGTCGGCGACATCGGCTCCGGGCGGCTGGTGACGCACGCGATGTACGCCGCCGGGCATCCCCCCCTGCGCCCGTTCGAGGTGGAGTCGTTCTCGGCAGCGCTCGGACCCCACTGGCGCCGGATCGAGGCCAAGCCGGAGCAGGTCCGTGCCGAGGCGGCGGCAGCCGGCTACCGCACCGAGGCGGCCGGTCCGATCGACCGCTCGCTCATCGAGGGGCTCGGCGTCCTCCGGCAATCGGTGCGCCTCGCCGCCGACCTCGCCGCGGTGGCCGAGGGGGAAACGCCGCAGGTCTCCTGGCCGGAGCTCTCCCTCCACGACTGCCGCGCTTGCCACCATGCACTGATCCTCCCGAGCGAACGGCAGGCGCTGGGATACCGGCGCCACGTCCCGGGGCGGCCGACGCTGCCGCGCTGGCCGCTGGGGCTGGCCGGCGCCGCCCTCCGATCGACCCCGGATCAGCCGGCGGTCGACGACCTCCTCACGCCCCTCCTAGCGGAGTTTGACGCGGTCCCCTTCGGCTCGCCCCGGCGCGTGGTCGTCGCCGCCAAGGGGCCGCTTGCCGGGATCGATGCCGCGATCGCCACACTTACCCCCGGCCGCGCCCCCGGCGACGAGGCTGGGGATCGGGCCGCCATCGAGGCGCTCGCGTCGGCTGGCGCGGCGGCCGACGACATCGACGCTGCGCGGGTCGTGGCCGCGGCCCTCCTCCCCGCTCTCGCCACGAGCCCCACCTGGGGCGCCGACGAGCGGCGGGACGCTTGCGACCGGATCGCTGCGATCCTCGGCCTCGACCCCGCAGGCATGTCCCCCGGCAGCCATCGCCCGGCGCCGACGGCTACCCCCGACATCCGCGCCGTCCGCGCCGCCTTCATCCTCCCGGCGCCGACAGCGGCGCGGTGAACCGGCCGCAGCCCCGGAATCACCCCGTCGTCAGGGCTTGATCCGGTAGAGCTCGGCGTCGAACGGGTCGTCGCTCACCTTCCACACCTTCCCGTCGCGCTTGTACATCCGCTCCTGCTCGGCCCGGTTGAACGGCCGGGCGCCGATCCGGCCGAAGACGGAGATCTGGTTTCCCGATTCGTCGACGGCTCGGTCTCGGTCGATTCCCTCGGAGATCGACAGCGCCACCCCCTTCCCGGAAACCGGCCAGGTGGCGACCAGCTGCGGTGTCGGACGGGGGCTGAAGCCGACGTTCCCCGGCGTCTCCGGGGAAGTCAACTGCACGACGCGCAGCCCGTTGATCCCGTCGGCGACATAGGCGAACTCGCTGACGTACGTGATCCCGAGCTTCACGTCGCGGGCATCGTTGATCAAACCACCGCCGTCGAAGCACTGATCGACGAACGGCTCGCCGGGGCGGGTGACGTCGACGATCACGAGCCCCTGCGGCCCACCGGCGACGTAGGCGTACGTCCGCGCCACGTAGACCGAATTGGCCTGCTCGAGCGGCACCGTAGCTAGGGGGACGGGCGCCGCGGGGTCGCTGATGTCGAGTGTCTTCAACCCCTCGGCATCGCAGATGAACGCATGCCGGAACTGGATCGCCACCGAGCGCGGCGCGACGACATCCGGGCTGGCGATGACGGCCACCACCTCCGGGCACTTCGGCTTGTCGAGCGAGACGACGACGACACCGGCATCGCAGCAGATCCAGGCGTGTGTCCCGGCAATCGTGATGCTGCGGGCTCCCCGGAGAATCCCGCCGGGATTGAAGGTCACGGCGCGCTCGAGGAAGTTGTTGAGCGGATTGCCGTCGAGGAGCGTCCCCGCCCCGACGAGGACGAGCCCCTCCTCGAGATCGGTGACATAGAGGTAGGCGTACATCTCGTGAACGCTCCCCTCGTGGTTGGCGGGATCGTGAGTCCGCGTCGGATCTGGGGCGAGCGTCGTCGGGGCGGCCACGCCGGTGGCGTAGGTCGTCTTGACGTAGAACTGCTGCCCGAGCGGGGACACCGGCGCCGTCGTGATCCGCTGCGAGAAACCCTTGTTGTCGATGAAAGCGATGTCGTAGACGCGCAAGCCGTCGGAGCCGCAGGCGGCGTAGAGATACTCACCGCGGGACTGCACCTGGAGCACCTCGCGCTGCTTGAAGGGGTTGAGCAGCCGCCCCCCGATGTCGCCGGCGGCGTGACGATGGGCGACGCCGAGGGCGCCGTCGGCGGCGACGTGCTTGGCGAAATCGTCAGGGAAGGCGATCTGGTGGAGAGAGCTGCCGAGGACGGCCTGCGGCTCCTGCTGCTCGGTCACCGCGACGCCGGCGAAGCCCCCGTCGCCGAGGCCGACCCACGTGTAGCGGCCGATGAAGTTGGTGTAGTTCGTTCCCTGCATGAGGAGCTGCGCCATGATGGCGTTGTTGTCCTCGGTCTTGGCGACGTGGCAATCGGTGCACATCTTCGTCTCGTGCGTGCCACTGGCGCCGGGGGACTCGCGCCGGTCGCCAGCGGGGCGGACGGGCCCGCCGCGAACGGTGTGGGGGACGTTCGTGCTGAAGGCGATGCCGCTGAACCCCTCCGCTGAGATCGTCTGCTGCTGGACATAGATCGACTCCCGGCTCGCGTTGTAAGAGCCGACGTGGATCGCGCAGCTCGAGCGCGACGGGCCGACCCGGTTTCCGGTGGCGTTGCCGTCGCGAGCGAGCATGAAGACGTCGTCGCGCAGCGTCTGGAAGTTGTAGGCGACGAGGTTCCGCGACACGTCCCCCTCGTTGTGGAGCGCCGGAGCCTTCTTGTTGGCCCGCTGCGGCAGGTGGCAGCCGAAGCAGCTCGGGTTCCAGGCGCTGTGGCAGGCGATGCAGCTCATGTTCTCGTTGGAATGAGCGCAGCGATCGGAGCGGGCGCTGCCCCCCCACTCCATCGCCCCGTCCTCCGCCATCCGGACGGTCTTGGCGAAGGCGGAGAGGGCGTTGTAGTGATCGCTCTTCGGATCGACCGTCGCCTTCGTCTGCTTGATCTCCCAGGTCAGTCCCTCCTCGACCATCGAGTTTTGGAAGATCCGGTCCCCCTGAACGACGAACCGGCGCTTGCCGGAGGGCGTGCGCAGATTGCGGAGATCGCGCCCCCCCTCGGGGCTCGAGGTGTCGGAGGCCGGTCCGCTCGTCCGCAGGCTGGCGATCCGGTCGACGGTGCCGTGGCAATCGATGCAGCCGATCTCGATCGCCGCGCGGACCTCGCCGTAGAGCCGGGTGTTGCCGTGGGCGTCTTGGACGAAGTGGCAGTCGACGCAGTGCATCCCCTTCTCCATGTGGATGTCGAGGAGATGGACGGGGAGCCCGTCGCGCTCGGCGGCGACCTTCTCCTCCTCGGCGCGGACTTCCTCCCGCGACTTTCCTGCCGCGCCGCGGTAGACCTCCTTGATCCGCTCCGGCATCGACACCGCCGCCCGCAGCGCGGCATTGCCGGCATCGGCGACCGGCTCACCGCGGTGGTCGAGCATCATCCCCCGGCGGTCGTGCTTGAAGACGGCCCGATAGGCCCACCCGTGGCCATGGAAATCGGCAAACTGCGTGTGCTTCGTGCGGTCGTTGAGATCGGTGAGGTTGGCGAGAAACTCCGGATCGGAGAGCCGGTTCTTCGCCGCCGACTCGTTCGGATTGGAAAACGCGATGTTGACCATCTCCTCCGAGGTCGGATAGCGCTGCTCGTGTGGGTAGATCAGATCGCTGTCCGATTCCTCGTCCCACCACATGTAGCCGATGTAGCTGTTCATCACCGTCGTGCCGGGGTGGATGTGGCAGACGATGCACTGGCTCGTGGGGATTCCGCTCCCGGGGGCGAAGCGGTGCTCGATCGGATGGCCGCTCTCCCCGCGCGGGATCATCGGATCGACCGAGAAGCTCTCGCCGCGGTTTCCGAACTTCGCATACGGCCCGGAATGGACAGGGGAGCGATCGTTGGCGTAGATCACATGGCAGCCGGTGCAGCCGCTCGAGCGGTAGTCGCCGGGATGGTCGTTGGTGCCGAGGAAGTTGAGCGTCGGATCGAGGAGGCGCGTCTTCGTGAGGCTCACGAACACCGGATCGGTCCGGTTTTCCGTTCCCAGCCCCCTCGTCCCCAGCCGCGTCCGCGGCCGCCCCGGCTCCTCGAGCCGCTCGGGGTTGCCGGTGTCGGCCCGGAAGCGCCCGCCGCGTTCGAAGATCCGCAGGATGTTCCCCGGCTGCATCCGCTCGAAGCGCGGCAGGGGATCGAGGTAGCGGACCATCCCCTTGAAGTCGAGTTGCTCGGGCGTCGGCGGCGGCACGTTCTGCAACCGCTGGCCGACGCCGTCCATGCTGTAGCTCTCGCCGTAGGCGGCGTGCTTGTTGGGGATCGCGCCGTTGTTGTAGAGGGCGGCGTTCCAGAGCATGCAGCCGTGGGTCATCATGCTTTTGCGCACCTGGAGGACCTCGGAAGAGTGGCATCCGCCGCAGCTGATGTGCGCCACCCGCAGGTCGCCCGGGTTGACAAAGCGGATGAACTCCGGGGTCTCGTGGTTGAGAAGCGTGTAGGAGCGGATCGGATTGGCTGACCCGGGCCACGACTCGGCCTCACAGGGATGGATGTGGGCCCGCTGCTTCGTGAGCGCGTCGGCATTGCCGCCGTGGCAGTCGGTGCAGCCGATCCGTACGTCGGGGCTGCGGTGCATGTCCCCCACGCCGGCGTGGCAGGCGACACAGCCGTGGCTCTTTCGGTCAGCCTCCACCCTGGTCTGCTTCGTCAGATCGATCCCCAGAAGGTGCTCCGGAAGTGGAAACGGATTAGCCGGGTCGTTCCCGACAACGGGCGGCGCCCGCTTCGGTGCGGGCCCTGGCGGATCGGCGGCGGGCGTGTCGGCAACGGGGGCCGCTGTCACCTCGGTGCGCGGCGGCTGGTCGGCAAAGGCATTGGTCCGCCCCGGCTTGTCGGCGAGGACAGTCGTCCCGACGGCCGCGGCGAGGCACACCAAAAGCGCCGCGACGGCGAATCCCGACCAGTTCGAACAGACACGTTCCATGCCTCGGGCTCCGTCGGCCGGGACACTGCCCAAGAGCAGCGGCACACCTTCCCTGGTGACGGCCTCATGATGTGATTCGACGGGGAGAACAGTCAATGAGAGATTCCCTCCTCCGCCAGGGGGGGTTCCTTGCTTGACAGTCGGAGCCAAACGGCCGACAGTGAGGCCGCGACCCGCTCCCGCCCCGTCTTCGGCCGATGCTTCAGGGCCCGACCATGCCAGCCCAAGTCCGCGTCGACGTCTTCCTCGGTGAAACCCGGCTCTCCACCGCAGTGGCCTCCGGGCCGATCGACATCGGCCGTGTCGACCCCTCTCCGACGGTGACGCCCCCCGAGACCCTTGGCACCCCGCTGGTCCAGCCCGACGGCACGACCCGGTTTCCGATCGCAGACCCGGGGGAGACGGCCATCTCCCGCCACCAACTCCTTGTCCGCCCACTCGGCGCGGGGAGCGTCGAAGTGGGGAACGTCAGCAAGGAGATCGTCGTCCACTTCCGCAACGACCGTTCCCGGCTCCTCCCGGGGACGACCGTCGAGCGGAAACTCCCGGTGCACCTCGAGATCGCCCTCGATCGCCACCGGCTCCAGGTGAACCTCGCCGATGCCGCTGCGGGCACCGCCCCGCCGGTGGCCCCCCCGCCGACGATCAACGACACGCTCGTCCCGCTCGAGCACTCGACGCTGTTTGTCGACTCGGCCCCGGTTGGGGCGGGGAAGCAGCCGCTTGGGGACGTGCTCGCTGCGATGGAGGAATCATCGGTCCACCAGCTCGTCGAGTGGTGGAAATACGTGATCGCGGTCCTCCAGAGCGCCTCCGACTCCGATCAATTCTTCGACAAGGCGGCCGAGGCGGTCTGCAGCCTCGTCCAGCTCGACGTCGGCGAGGTATTTCTCTATCGCGACGGCCGCTGGGCCTCGGTGGCAAAGCGGGCCCAGCCCGGAGCCGTGCCCCACAGCCAGTCGGTGCTCGAGAGTGTCCGCGTCCTGAAGCAGACGCTGCGGAGCCGTCCGCAGGCCGGTGGGGACATCGCGGTGAGCCAGGTCCGCATCGAGGCCTACGTCGCTTCGCCGATTGTCGACGGCCATGATGGCAACGTCATCGGCGCTCTCTACGGCCACCGTTCGCGCGGCTTCGGCGGAGCGGAGGGAAGAGACATCTCGCCACTCGAAGCCCTCCTCGTCGAAACGCTCGCCTGCGGACTGGCGACGGGCCTGGCGCGCGTCAAGGAGAAGGAGAAGGCGATCGCCGAGAAGGTGAAGTTCGCGCAATTCTTCACCCCCAAGCTCGCCGCCCAGCTTGAATCGCAGCCCGATCTCCTCACGGGGCGCGACGCGGCCGTCTCGGTCCTGTTCTGCGACATCGTCGGTTTTAGCAGCGTCGCGGAGAAGGTGGGAACGGCGATGACGATGGAGTGGATCAGCGACGTCCTCACGGAGCTGTCGAGCAAGGTGGTGGAGACGGAGGGGGTGCTCGTCGATTACGTCGGCGACGAATTGATGGCGATGTGGGGCGCCCCGACGGCCCAGGAAGACCATGCCGAGCGTGCCTGTCGGGCGGCGAAGGCGATGCTCGACGCCCAGGAGACGATCAACGAGCGCTGGTTCGGGCGCATCCACACAAAGACGACCTACAGCATCGGGGTCAACTCCGGCAACGCCCGGGTGGGGAACACCGGCTCGACGATGAAGTTCAAATACGGGCCGCTCGGGAATGTCGTCAATCTCGCCAGCCGGGTGCGGGGGACGACAAAGTTCTTCAAGGTCGACGCGATCATCACCGGCGACACGCGCGACGAGCTTCAGAAGGGCTTCCTGACGCGGCGGCTCTGTTCGGTGCGTGTTATCAACATCGACAAGCCGGTCGAGCTCCACGAGCTCAATCCAGGCGACGACCCGCGCCGCCGTGAGCTCTTCGATCGCTACGACGAGGGTCTGGCGGCCTTCGAATCGGGCCAGTTCGCCAACGCGACACGGATCCTCGGGCAGCTCGTCAACGACCACCCCAAAGACGGTCCGAGCCTCGTGCTCCTCTCCCGCTCCGTCGACGCGATGGTGAACCCAGACAAATACTCGGCCGTCTGGGATCTTCCCAGTAAGTGAGCACGCCGCTGGCGAGGGGTCGCCCGTGTTCCGGGAGCCGGCGTAGCCGGTAAGCGCAGGAGAGGAGGGCGAAAGCGCCAGCGGCGCGGAGAGAGCCGAGGGCATGGATGCCCGAGGCGAACGTCCGGCGACGGGACACGGGCGGCCTCGAAGCTGCCACAGGGGACTGCACCCGCCAACGTTCACGGCGCGGATGGCGGAGGCTCAACGGGAGTGTCTTGAGTGGCATCGGCTGGTGCGCCTATCTCGGCGAGGGAAAGGCGTTTGCCGACGCCGTGGAGGTGTTCTCGGTCGCCGAGTCCCACTTCGTAGCCAGCGACCACAAGCGGCTCACGGAAGCGATCGCAGCCGGCGACTTGCCCGCCGCTGACATCGAGGATGCCCGAGGGTTGCATCGCTGACTACGACGCCGCCGGAAACGCTGTCCGTCCGAGTGCGACCGTCCGCGTGCGATCAAGAAAGGCGTCAGCAAGCGCGACACTGCCCGCTGCCGCTCTCGCGCACCAATCCCCACGGAAGGGAAAAAGAAAGCGGCAAGCCGGTCGTCAGACTCCGGCGGCCGGGGGCACGACCGGCGGCTTGTTCGCCTGGCGGAGGAGGCGATCGTGGCTGGTCTGCATGCACTGCGGGTGCGTGCCGCTGCGAGAGTAGGTCGCCATGCCGCAGACCGGGCACCGAGGACGCGGCGCTGCACCTGCAGCCACGGGCGGGATGGGCTTCTTGTGAGACATGGGAGCCCTCTTAAAGTGGTGCGGGATGGACGGGTGCAGCGAGAAACGATCAATAGGAGCGTCGGGGGGAACGGTCCAGAGACCGTCCCCCACCGACGCTCACCGTTGATCAGAGCCTGGATTAACGACGGCCACCGCCGCCGAACCCACCCGGACGCTCTTCGCGCGGACGCGCTTCGTTGACGACGAGACGACGCCCGTCGACATCGCGGTCGTGGAGCGCCTGGATCGCGGCCTGAGCGGCCTGATCATCAGCCATTTCCACGAAGCCGAAGCCCTTGCTCCCGCCGGTCTCACGATCCATCACCACCTGAGCCGAGCGGACAGTGCCGAATTCGGTGAACAAACCTTCCAGGGATGAGTTGGTGACCTTGTAATTCAGATTGCCAACGTACAGTTTCTTTGCCATGTCGCGTTTCGTTCTCGAGGATCGTCCCAGCAGCCCGAAGAAAGTTTCGGGCTGCGATAAGCCAATGGCCAACGTGGTGGCCCACCAAGCCGGGATGACGAGAACTCAAGGCACCGGGCCGACCGATTGAGTCGCGGGCCAGAGAGCTTTTTTAAGGCGATTCAGGCTAGCGAACCGGTGCGACGCGGCCCCCAAAAGGGGAACTGCATTCCAGATGTCCTTCATCATACACGGAAACGGCCCCGGCCGCCTTCTTTCGGCAAAACTTTTGTCAATCCGTCGCCGGACTGGCCGACCCCCCACCGATGTCGAGAAGCCGCCGTGGTGCGAAAGGGCGGTCGCCCTCCCGCGCATCTTGATCACTCCCCGCCTGCGGCCCACCCGACGGGATCTGTTACGCTGCGAGATTTCATTCGCCTCGTTTTCCACCGTCTGTTCCGATCGTTTCTCTCTCCCCCGCGAGGAGCCACCATGCAGATCGCCATCGTCGTCGGCAGTCACCGCAAAGAGAGCCAGTCGAGCCGCGTTGGGGCCTACATCGCCAGCGACCTGGCCCGCATCGATCCTTCCGCGACCGTCGACACGATCGATCTGGCCGGCAATCCGCTCCCCCTCTGGGACGAGAGCGTCTGGCAAGGAGACAGCGCGCTTTCCGCGCTCTGGAAGCCCTACCGGGACCGGATGCGCCGGGCCGACGGGTTTGTGATCATCGCGCCGGAATGGGGCGGGATGGTGCCCCCGGGCCTCAAGAACCTGCTCCTGTTTGCGGGCCCGAAGGAAGTCGGCCACAAGCCGGCAATGATCGTGGCCGTGTCGGCGTCGCGGGGGGGGAGCTATCCGGTCAACGAGCTCCGCACCAGCGGCTACAAGAACAGCCGCTTGGTCTACAT
>CAMCCR010000037.1 GCA_945873085.1 Candidatus Kuenenia stuttgartensis | reverse complement strand
GCTGGTGTCGGCGCTTCACGCCGGCGGTGGCGGTGGAGGGAAGCGGCTCAGACCCGTGCCAACGGCCGGAGTGCCTCCATCTCGATGTCACGGCCACGGCAGGCTTTTTCGGCGGCGAAGAGAGACTTGCGCGCACGGCCGTATGGACGCTCGCCGCGCGCGGCCTCCATGCCCGCGGGGCGATCGCCGACACCCCCGGAGCCGCTTGGGCCGCCGCCCACCATGTCGATCGGCTGGCGGCGCTGGCCGGTGAGCCGGCGCCACGCGGCCGGCGGCGGAGCGTGGTGGTGGCGCCGGGAGGGCATCGGCTCCCCCCGGCGCGATCGCCGGCGGAGGCGCCCACTGCGGGGCAGGCGACGCAGGATGTCGCGGGGCGTCCGCAGGATGTCGCAGGGCGTCCGCAGGATGTCGCGGGGCGTCCCCCGCAGGGCCTGATCGATGCGTTGCCGGCCACAGGGCTGCGGTTGGATGGCGGCACGCTCCAGAAGCTCTGCGAAGTGGGGATCGATTCGATCGGTGGGGTATTGCGGCTGCCGCGCAAGAGCCTGGCGTCGCGCTTCGGCCCGTTGCTCGTGCGCCGGCTGGCGGAGCTCACAGGAGAGCGGGCCGAGCCGCTCGAACCGTTGCCGGGGGGGGAGCTGCCGCAGGCCAGCCACGCCTTCGATTTCCCCCTCTCGCTCCGCGGCACCTCGGAGGAGCAGTTCGCCCAATGCCTCCGCCCGCTCCTCGAAGCGTGTGTCCGGCCCCTTTCCGCCGCGGGGCGGGGCGTGACGGCGCTCCAAGTGAGACTCGAGCGGGTGAGACTCGAGCGGGTGAGACTCGAGCGGGTGAGACTCGAACCGGCGCGGCTCGAACGCACCGGCTCGGCCGGCGCCGATGCGGCGACCGGGCCGGCGGGGCGATCCACGGCCACCAGCGCCCCGGTCGTTGTCGATGTCGGGCTCTTCCGCCCGAGCGTGACCGTCGCCCATCTGGCGGAGCTGATCCGGCTGCGGATGTCGCGTATGCAGCTGCCGAAGGAGATCGATGGGGTTTCGATCGAGGTCGTGGCCGCCGGTGAGGTCGGCAGCCGGCAGCGGATGCTGTTTGGCGAGGCGGAGGAGGCGGGGGACGGGGAGGTCGCCATGCTGCTCGAGCGCCTGGCGGGGAGGCTCGGCCGGGCGGCGGTCTACGAGCCACGCTCTGTGGCCGACGCCCAGCCGGAGCATGCCTGGATGGCGGTCCCGCCGGGGCAGAGGACGCGATCGCCCGGACGCATCACCAGATCGCCGTCAGACGACCGCGCCAGCCCTGCCAAGGGAGCGTCGCGCAGCGCCGCGAGCCAGTCAGGCCCCTGCCCCGCCCCGGAGCGGAGGCCGTTTTGGATGTTTCCCCGTCCCCTGCGCCTGGAGCCACTCCTGCGGGGAGCAGACCGTGAGCCGCCGGAGCGCCGGGCGGCGGCCGGAGTGCCTGTCCGCTTCCGCTACCAGTCGCTGGTCCATCGGGTGCTCTGTGCCCAGGGGCCGGAGCGGATCGAGACGGCGTGGTGGCGCGGCCCCTGGGTGCGCCGGGATTATTTTCTCGTCGAGGCGGTGGTCGAGGGGGGCGACGGACAGCGGGACGACGGCGGTGACGGGTCAGGGAGCGTCGAGGATGTCCTGCGGTTGTGGATCTTCCGGCAGGTGCGGAACGGGGACTGGTTTGTCCATGGCATCTTCGCCTGAACGGCGCGGCCATGGAGGGAATACGTCGAAGGAGGCGCTGTCATGCCGTCGTCGCGACCTGTGATCACAAGTCAGGGCATCGCAAGCCCGGGGGTCAGCCCCTGGGGCGCGCGCGAGCCCCCCCGCTACGCCGAGCTCCATGTCACGAGCAACTTCTCCTTCCTCCAGGGCGCCTCCCATCCGGAGGAGCTCGTCCGCACCGCCCACGCCCTCGGATATGCCGGGATCGCGATCACCGATCACACGACGCTCGCCGGCATCGTCCGGGCGCACGGGGCCGCGAAGGAGGTCGGCATCCCGCTCATCGTCGGGGCCACGCTCACATCCGTCGATGGCCACGTCCTCGTGGTATGGGCGGAAAACCGGGCCGGCTACTCAAACCTCTGCCGCCTCCTCTCAATCGGCTACGGCGGGATTCCGGCGGGGAGCGGGCAGGAGCAGCGAGATGGCACAGCGGCTGCCAGCGCGATCGCGGAAGACGGGAACGATCGCGGCCCGGTCAGCTGCCGGCTCTCGCTCGCTTCTGTTGCGGCCCATGCGGCGGGCCTGCGGGCCGGCGTGCCGCTGGCGGCCGCGGACGGAGATTGGCGGCGGCTGGCGGGGTGGCGCGAGGTGTTTGGGGAGCGAGTTTGCGGGCTGGCGGAGGTGGCGCTCGAGGGGGATGACACGGTGCGGCTCGAGCACTTCGCCCGCGCCTGCCGGCGGGCGGGAGTCGACGTCGTGGCGGCCGGCGACGTCCGCTGCCACATCCGCGCCCGGCTCCCCCTCCTCGATGCCCTCACGGCGGTCCGTCATGGCGGCACGATCGAGGAGGTCCGCGCCCGCCTCCTCACCAACGGCGAGCGCCATCTCCACGAGCAATCCACGCTCCTGGCCCGGTTCGCGAGCTTGCCAGGGGCCGTCGAACGCTCCGTAGAATGGGCGGCGGCCTGCACCTTTTCCCTCGACGAACTGCGCTACGAATACCCTGACGCCGTCGTGCCGGCCGGCGCGACGGCAGCGGGATACCTCGCCGAGACGGTGTGGCGTGGAGCCGCGAAACGCTATCCCGACGGGGTGCCCGAGAAGGTCCGCGGCCTTCTCGAGCACGAGCTTGCGCTCGTCACCGAGCTCGGCTACGAGGCCTACTTCCTCACCGTCTTCGACATCGTCCGCTTCGCGCGCCGCCGTGGAATCCTCTGCCAGGGGCGCGGGTCGGCGGCCAATTCGGCGATCTGCTACTGCCTCGGGATCACGTCGGTCGACCCGGCCAGGATGCAGGTTCTCTTCGAACGCTTCATCAGCCGGGAACGCCGCGAGGCCCCCGACATCGACATCGACTTCGAACACCACCGCCGCGAGGAGGTGATCCAGTACCTCTACGACACCTACGGCCGCTCGCGCGCGGCGATGACCGCCGAGGTGATCTGCTACCGCCTCCGCTCGGCCGTGCGCGACATGGGAAAGGCGCTCGGGCTGTCGCTCGACCGGGTGGCACGGATCGCCGAGGTGCTCGATGTCGGCGACCGGGTCGATCGACTGCCGGAGCGGCTCGCCGAGGCGGGGCTCGATCCCGATGGCGACACCGGCCAGCGGCTGACGGCCCTCGTCGGCGACCTGATCGGCTTCCCCCGCCATCTCGGCCAGCACGTCGGCGGCATGGTGATGACGCGTGGCGATCTGTGCGACCTGGTGCCGATCCAGCCAGCGACGATGGCGGGCCGCTCGATCGTCCAGTGGGACAAGGACGATCTCGACGAGCTGGGAATCCTGAAAGTCGATTGCCTGGCGCTCGGGATGCTCACCGCCATCCATCGGGCGTTCGATGAGGTCGAGGCGGCGGGGGGGCCGAGGCTGTCGCTTGCCACCGTGCCGGCCGAGGATCCGGCCGTCTATGAGATGGTGTCGCGGGCCGACACCGTCGGCGTGTTCCAGATCGAGAGCCGGGCGCAGATGAGCATGCTGCCGAGGCTCAAGCCGCGCTGCTTCTACGATCTGGTCATCGAGGTGGCGATCGTGAGGCCGGGGCCGATCCAGGGGGGGATGGTTCATCCCTACCTGCGCAGGCGCTGCGGCGAGGAGCCGGTGAGCTACCCCAACGAGGCGATCCAAGGCGTCCTCGAAAACACCCTCGGCGTTCCCCTCTTCCAGGAGCAGGCGATGCGGCTGGCGGTGGTGGCAGCCGGATTCACGCCAGGGGAAGCCGATCAACTCCGCCGGGCGATGGGGGCTTGGCGGCGGCCGGGGGTGATCGACGAGTTTCACCGCCGGCTCGTCGAGGGGATGACGTCGCGCGGGCTCGCGGCGGAGTTTGCCGAGCAGGTGTTTGCCCAGATCCGCGGCTTTGGCGAATACGGATTCCCGGAGTCGCACGCGGCGAGCTTCGCCTTGCTTGTCTACGTGTCGGCATGGCTCAAGTGCCATCATCCGGCGGCCTTCACCGCGGCGCTCCTGGCGAGCCAGCCGATGGGGTTTTACGCGCCGGCCCAGCTCGTGCGCGATGTCCGGAAGCGCGGGGTGGGGGTGTTGGCCGTCGACGTGAATGCCAGCAGCTGGCATGCGCGCGTCTGTTGCCAGACGCGCGGCGCGGCGGAGGGGACGCGGCCCTGCCCCGGCGAGCCACAGAGCCTCCGCGAGCCACAGAGCCTTCGCAAACCACAAAGCCTTCGCAAGCCACAAAGCCTTCGCTTGGGCCTCGAGCAGGTGCACGGCCTCGGCGTGGCGGAGGGGGAGCGGATCGAGGCGGCGCGGCGCGACGGCCTGTTCGGCACCGTCGAGGATCTCGCCCGCCGCGCCCGGCTCGGCCGCGAGGCGCTTCTGAGCCTGGCGCGGGCCGGGGCCCTCGCTTCGCTGGGGATGGACCGGCGGCGGGCGGTGTGGGAGGCGCTGCGGGATCGGGAACGCCCCGGCAGCCAGCCGCTCCTGGACGACCTCACCGACGACGAGGATGGTGAGGAGGTCGAACTCCCGGCGACGAGTGCCCGCGAGGAGGTGATCGCTGATTACCGCACGTCGGGCCTCTCGCTCGAGGCCCATCCGCTCCAGTTCGACCGGGCGGGGCTTGACCGGCGCGGGGTTGTGACCACGGCGGAGGCCCACGATGCCCCGGAGGGGCGGCGCGTGACGGTGGCGGGGATCGTGCTCTCGAGGCAGCGGCCGTCGACGGCCCACGGGATCATCTTCCTGTCGATCGAGGACGAGACCGGCGCGGCGAATGTCGTCGTCCGACCGGACGTGTGGCAGCAGGCCGAGGCGCTTTCGCGGCGGGCGGCGGCGGTCGTGATCGAGGCCCGCGTGCAACGCCGGGGCGGGGTCGTCCACCTCCTGGCGACACGGATGGAGAGGCTCGTGTCGGACGATACGGCAGGCAGTGGTGAAGCGGGGCTCCCGGCCGAGGGAACGCTGCCGCGGATGTCGCGCGACTTCTGTTGAGCAGAATGCTACAACTTTTCCCATGAGCACCTCCGCCCACCCCGCCGTCGTCAGCACCGATCTCCCTCTCGGCCCCGTCCATCGCGGCAAGGTCCGCGACTGCTACCGCCTCGCCCCAGAGCGGCCCGGTGGCGAGGCGCGGATGCTGATCGTCTCCACCGACCGGATCAGCGCCTTCGACTGGATCCTCCCCACGCCGATCCCCGACAAGGGCCGCGTGCTGACGGCCATCTCGCGCCACTGGTTTGACTGGCTTTTCAATGGTCCCCGGCCGGTGCCCCACCACCTGATCACGACCGATGTCGAGGCGATGGGGCTGCCGGCGGGCGTCGACCTCGGGCCACTCCGTGGCCGATCGATGCTCGTGCGAGCGGCCGAGGTGATTCCATTTGAGTGTGTCGTCCGCGGCCGGCTCGCCGGGAGTGGCTGGGCCGAGTACCGGCGCAGCGGCACGGTCTGTGGCGAGAGGCTGCCGCCCGGGCTCTCCGCCGGTGACGAGCTTCCCGAACCGATCTTCACGCCAGCGACGAAGGCCACCAGCGGCCACGACGAGAATGTCTCGTTTGCCGTCATGGCCGAGAGCATCGGCTCGGAACTGGCGAGCTTGCTCAAGGCGAAAAGCCTCGATGTCTTCAAGCGCGGAGCCGCCCATGCCGCCGCCAAGGGCATTGTCCTTGCCGACACCAAGTTCGAGTGGGGCCGGGCTGCCGACGGCACCGTGATCCTCGTCGACGAGGTGCTGACCCCCGATTCGTCGCGGTTTTGGCCGGCGGCGGCCGTTGGCGGGGGACGCGTCCCCGATTCGTTCGACAAGCAATTCGTCCGCGATTGGCTCGAGGCGAGCGGCTGGGACAAGGCGAGCCCTCCGCCGCAGCTCCCCGCCGACGTCGTCTTGAAAACACGGCAAAAATACCTCGAAGCCTGCCGGCTGCTCACCGGCTCGTCCCCGATCGGGGTGGCCTGAGCGCGAGGCGGGGGTCGCTTGAGCGCTCGGCGGCGGTGTCGAGGGGGATTCCGGGCCAACAATGCCCTAGGGATGCGGCCGAAGCGAAACTAGAATCGCCAGTCTGGCTCGTTCCCCGCAGACCCGCTTGGCGGGCTCCCCCACCGCAAACCCCTCCCCTGCCCCATGCTGCGCTACTGGACCGCCGGCGAATCGCACGGCCCCGCCCTCCTCGCCCTCGTTGATGGTTTCCCGGCGGGGCTGGCCGTCGACCTCCCGGCGATCGACGCCGAACTCGTGCGCCGACAGGGGGGCTATGGTCGCGGGGGACGGCAGCGGATCGAGACCGACAGCGTCCGCTTCCTCTCCGGGCTGTGGCGTGGCACGACGCTCGGCAGCCCGTTGGCGATGGAGATCGTCAATCGCGACGCCAAGCTCGAACGGCTCGACGACGTCGATCGTCCGCGGCCGGGGCATGCCGACCTGCCCGGCGCCGTCAAACATCTCGGCAGCGTTCGCGCGGTGCTCGAACGGGCTAGCGCCCGTGAGACTGCAGCTCGCGTGGCGGCCGGAGCCCTCGCTCGCCAACTCCTTGCCACGTTTGGAATCGAGGTCGGCGGCTGGGTGACCTCGCTTGGCGGCATCGAACTGGGGCCCCGTGAGGGGACCCTTCCCGAGCTGCGGGCACTGCGGGATTCCAGCGCCATCTACTCGCTCCACCCCGAGCGTGACGAAGAGGTGACGGGACTCATCGACCGGGTCGGCAAGGAGGGGGACACCCTCGGGGGCGTGGTCGAGGTTCGTGTCGACGGCCTGCCGATCGGCCTCGGCACCCACGCCCAGTGGGATCGCAAGCTCGATGGGCGGCTCGCCCAGGCCGTGATGGCCGTGCAGGCGATCAAGGGAGTCGAGATCGGGCTCGGCTTCGAGGCCGCCAAGCGGCGCGGCTCGCAGGTCCACGACCCGATCCACTACGACGCTGCCCGGCGCGATCAGACCGACCTCGGCTTCACCCGCCCGACGAACAACGCCGGCGGCCTCGAAGCGGGGATGACCAACGGACAGCCGCTGGTGATCCGGGCCGCGATGAAGCCGATCAGCACGCTCCGCAAGCCGCTCGAGAGCGTCAATCTCCGCACGAAGCAGGCCGAGGAAGCGGCCTACGAGCGGAGCGACGTCTGTGCGGTGAGTGCCGCTTCCGTGATCGTCGAGCATGTCGTCGCCTTCGAGATGGCGGCGGCGCTGGTCGACAAGTTCGGCGGCGACAGCGTCGAGGAGATGCTCGCGCGATTCAAGCTCTACCACGACCTGGCCCGCGCCCGGTGACGATGTCGGAAGGCCGCCGGGGGAAGGATCCCCCGGGAATCCGCGAGGGACAAGGATGTTCGTCGCCCAGCAAGCTGCCCGCAGCCGTGTGGTCCGCACGACGTTCGTCGTCGCCTGCCTGATCCCCTGCGCGCTGGTCGTCGCCTGGGCTGGCTGGCGGCGCACCGGCTGGCACCGTGACAGGCTCGTGCGGCAATGGGCCGGAGCTGTGGGGATGCCGCTGTCGGTCGATTCCGTCGAGCATGTCCGTCCCGGTTCGCTCAGGCTGCATGGCGTGAGCGTGGAGGATGGTCGGGGTGGACCGTTGGTCGAGATACCGCGGATCGACGTCGAATCGTCGGGGACCGAAGTCCGCATCCGCCTTCCCGAGCTCATCTGCTCGCCCGCGGCGATCGCCGCGATCGTGCACCTCGGCCGGGTGTGGCTCGACGAGCCGGCCCGATTCGACCGCAATGTCGTCATCGATGTCGCTCGGATCGGCTTCGACGACGCCGTCGGCACCGCAACGGACGCTGCCGACCACGCCTGTGTCCGCATCGAGTGTGTCGGCACCGAGAGCGGTCGGGCGATCCGGCTCCGGACCGAACCTGAGTCAGGGGAAGGATTCGTCGTCCAATCCCTTGCCGGCACCGATGGCCCGGGGCGACGGATGGCGGTGCGGGGCAAGGTCGCCAAGCCGGTGCCGATCGCCGCCGTCGCTGCCGCCCTGGGGTGGTCGGCTGGCGGTCAGGCGGCCGGGCCGGCGGCACACCTCACCGGGGAGATCGATGCTGAATGGTCGGAGCATGGCTGGGAGGGTGCCTTCAGCGCGACGCTCACGGACATCGATCTCGCCGCCGTCACCGCGACGCTCCCCTGGTATGCCCGAGGACGGGCACGCGTCGTCGTCGATGAATGCCGGATGACCGCTGGGCGAATGACGTCGATCCGGGCGGGAGTGGAGGTCGGCGCCGGGGCGCTTGAGCAAGCAGGGCTCGAGGCGCTCGTGACGACCCTCGGCTGCCGCCCCGGACCCGGTTGGAGGGGGGCGACACGGCGCGGGGAGGTTGGATTTGTGGGGGGGGCTGCCAGCCTCGAAATCGACCGCCGTGGCCTGCGGATCGAAAACGCCGCTGCCTCGGGGATCCTGTGCGGTGACGGTGGCATGCTGCTCGAGCCCCCCGTGGCGGGCGTGAGTCTCGATCGGGTCGCACGGGCGCTCTCCCCGGCGACCACGCTTGCGGTGCCAGCCACGCCGATGAGTGGGTGGCTCCTCTCGGTATTCCCATTTCCCCCGGTAGACGCGGCGCGAGCGGAGGGGGGAAAGCCGGTGGAGCCGGGCCGGTCGACGTCCCGCGATCTCCCCAACGCCCCCCCCGGGCCGGTGGGAGCAGGCGGGCCAGCATCGCGACGGTGATGGTGGAGGGCCCTTCGCCCCACTCAAATGGAGGGGGGCGGAGGGAAATTGACGGTTTCTTGACGTTGATTCGACTCCAGACTGACCCGCCGATGCTGGCAAGGCGGGGGAAATGCATCACAGTAGAGGCCTGTCGTTTGACGGGGATTTCCGTTGACGGCTCTCCGCCGCTTCGCGGCGATGTTTCCACCACCCTACGAGGCCCGGCCCGACATGACGTCGAAGACCAGCCAGTTCCCCAAACACTCGCGCGATGCCATGAATGGCAAGCATGGCAAGCATGGCTCAACGGCCACGGCTCCCGCAAAGTCGCATCCTGCAGACGCCTCCAGCAGCCAGCCGATCGATGTCGATGCCGACGAGTTTGCCCTCGGACGATCGGCGATCGGTGGCCCGCAAAGCGAACTTCACGGCCACGCCACGATGAGCGATTCCGAGGAATTGTCCGCAGCATCCGACACGCTCCCACGGCCGGCCGCTCAGCATTGGACCGACCTCGACTGGCCGGTCGTGATCTGGATCGGGATGATCCATGCTGCGGCCCTGGTGGCCCCCTTCTACTTCACCTGGTCGGGGCTGGCGATCTGCGTGGCGCTCAGTTGGGCCACCGGCAGCCTTGGCGTCTGCCTCGGCTACCACCGTCTCCTCACGCACGGCAGTTTCTCGACCACCCGGGCTGTGAAGATGTTTTACGCCTGGATGGGGGGCATCTCCGGCGAGGGTTCGGCGCTCCACTGGGTGGCGAATCACCGCAAGCACCATGCCTTCAGCGATCTCGACGGGGATCCGCACACCCCGTATGAAGGTGGGTTGTGGAGCCACATCCTCTGGATGTTCCCGCGGCGCGATCCCGCCGAGCTCGACGCCCATTGCCGCCGCTGGGCCCCCGATCTCTACAAGGATCCGGGGATCCTCTTTCTCCACAAGACGTTCCTCCTTTGGCACTTCATCATCGGATCGGCCCTCCTCTTCGCCGGGGCGTCGCTCTACGACTGGCGGACTGGGATCTCGTGGCTGCTTTGGGGCCTGGCGGTGCGGATGGTGTACGTGTTCCACGTCACTTGGTTTGTCAACTCCGCGACCCACATCTGGGGCTACCGCAACTACGAGACGTCCGACAACTCCCGGAATCTCTGGTGGGTCGGTTTGCTCGCCTTCGGCGAGGGGTGGCACAACAACCATCACGCCTTCCAGCGGATGGCCAAGCACGGCCACAAGTGGTGGGAGGTCGATACGACCTACTGGATGATCCTCGCCATGGAGAAGCTCGGCCTGGCCTGGAACGTCGTCAAGACGCCTCGCGGGGGGCGAACGGCCGTCTCCTGATGGTCGCTAGGGCGGCTCCTCCGGCCGGCTTGGATGCCGGTGGAGCCGGGCTGCTGTTGCAAATCGGCCCCCTGCCGATACACTTTTTGGGTCAATACGAGCCAGGGGTCGTCGCGGTGAAAGCCGCTGTCAGTTTGGTTCTCGCGGTATGCGTGCCGGTGGTACATGGAGAGGGATGCAGCGTGCATCCTCGGAGTGCCGCGCACGGCTTGCCCGTCACGTTTCAGGTCGCCTGCAAAAGGGCGGTTTTTGGCTGATGTCGCTCACGAAAGATCGAAAAACGGAACTCATCGGTACGTATCGGCGAGGGAATGCCGACACCGGGTCGGCCGAGATCCAGATTGCCCTGCTCTCGGGTCGGATCACGCATCTCACCGACCACTTCAAGAAGCACACGAAGGACTTTGCAAGCCGTCGTGGACTGTTGCAGATGGTGAGCCGACGTCGCCGCCTGCTCGACTATCTCAAGCGTGTCGAGCCGCAGCGGTATCTCGACATCATTCAGCGGCTCGAGATCCGCAAGTAGTCGTCCGCACGTCAAGGTTGGGCCTGGTCGCCGTGCGCCCTAGGCAACCCTCCTTCGCTCTCTCTGCGAACAGGTTGCCAGGGCCGGCCGCCGGCCCGTGAGGGGATCGGGGATTCGTTTTCCCGACAGGGCGTTTCGACGTCCCTCGATCGCGAGGACGGTCCCGTGAAGGGTTTCATGGGAAGGGTTCTGGTCAGTTGGGGATTCGCATCGGGGGGCTTCGTCGCCCCGATCTCGGATTCCGGTCCACGCGATGCTCCCGGCGGTTCGTTGCTGCCGGGAGTGTGCCACCGGGATGTGCCCCCCCGTTTGCGGATGGGGGCAGTCAGGACGGTCGGCACGGGCGGCGGTGGGGTCCTGGAGGTCCGGCACGTGGCCGGACCTCGGACGTGTCGCCGCCTTGGTTCGGTATCGGGGGTGGGAGCTTTCGCTCCGTTGCCCCTCGTGACGGCTGCGTGCACAGGGCACGTGGCCGGGCGGGAAGGGAAGAAAGAAGAGTTTTCATGAAAACGGTTGTTGAACGCAAATTCGGGGATCACACCCTCAGCATCGAGACAGGTCAGTTGGCGAAGCAGGCGGCGGGTGCCGTCCTCGTGCGCTTTGGCGAGACGGCGGTCATTGTCGCCGCCGCGACTGGCGCTCCGCGCGCCGGCATCGATTTCTTTCCGCTCACCTGCGATTACCGGGAGCGTGCCGCCGCAGCGGGCAAGTTCCCCGGTGGCTTCCTCAAGCGTGAGGGACGGCCGACGATGAAGGAGACGCTCACCAGCCGTCTCATGGACCGTCCGATCCGCCCGCTGTTTCCCGATGGTTTCTTCGACGAGGTCCAGATCCAGGCTTCGGTGCTCTCCAGCGACAAGCAAAACGACGGCGACGTCCTGGCGATGAACGGGGCCTCGGCGGCGCTGTGCATCTCACAACTCCCGTTCCGCGGGCCGCTCGGGAGCGTTCGGCTGGCGCAGGTTGACGGGGTGTTCATCCCGTTCCCGACGCAGGATCAGCTCGAGGAGAGCGATCTCGACCTGATCGTGTCGGGCAGCGAGACCGCTGTCCTCATGATCGAGGGCTTCGCCCGCGAGATGCCCGAGGCCCGCATGTTCGAGGCGATCAACGAGTGCCACCGCATCATCCGCGAACTGTGCGCGATGCAGCATGAGCTCGTCCGTCTGGCCGGCAAGCCGAAGAAGGAGTATGTCCTCGCCGACTACACCAACCTCCGCGAGCGGCTCACCCGCGACTACCTCCACGATCTCAAGGCCGCCAAGGCGACCACCGGCAAGGCCGAGCGTGGCCAGGCCGTGAAGGCGCTCAAGGAGAAGGCGAAGGCGGCGATCGTTCCGCTCGAGCCGGCCGGGGCCTTCAAGCCGGGCGACGCCGGCGGCGTCAGCGAGGCCGATTTCTCCCACGTTTGGCACGGGCTCGAAGAGCGTGCCGTCCGGGATCTGATCTACGAAGGAAAGCGTCCCGACGGCCGTGACTACACGACCCTCCGTGCCATTGCCTGCGAGGTCGATCTGCTCCCGCGTGTCCATGGCTCGGCGCTCTTTCAGCGTGGCGAAACCCAGGCACTCGTGACGATCACCCTCGGCACCGGCAAGGATGAGCAGCGCGTCGATGGCCTCCTCGACGAGTATTCCAAGAAGTTCATGCTCGACTACTACTTCCCGTCGTTCTCCGTCGGCGAGGTCCGCCCGATCCGCGGCCCCGGCCGGCGCGAGATCGGCCACGGGGCCCTTGCCGAGCGGAGCGTCAAGCCGGTGCTCCCCGCTCCCGATGTCTTCCCTTACACGATCCGCGTGATCTCCGACATCCTCGAGTCGAACGGCTCGAGCTCGATGGCCTCGGTGTGCGGTGCGACGCTCGGCCTGATGGCCGCCGGCGTGCCGATCACGAGCCCCGTTGCCGGGATCTCGGTCGGTCTCGTGAAGCAGTCGGAGCACGAGTGGAAGCTCCTCACCGACATCATCGGTGACGAGGACCACTACGGCGACATGGACTTCAAGATCGCCGGGACACCCACCGGGATCACGGGCATCCAGCTCGATCTCAAGATCGACGGCATCTCGCCGGCGATCATCGAGGCGACGCTGAAGCAGTCGCGCGAGGCCAGGCTCGAGATCCTCCGCTCGATGCTCTCGGCGATCCGTCGCCCGCGTCAGGAGATCTCACCGTGGGCCCCGCGGCTCCTGCGGACGCAGATCAACCCCGAGAAGATCGGCCTCCTCATCGGACCGGGCGGAAAGACGATCCGTGCCATCCAGGAGTCGACTGGCGCAAGCATCGAGGTGGAGGACGACGGCACGGTGACGGTGGCCAGCCACGACGCCGAGGGGGCGATGGCAGCCATGGCCAAGATCGAGGCGCTCACCGCCTCGATCCAGGTCGGCCGGATCTACGAGGGACGCGTGACGAGCATCAAGGACTTCGGCGCTTTCGTCGAGCTCGTCCCCGGCAAGGATGGTCTGTGCCACATCAGTGAGCTGTCGGACGACTACGTCTCCAGCGTCGGCGACGTTTGCCGCGTGGGCGACGTCATGCGGGTCAAGGTGATCGCTGTCGACGATCAGGATCGCGTCAAGCTGAGCCGCAAGGTGGCGATGCGTGAACTGGCCGACGGCGGCAATGGCGGGAGCGCCGGCAACGCCGGCTCCTGAGCCGTCGCGCGACCAAGCGTGATCTCCCGGGCGCCGCTGCCAATCGTGGCGGCGTCCGGGGATCGGCGCGGGAGGGGAAGGATGTCTTCGGCAGCCGAAACGGTGCATCCCCGCGCGGAAACGTATGCCGAGTTTGCGGCGCTGGTGGGGGCCCTTGCCCACGAGATCCGCAATCCGCTCTCTACGATCCGGCTCAACATGGAACTGCTGGCGGAGGACTTCGAGAACACCGATCCGCAGTCGCCGACGAAGCATCGTGACCGGCGTGCCAAGGCGAAGATCGAGCTTGTCCGGGAGGAATGCGATCGCCTTCAAAAGCTCCTTGGCGACTTCCTCGACTTCGCCCGGCAGGAATCGCTCACGCTCGAGCCAGGCAGCCTGAACGTCGAAATCGACCAGCTCCTCGACTTCTTTGCGCCTCGGGCCAGCGAGGCGAATGTCGAGATCGTCCGCTATCTCGATCCCGAGTTGCCGATGGTTCGCCTCGACCGCGAGACCTTCCGCTCGGCGCTCCTCAACCTTCTCATCAATGCCGTGCAGGCGATGGATGCCGGCGGGCAACTCGTCGTCCGCACCCGTCCTTCCGGGCTGGGGGTGGCGATCGAGCTGATCGACAACGGCCAGGGGATGTCCGAGGAGACTCTCGCCAAGGTATTCCGCGCTTTCTACACGACGAAGCAGGGAGGGAGCGGCCTCGGCTTGCCCACCTCCCGGAAGATCGTCGAGGCCCATGGCGGCACGATCGACATCGAGAGCGCGCCGGGGCGGGGCACTAAAGTGACGATCTGGCTGCCGGCGCCCCCCAGGCTCCCCACCGCCGGGACGAGGATGCCCCAACGAGTCCAGTGACAACGCAGCCGCCACTCCTTTCCTGCCGGGCATTCCTGCGGTCAGTTCTTCCAAATCTTGAGCGGCGGCAAGGAACTGGACGGGGCAACCCCACCCTTCGTACTCTCTTACCATGACCGGATCTCGTGAATCCCCGCCGTCGCCCGCACCGGTCCTCCCCGACGCGGGGACACAAAAACTCGTGCGCGTGCTCGTTGTCGACAACGACATCGTGCATGCGCGGACGATGGGGGAAGGACTCAGTCGCCTCGGCTACCAGTGCTCGATCGTCGGCAGCGGTACCGAGGGGGCGAAGAAGATCGAGCAGGAATCGTTCGACGTCGTCGTCACCGACCTGATGATGAACGACATCGGTGGCCTCGAGATCCTCTCTCGGGCCAAACTCGCCTCCCCTGAGACCGAGGTGATCGTCGTCACGGGCCATGGCACCGTCCCCTCGGCGGTCGCGGCGATGCAGCAGGGGGCATTCACCTACCTCCAGAAGCCGCTCGATCTCTCCCACCTCCGCACGGCGGTTGACCGGGCGAGCGAGGGGGTGAGGCTGAAACGACAAAACCTCGAGCTCCACCAGCGCCTCGACGAGAAGTTCGGATTCGAGGGGGTCGTCGGATCGAGTCCGCAGATGCTCGGGCTCATCGAGCGGCTCAAGCGGATTGCCCCCACCGACGCCACGCTCCTCATCCAGGGAGAGACCGGCACCGGCAAGGAGCTCGTCGCCCAGGCCGTCCACCAAAACAGCCCGCGGAAGAACAAGACCTTCGTCGCCCTCAACTGCGCCGCGCTGAGCGAGAACATTCTCGAGAGCGAGCTGTTTGGGCATGTCCGCGGTGCGTTCACCGATGCGTCGAGCGATCGGGTGGGGAAGTTCGAGTACGCCAACGGCGGGACGCTGTTCCTCGACGAGGTCGGCGACATGCCGATGGCGACGCAGATCAAGCTCCTGCGGGTGCTCGAGTCGGGCGAGATCACCCGGGTGGGCTCAAACACCCCCGTGCGGGTCAACGTCCGGATCCTCTCCGCCACCAATCGCAACCTCGAAGAGGCGATCGCGGCCGGGGCCTTCCGAAGCGATCTCTACCACCGCCTCAAGGTCGTGACGATCGCCATCCCGTCGCTCCGTGAACGGTCGGCCGATCTCCCCCTGCTCATTGAGCACTTCATCCGGCTGTTCTCGAAGCGGCACGGGAAGTCGATCAAGGGGATGTCGCTGCCGGCGCGGATGAAGCTCGCCGCGTTCGCCTGGCCCGGAAACGTCAGGCAACTGCGGAACGTCATCGAGAGCATGGTCGTCGTCGACTGCGACGAGACCCTCGACGTCGACGACCTGCCGGTCGAGTTCGAACCGGCCGGGGCGCCAGGCGCGGCACCGGTGGAAGAAGCCGGAGCGGCCGGGCTCCCCGGCCTCTCCGGGCTGGTCGGGCGGCCCCTGGAGGAGATCGAGCGGTTGTTCATCGCCGAGACCCTGAAAGTGACCGGCGGCAACCGCGAGCAGGCCGCCGAGATGCTCGGCATCGGCGAGCGGACGCTGTATCGCAAGATCAAGGAGTTCCAGCTGTCGTGACCCTCTCCGTGGCGGTGCCGCCACGGTGGTCCGATCGCCTGCCATGGGACGCATTCACACTCTTCCGATGTCGGTCGTCAACCGGATCGCTGCCGGCGAGGTGGTCGAACGTCCGGCGAGCGTCGTCAAGGAACTCCTCGAGAACGCACTCGACGCCGGTCCGTCGCGGATCGCCGTCACGCTCGAGCAAGGGGGCGTGGGCCTCGTGCGGGTCGTGGACGACGGCGCCGGGATCGACGCCGAGGATCTTCCCCTGGCGGTCGCTCCGCACGCCACGAGCAAGCTCCGCGTCGCTGACGACCTCGAACGGATCGGAACGCTCGGTTTCCGTGGCGAGGCCCTCGCTTCGATCTCCGAGGTAGCGCGGGTGGTGATCCGCTCCCGCACGCCGACGGGGGAGCATGGCGCCCGCCTCGAGGTCGACGGCGGAGTGATGGGGGAAGTCGCGCCGGAGGGGTGTCCGGTCGGCACGACCGTCGAGGTCCACCAACTGTTCTCGAAAGTGCCTGCCCGACGGGCCTTCCTCCGCGCGCCGTCGACGGAATGGTCGCACGCCTCCGAGGCCTTCGTGCGCACGGCCCTGGCCCACCCGGCCGTGGCGATGACGCTCGATCACAACGGTCGCCGCGTGCACGATCTCCCTGTGGCCGAACGGTGGCGGACGCGGATCGGCGATCTGTTCGGCACGCAACTGGCCGAGCGCCTCATCGAGGTCGAGGCCTCCGACGAGGGGATCTCGGTGCACGGGTTGGTCGGTCGTCCTGAGGACGACATGGCCGGCACGCGGCTCCAGCATCTTTTCGTGTCGGGCCGGCCGTTCCGCGACCGTTCGATCCTCCACGCGGTGCAGGAGGGCTACCGGGGCGTGCTCCTCACCGGCCGGCAGCCGATCGCCTTCCTCCGCTTCGAGATCCCCCCCGATCTCGTCGATGTCAACGTCCACCCGGCGAAGATGGAGGTGCGGTTTCGCGATCCCTCGCGGCTCTACCGTCTCGTCCTCTCGGCCCTGCGGACGAAGTTCCTGACCCTTGACCTCCGCGCACCCCTCACGCCGCCGGGAGAACCGGGCCGGAATGTCTCTGCCGCCGCGGCGGCCTGGCCTCCGCTCGGCGAGCCACGGCCGGGCACGGGGACGTCGGACGAGCGCTTGAAAGCCCCGTCACCGGAGCCCTGGTTCACAGCCCCTCTCCCCCCCTGGAAGCCGCAGACACCGCTCGCGCCCCCTTCTCCGACCATGCCGGCGACCCTCCCCGGCTGGGAGGAGGAGAGCGACGACAGGAAAGCCGTGGCGGCCGATCGCGTGGAACGGGCGGTGCAGATGCACGACCGCTACCTCGTCGTCGAAAGCCGTGAGGGGATCGAAGTCATCGACCAGCACGCCCTCCACGAGAGGGTCCTCTACGAGCGCTTCAAGGGGGCGATCGCCGCCGGGAGTCTCGAGGTGCAGCCACTCCTCATTCCCGAACGCCTCGACCTCGCCCCTGCCGACCTGGAGGTCGTGACGGAGCATGCGGAGGCGCTCGCCTCGGCCGGCCTCCGCGTCGAGCCGTTCGGCGGATCGACCGTCATCGTGACGGCCAAACCGGTGCTCGCCGGCGGGACGTCGGCAGCCGAGATGCTCCGCGAGGTGGTCGACCGCCTCGCCGCGCTCCCTCCTGCTGCCTCCCCTCACCCCGGCGGCGCGTCGTCGATGCTCGTCGACGAAGTGCTCCACGGGCTGGCCTGCAAGGCGGCCATCAAGGCGGGCGATCCCCTTTCGCAGCCCGAGATCGATGCCCTCGTCCGCGACCGGCACCTCGTCACCGATGCCCACCACTGCCCGCATGGGCGTCCAACCTCCCTGACCCTCTCCCGACACGAGCTCGACCGGCAGTTCCGGCGGACATGAGCCCGCTCCACCGGCCCCGCACCCCCTTGGAACCCCACAACGGGGCACACCTACCATGATCTGCGTCGGGATCGCCCGCGGCCGTCACCGGCACATGATCGCGGAGCACAAGTTCCTCGCCGACAATGGCATCGGCCTGGTGGAGCTGCGGCTCGACTTCATCCAGGGCAAAGTTCAGGTCAAGCGGCTGTTCCGCTCGCGCCCGTGCCCCGCGATCGCCACCTGCCGGAGGGCCGCCGACGGCGGTCACTGGGCCGGCACCGAGGAGGAACGGCAACTCGTCCTCCGCACCGCGATCGTCGAGGGAACGGAGTATGTCGATCTCGAGGACGACATCGCCTCCCAGATCCGCCGCTACGGCCCCACGAAGCGGATCATCAGCCACCACGATTTCCAAAAAACCCCCGCCGATCTCGCCTCGCTCCACAAGCGTCTGGCCGATCTCGATGCCGACATTGTCAAGATCGCCACGATGTCCAATCACCCCAGCGACAACCTGCGGATGCTCGAGATGGTGCAGGCGGCGACGGTGCCGACGATCGGGATCTGCATGGGCGACATCGGGATGCCGACCAGGGTGCTCACCGGCCGTTTCGGCGCGCCGTTCACCTACGCGACGTTTCACGAAGACCGCCTCCTCGCTCCCGGGCAGATCGGCTGGCGGCAGATGCGCGACGTCTACCGCTACGACCAGATCGGCGCGGCGACGAAGATCTACGGCGTCGTGGCCGACCCGGTCGGGCATTCACTCTCGCCGGTCGTCCACAACGCGGCGTTGGCCGCCGCCGGCATCGACGCGGTGTATCTCCCGTTCCGCGTTCCCGCGGAGCAACTCGACGAGTTTGTCTGGGAGGCGGGACGCTGGCCCCTGTCGGGCCTGAGCGTGACGATCCCTCACAAGGAAGCGATCCTCCGCCATGTCACCACGAAGGACGATCTCGTGACGGCGATCGGGGCGACCAACACGCTCACCTTCACCGCCGACGGCATCACGGCCCACAACACCGATGCCACCGCCGCCGTCGAAAGCCTCGAATCGGCGCTCCAAAAGCAAGGGGGCGAGGGGCTTGTCGATGTCACGGCCGTGAAAAGCGCGCTGGTCCTCGGGGCGGGAGGGGCGGCGCGGGCGGTCGCCTTCGGCCTGCGGAAGCGGGGGATCGAGGTCACGGTCTGCTCGCGGACGGTGGAGAGGGCCAAGCGGATTGCGGCGGAGGTTGGCTGCAAGGCGATCGATTGGCAGGCCCGCTACAAGGTTCCCTACGAATGCATCGTCAACGCCACGCCGGTGGGGATGCATCCTCTGGTCAACGAAACGCCGTTCGAGAAGGAACACCTCCGCCCCTACATGGTCGTCTTCGACACGGTCTACAATCCGGAGAACACGCTCCTGGTGAAGGAGGCCCGCGCGGCCGGCTGCCGGATCGTGACGGGCGTCGACATGTTCGTCCGCCAGGCGGCGATCCAGTTCCGAGTGTGGCATGGCGTCGATCCGTCGGAGACGGTGATGCGCGAGGCCCTCAAACGCGCGACGGCCTCGGCAAAACTCCCCGGCTGAGCGGAGGCGACAGTCCCATGCCCATGGTCACTCTCATCGGCTACCGCGGTACGGGCAAGTCGACCGTGGCCGCAGCCCTGGCGCAGAGGCTCGGCTGTCCGTGGTGGGATGCCGATGTCGAGCTCGAACGGGCCGTCGGCACGTCGATCGCCACGCTTATTCGCGAACACGGGGAG
>CAMCCR010000036.1 GCA_945873085.1 Candidatus Kuenenia stuttgartensis | reverse complement strand
AAGCGGCGCCGCGTCTCGCGGGCGATGATCTCCGCGAGGGTCGTCTTCCCCACCCCCGGCGGACCATGGAGGATCACCGATCCGATCCGGTCCGATTCGATGAGCCGGCGGAGGAGTCGACCGGGGCCGATGACATGCTCCTGCCCCACATAGTCGGCGAGCCGGCGCGGCCGCATCCGGGCTGCCAGCGGCGCGGCCCGGGCAACGTTGGCGGCTCTCGCAGCGGAAAACAGATCGGCCATGGGTCACCGGGTGCGGCAGGAATCTCTGCCATGGAAAAAGGCGGGGCAGATCACCCCGTCCAAACAAACTCGATCGGCGCCGCGATCTCCGGGTGGATGCTCTTGTGCACCGGGCAGGTGTGCGCTGCCTGCTCGAGGAGTTGGCGGTGGGGGTGGTCGGGCGGGAGCGGGATCGTGAGCGTGGTGCGGAGCGACGCGATTCGACGCGGCGGGGCCGAGGTCATCTCCTTCGTCGTCTCCACGGTCATTCCCTTGAGATCGATCGCGTGCCGCTCGGCGGCGATCCCCATGATCGTCATCATGCAGGCCCCCAGCGCGGTGGCCACGAGGTCGGTGGGGGAGAAGCTCTCACCGCGGCCGTGGTTGTCGACCGGCGCGTCGGTGACGAGCGTGGTGCCCGAGGGACCGTGGGTGGCGCGGCAACGCAGCCCACCTTCGTACGTTGTCGTGATCTTGACCATCGGGGAAAGGGTCTCTGGGGTTCGGCGGAGGATTTTGGAGGTGGAGGAAGCCCGACGATTGTAGCGGCGGCGGCAGTGCGCCGCACTCGGGCAGACGCCCCTCCCGGGGCCGCCTACGATGGGGACGAGGCTTCGGGAGGCTCGCTACCCGATCCGGTTTGGCACGCTTCCGAGGACACGCCCCCGATGGGATTCCGTTCACTTGCCAGCTGCGTCGATGCCCTCCGTGCCGAGCGCGAGGCGGTCGTCGTCGAGTCGCCGGTCGATCCCCACCTGGAGATCGCCGAGATCCAGCGCCGGCTCTACCGCTCCGGTGGCCCGGCGGTGTTGTTCACCAATCCCCGCGGCTGCCCGTTTCCGATCCTCGTGAATCTCTACGGCACTCGGGCGCGCGTCGAGCGGATCTTCGCCGACACCCTCGACCGCGTCCGCCGGCTCGTCGAGCTGAAGATCGATCCGACCTCCGCTGCCCGCCGCCCGTGGCGCTACTGGCGGGCGCCGCTCGACGCCCTGACGATGCTTCCGCGACATGTGAGCCGGGGGCCGGTACAAGCCTGTCAGGTGGCGCTTGCTTCGCTGCCCCAAGTCGTCTGCTGGCCTGGTGACGGCGGCCCGTTCATCACGCTCCCTTGTGTCTATTCCGAGGACCCCGCCCGCCCCGGCACACAAAGCTCGAATCTCGGCATGTACCGCGTTCAGCTGGCCGGCAACGCCTACCGGCCGCTCGACGAAATCGGCCTCCACTACCAGCTCCACCGCGGCATCGGTGTCCACCATGGCAGGGCGCTTGAGCGCGGCGAGCCGCTCCGCGTCGTAATCACCGTCGGCGGCACGCCGGCGATGGCCGTGGCGGCGATGATGCCCCTTCCCGAAGGGCTTTCGGAGCTGACCTTCGCCGGGGCGCTGGCCGGCCATCGGATTCCGATGATCACGGCCAAGGGGAGGCCGGCGGTCTATGCCGAGGCCGATTTCGCCATCGAAGGGACGATCCTTCCCGGCACGAAGCCGGAGGGCCCGTTCGGTGACCACCTCGGCTACTACGCCCGGCAACACGACTTCCCCGTGCTCCGCATCGATCGAGTCTCCCACCGCCCTGGCGCCATCTGGCCGATCACGGTCGTAGGGAGGCCGCCCCAGGAAGACACGATGTTCGGCTGGCTCGTCCACGAGCTCACCGGGCCGATCATCCCCACCGTCCTCCCCGGAGTGACGAGCGTCCATGCCGTCGACGCTGCCGGCGTCCACCCGCTCCTCCTCGCGGTGGGGAGCGAGCGCTACCAGCCGTGGCGGAAGACCGACCGCCCGGCCGAGCTCCTCACCCAGGCTTCGAGCATCCTCGGCCAGGGCCAGCTGTCGCTGGCGAAATACCTCCTCATCGTCAACGGCCTCGAAGCTCCGGGGCTCGACGCCCACGACATCGAAGCCTTCCTTGATTGGCTCCTCGCCCGCGTCGACTGGCGGCGTGACTGCCACTTCCACACCGAGACGACGATCGACACCCTCGACTACTCGGGCTCCGGCATGAACGCCGGCTCGAAGCTCGTCGTCGCGGCACGCGGCGCCCCGCGCCGAGCCCTCGGCCGAGAGCTCCCCCCCGCCCTGCCGCTCCCGGCCGGCTTCGCCAATCCCCGCGTCTGTCGCCCCGGCGTCCTTGCCATCGAGGGGCCGTCGATCGAGCCCCGCTCCCAGCTCGACGCCGGTGACGACGCGGCCATCTGGCAGGGGGCGGCCTCCGCGTCCTGGAGCACCGACATCGAGCGGCTCTGTGGGGCGCTCGGGGGAGCGACGGGGCTCGAAGCCTGGCCGTTGATCGTCGTCGTCGACGATGCCCCCTTCACCGCGGCCTCGCTCGACAATCTCCTTTGGACGACGTTCACCCGGTCAAATCCGGCCGCAGATGTCCATGGCGTCGGTGCCACGATCCGTCAAAAGCACTGGGGCTGCACCGGCCCACTGGTCATCGATGCCCGGCTCAAGCCCCACCACGCCCCACCGGTGGAGGAAGATCCGGCCGTCTCGGCCCGCGTTGATGCCCTCGCCGCCCGCGGGGGGGCGCTAGCCGGCCTGTTCGACTGACACGCAAAAGTGACCGAGCCTCACTTCGCTCCGAGGCGCTTCACGAGCCAATCGCGGACGGTGGCGATGGCCACCGGCGCGAGAGTCTCCTCGATCCGGTCGTATTCGCTCACGGCGCCGGTCGTGCAGGTCTGGAAGAGGTGGTTGAGGCCCGGGATTTCCTCGACGGTGGCATCGGTGTTCCCTCCGGCGGCGAGCGCCTGGCGGATCGCCGGGAGGTTGAGGGCCGGATCGACCTGCACATCTTTCTCGCCAATGATCGCGAGGACCGGGCAGGTGATCTTGGCCAGCGCGGTGGCGGGATCGTGGCCGATGAAAAACCGGAACCACGGCGCCGTGAGGCGGCGGAGGCCGTCGGCGACCGCTGCGTCGAGTTGGGCCTCGTCGACTTCGTCGGCCTTGTCGGCCTTGTCGGCCTTGTCGATCTCGTCGGCGAGGTCGGCTCGGATCCGCGCGCCGGCCTGGGCGGCCAGCGCCGCCGGATCGGTGCGCTCGTCGGAGCCGCGGACGGCGTCGATCATCGCCTCCTGCATGACCCGCGAACGCCGGATCTGATCGGCGTCGCCGAGGCCTTCCGACTTGAGCACGAGTTCCCCCTGCGAGACGAGGATCCGCCCGCCGTCGACCCCCGTCCCGGCGAGCATGACGATCCCGGCGAGGTCGGTGCGACGGGCAGCGAGCAGCGCCGCGATCAATCCCCCTTCGCTGTGGCCGACGACGCCGATCCGTGCCGGATCGATGTCGGGGCGTTCTTTGAGCCACTCGATCGCCGCTTCGGCATCTCGTGCGAAGTCGACGCTCGTCGCCTTCGTCGGATCGCCGCCCGAGCCGCCGACGCCGCGATCGTCGTAACGGAGGACGGCAATCCCGGCTCGCGACAGGGCATCGGCGAGGACGAGGAACGGCTTGTGATCCATGAGCGTCTCGTCGCGGTCCTGTTGACCAGAGCCGGAGACGAGCACCACGGCCGGCCACGGCCCGGCCCCCTGAGGGAGCGTGAGCGTGCCGGCGAGATCGACGCCGTCGTTGGTATTCCGGAAGGCGGCCTCACGGACGTCATACGGGAACGGGGGCTTGGGGGTCTGCGGCCGTCGCTGCTCCGGCGGAAGCGCTGCGGCCGCGCCGGCGGCCACCTTCTCGAGGACCAGCGGCAAGTTCGCCCCCCCCTGCTTCCAGGAGCCGGTGAGCTTTCCGTCGGGCCCGAGCTTCCCGGCAAACTCCCCCTTCACCGCCGGCACCTTGATCGTCCAGGCCTCGCCAGCCACAACGCGTTCAGCCCGGAAGCCGCCCGCCTTCTGGCCGAGGCTGTCCATGCGGACATCAGCCTGGCCATCTGCCCCCTTCCCGATCCGGAAGCGGAGCGGAAGTTTCTGGACGACCGCGTCGAGCGTGCCGGCCCAGATCTCGTCGGCCGCCGGCGGCACTGCCTGCCCGGCCGCTTTCCGGAAGGTGAGCGGCAACGTCTGGCCCCGCTGAGTCCAGGTGCCGGTGGCCACGCCGCCGTCTCCGACGGTGGCGACGTAGACCGCGCCGGTCGCCTTGATCTCGAAGACGAGCTTCCCGCCACCGTCGGAGAAGCGTTCGAGGAGGAAGCGTCGATCCCCTTCATCGAAGCTGCGGAGGCGGTGAACGGTCTTCCCCTGTTCTTCGGCCGATTCAATGGCGAAGCGGAATTGCCTGTCCCCTGCCTCCATCTCACCGTACCAGTCAGCCCCCGCTTCCTGGGCCAGCGCCGGCGTGCCGGCGACAGGGGCGATGCCAGGAAAGCCGAGCAGCATCACCGCGGCCAAAGCCATCGCCAGGCGACGGACCACGGCACTGCACAGCGCGGTGGGTGGGAAGAGCGTCATGGATCTCGCCGGCAGGGCCGGCCCTGCTGGTGAGATTGAACGGCGGCAGAGCCGAAAAGGCTCAGCCTGCGATCGAGGCGATCCGCACCTTCGTCGAGATCGAACGGTGGCCGGTGCGACGACGGTAGTTCTTGCGACGGGCGAACTTCTGCACGTAGATCTTGTCCCCTTGGACGGAGCCGATCACGGAGGCCTTCACCGTCGCCCCCTTCACCACCGGCTTGCCGATGGTCAGCTTCCCATCCTTGCTGATGGCGAGAACCCTCTCGAACACCAGTTCACTCCCGGGAGCGAGATGACGAAAGTCGATCTCGAACTCCTGCCCTTCGGCCACGCGGTACTGCCGGCCGCCGTCCACCACGATCGCATAGTGCTCTCCCGAGCCGGCCAGGGTGGCGGCGGAAGCGGGAGCGGCGGAGGTGACGGACTTGGCCATGATGAAACTCACGGGTCTGGAGGGGAAAGGGAAAGAATCGAGCCTTTTAGGGTAGCGACGACAGGGGCAGAGGTCGAGAGGGGCCTAAATCCCCCCGGTTTGGCCCAAAAACGGGGCCAAACCGGGGGGGATGGAGGGCATTTGTCAGGGGAACCGGACCGTCCGACCGGTGGTATCGGTCGCTTCCCAGACGAGGTGTTCCGGCGAGACGCTCTCGCGGCCGACGACATGGAGCTGGATGTGGACCGAGTCCTCGAACTGCGCCATCTCGCGCCGCTTGCGGTTGTTGATCCAGGTCGCCACCTCGTCGTGGACGGTGACGTTGAGCCGGGCGATGTCGGTGCGGGCGGCCGACAGCTGCAGCACGCGCATCACCTCGATCGCCATGCTCTCGGGCGTCTTCACCATCCCGGTGCCGGTGCAGGTGGGGCAGTCGCGGAAGATGCTCTTCCGCAGCGACGGCCTGATCCGCTGCCGGGTCATCTCGATGAGCCCGAAGGGGCTCGTGCGGAGGATCTTCGTCCGCGCCCGATCGCGCTTCATGGCGTCATGGAGGGCCTTTTCGACTCCGCGGCGGTATTTCTCCTTCCGCATGTCGATGAAGTCGTTGACGATCACGCCGCCAAGATCCCGCAGCCGCAGCTGGCGGGCGATCTCCCGGGCGGCGATGAGGTTCATCTGGTAGGCATTCTCCTCGGCGCTCTTCTCGGTGCGGAAGCTCCCGGAGTTGACGTCGATCGCCACGAGGGCTTCGGTCTGGTCGATGACGATCGACCCGCCCCCCTTGAGCGGCACCTTCCGCTGATGGATGCGGCCGATCTCTTCCTCGAGCCCATAGCGGTGGAAGAGCGGCTCCTTCCCTTCGTAGAGCTGAAGGCGCGGGGCGTACTTCGGCATCACCATCTCGAGGAACTCGCGGGCCCGCTCGTAGGCCGCCGGCTCGTCGATGAGGATCCGCCCCACGTCCTCCGTGAACATGTCACGGATGGTGCGGATGATCATGTCGCTCTCCTGGTAGATGTCGATCGGCGCGGAATACTTCCGCATCCGACGGACGATCGACTTCCAGAGGCGGAGGAGGTAGGCCATGTCGCGGGCCATCTCCCCTTTCGTGCGCTCGGTGCCGGCAGTGCGGACGACGAAGCCCACCCCCTTGGGCGGCTTGAGGTCGAGCATGATGTCGCGGAGGACGCGACGGTCGTGCTCGTCGTCGATCTTCTTCGAGATCCCCACCCGACCCAGCGGCGGCATGAGGACGAGGTAGCGACCGGGAATCGAGATGTAGGTGGAGAGGGTCGGCCCCTTCGTGCCGAAGCCCTCCTTGATCACCTGCACGAGGACCTCGTCGCCACGGCGGAGGACATCCTGAATCGGCGGCTTGACGCGTGGGCGGTCGCCCAGACGCGGACGGCGGCGGGCCCGGGCGGCGGCATCGCCTTCGGCCCCTTCAGCCGCCTTGGCGACCGGCTCGGGGACCTCGAAGGCCTTGTCGGGATCGAGCCCTCCCTGCCGGTAATACTGCGGCTCGACGTCGCTGATGTGGAGGAAGCCGTTGCGGCCGACGCCGAAGTCGACGAACGCCGCCTGAATGCTCGGCTCGATGTTGACGATCCGGCCCTTGTAGATGTTGCCGACGTGATTGTCCTGGCTGGTGCGCTCGACGTAGAGCTCTTCGAGCACCCCGTCCTCCATGATCGCGATCCGGCATTCCTCCGGCTGCGACACGTTGATCAGCATTTCCTGTTTCATGAATCCGTTTTCCTTTCCTCACCCTCCCGCCCCGCAGGGCGGCGGTTGCCGTCAGGCGACCGACTCGGAGAGCAGGCGACGCATCTGGTCGCGCAAGAAGGCCTTCACCTCACGGGCGCTGTCCATGGCCAGCGCCCGCTCGGCAATTCCGCGGCACTCGGCGACCGAAACACTTCGGCACACCTGCTTGATTTCTGGGATCGCGCTGGCCGGTACGCTCATCTGGCGCAGGCCGAGTCCCAGAAGGAGTTGCGTGTACATCACGCTGCCGCTCATCTGTCCGCAAACGTTGGCCGGCACGCCGGCCTCCCGCGCCACGTCCAGCGATCGCCGCAATTGTCGCAGCACCGCCGGGTCGCACGCGTTGTAGAGATCTGCCACCTCCTTGTTGCCCCGATCGACCGCCAGCGTGTACTGGATCAGGTCGTTGGTGCCGATCGACACGAAGTCGACCTCCCTGATGAATACGTCGAGCATGATCACCGCCGCCGGCGTCTCGACCATCATCCCCACCGGCATCTTCGGATTGAACGCGATGCCGTGCTCCGCCAGATCCTCCATCACGTCCGCGAGCACCATCCGCGCCTGCCGCAGCTCGACGATCGTCGAGACGAGCGGAAAGAGCACACGGACGTCACCGATGGCACTGGCGCGGAGGATGGCGCGAAGTTGCGTGCGAAACATCGGCAGTTGCCGCAGCGACAGCCGGATGCTCCGCAGGCCGAGGCAGGGATTGCGCTCCTCCTCCGGCGTCGTCTCGGTGCGCATCTTGTCGGCACCGAGATCGAGCGTGCGGATCACCACCGGCTTGTCCTTGATCGCGCGGACCACCTCGCTGTAAGCGGCGAAGTGATCCTCCTCGGTCGGCTCGCGGGGGCTGGTGAGATAGAGGAATTCGGTGCGGTACAGCCCGATGCCGTCGCAGCCGCGCGAGAGGCACTGCTCGGCCTCGCTGGGAAACTCGATGTTCCCCGTCACCTGGATGCGGACGCCGTCGATCGTCTCGGCGGGGAGGTCGCGGAGAGGCTCGAGGCGGGCGGCGACGGTCCGAGCCGTCTCCACCTCGAGGCGGTAGCGGGCGATCGTCTCCTCGTCGGGCTGGAGGATCACGATCCCCTGATTGCCGTCGAGGATCACCGGCTCGCCGCCGGAGACATCGGCGAGGAATGGCCCGAGGCCAACGACGGCCGGAATCTCGAGCCCTTCGGCGACGATCGCGGTGTGGCTGCCCGGGCCGCCGAGTTCGGTGGCGAAGCCCTGCACGAACCGGCGATCGAGGTTTGCCGTCTCGCTTGGGGTGAGGTTGTGGGCGAGGACGATCACCGGTTGCGAGATCGCCGCGAGCGTCTCCCGCCGCTGGCCGAGGAGGTTGCGGAGGAGGCTCTTCTCGATGTCGTAGATGTCGTGAGCGCGCTGCGCGATGTGGTTGTCGAGGTTTTGGAACACCTTCGCGTAGCGGCGGAGCGTCCGGCTGACGGCGTATTCAGGCCAGAAGTTGCGATCGCGGACGGCGCTGGTCAGCTCCTCCTGGAGCTTGGCGTCGTGGAGCATCGCCAGATGGGCGGCGAAGATCGCAGCGTACTGGCCGCCAAGTTCGGCCTGGATGGCGTCGCGATTGCGTTCGATCTCGCGGCTGGTCTCCGCGACGGCGGTGGCAAGCCGCTCAAGCTCGGTGTCGACGGCGCTGCGGGCCACGAACCGGCGTGGGATGCGAAATCCCTCGCTGTCGAGGACGAGCGCCTCGCCGATCGTGACGCCGGGTGAAACGGCGATTCCCTGGAGTTTGAGCATGGGGCGCGAGCATCCCGCCGGCGCGGAAACGGTTTCGGGGAGATCGCACGGCCGAATGGCTGCGATCGAATCCCCCTCCCGGTTCGCGCCAGGCGGCTGGTCGCGGCTCCTTGGTTGTGTCGGAGTCGGTCTTCCGCCGGCCCCCGGGGCCGGCGGACAAAGGTCAGTTCATCTACGGCGTCGTGATCCGCCCTGCGGTGTCCACGGCCGTCTCTTCGTTCTCATGAAAATTGCTGTCAAAAAGCCGCACGATCGCGGCGAGCGCCTCGGTGGCATCCGGTCCCGCGACCTCGACCACCAGCCTCGTCCCCTCCTCGGCGGCAAGCGTCAGCACCTCGAGGATGCTCTTGCCGTCGACCCGCTGCGACTTGGAAACCAATTCGATCCTCGACTGCCACTTCCGCGCCTCGCGCGCGAGCATGTCGGCAGGCCGGGCATGGAGCCCCTGCTTCAATCCCACCACGACATCCCTGGAGACCGCCTGCTGCATCGAATGCCACCGCTGCTGTCAGGAAACCATGCCATGGTTGTCGGCCGCCTCCAGCAGATGCTGGATGTCGGCCGGCGCCTTCGCCGCCTTCAATTCCCGGCAGAACGCATCGTCGCGTAGCTGCCGGGAGATGTTTTCAAGCGCCCGCAGGTGCTGCCCTGGTTGATCGGGGGGCGACACCAGCAGGAAGAAGAGATGCACCGGATCGCCATCGAGGCTGTCGAAGTCGATCCCTTCCTGGCTCACCGCTACCGTACCGACGAGTTTGTCGACGCTCGGGTGCTTCGTGTGCGGCACGGCGACCCCCCGACCGATGCCGGTGGTGCCCAGGTCCTCCCGCTTGAGGATCGCCTTGACGATGCTCTCGAGATCACTCGCCGGAATTCGGCCGGCTTCAACCAGCGCCGTCGCCATTTCCCGGATCACCCCCTCCTTTGTCGACGAATCGACATGAGAGCGGATCGCACCAGTCGCGACGAAATCGGAAAACTTCATGCTGTGGTTTCTCGTGGGGATTCCCGATCCGGTCCGGCACGGCCCGAAGGCCGGGCCGTCGATCCGTGATCGATGCACCCGGGCCATCGGCCGGGATGCTCCGGGGCCGCCCCGTGCCCCGTGCCTCCGGGGCGTTCATCGGGGAGCCACGCGGGAATCAGACTTTTCTCGACGACTGCACGTGTTTGTGGTCCCGGGACTTTTCCTTGTGCTTGCGGAGTTGCTGCTCGAGTTTCTGCACCGCGCCATCGACACTCCGCCACAGATGCCCCGAGACTTCGTGGCTGACCATATCGTGGAAGTGTTCCGCCGAGGCGACGATCTCGACGGCGGGGAGCGCCGGATTCTGGAGATCGACGGTGACGTTGAGGGCTGTCAGCCCGTCGAAGTAGCGATTCAGCCGCGACACCTTCGCGGTGATCTTCGACTGGGTGGCTGGGCTGAGCTGCCCATGCCGTGCCGAGAGTTTCGTCTGCACCCGGAAAGTCCTTCCAAACCAACGGGGAACGCCCGCCTCGTGGCAGGCCTGGAACGGCCATTTGCCCTGATCGGTTGAGCATACCACTGGCCGTGACGCTTCGACAAACCACCGGCGGCAGACGGCCCCGGCAGGCATCTTTCCCCCCTTCAGGACGCTCTGTCGCCCTTCATTCCGTCACCGATTCCGCCGGATCCCCCCCTTCCCCTGAAGGGATCGCCACCACGCCACCCCGTCGCGGCGGGCCTCGTCGGGGGCCTCGGGGCGGAAGCGGGCCCGATCAAAGACCGACGGGTCGACGATGTCGACGAGATCTTTGAGGGCATAGCGGCGGACGACGAGCTCCGGCGAGCCGAGTGCCTCGACGAGCGTGGCGTCGGCGCCTGAGGCGAGGTCGGCGTCGTCGGGGCCGCGGGCCATTGCCATGAGGAGCTCCACCCGGCCGGCCGGGCCACGATCCTCCCAGGCCTTGCGGAGCCGGGCGGCCGATTCCGGGCCGCGGGCCAGGGCACGGGGGATCGTGGCAGCTTCGAGGGCCGACCACTGCCGCCCCTCGAGCCGCCGCCCCGGTTCCTCGGCGCAGAGCATCTCGACCGCCACGTCGTAGCGTTCCTCGAGGGCGAGAAGGATCGCAGCAAAGGCGCGGTTCTCGACCCTCCGATCGATCGCCATCGCGAGGATCACCTCTTCGAGCCCGGCCGCCGGATCGCTCCCTGCCGGGAGGGCCGCGAGCCTCGTGGCGAAGCTTTCCACGGCGTTGTGCTCCAGAGGCTCGATCCGCTCCCCGCCGATCGCCCAGGGGGGCACCCGCCCCGATGGAAGCAGCGCCACCGCTTCCGGCCCGGTCGACTCCCAGTGGAGCCCCCCACGGGCCGGGAGTTCGACCGGGGCGACGTCGTTGCCGGGGGCCCAGCGGACGGCTCTCCCCACGGCGATCACGTCCGCGATCGTCGGCACCGACGTGTCACCGAGCCCGGGCTTCCAGGCGAGGGCCGTCTCGGCCATCACCGCTCCGTCGAGGCCCCCGGTGACCGTTCCGGCGATCCCCCCGGCGACGATCCCCAGCCGGGTATCCGCTTTCGCGGCCCGGGCCACGATCCGCCCTTCGATGACGCCAATCCGCGGGGTGCCATCGGCATCCGCCTCGAGTGTGATCCGCGATCGGGGAAGGACACGCACCGACACGCCGGCGATGTTGAGCTCGGGGTGCATCCCCGGGGGAACGATGAGGTCTTCCCCCGGGCGGAGCGGCGTTCCGACGCCGATCGGCACCCACCACGACCGCTCCCCCTCGGCGACGCGCCGCAACAGCAGGCCGTCAGCGGCGACAAACCCGAGGCTCTCGGCCGCGGCCCCGCCATCCCCCTCGAGGCCGACCGCGCCGGCTACGGCCTCGAGCCCGCCGTCATTCATGGCAGGCGCCCCGGCATCAGCCGCGGCTGCCGGCGGCTGGCGCCGCGGGCGGACGCCACCGGCAATCGCCAACGCCTCGCCGGCCCGCACCTTCCGCGGGCCCGCGGCCGCGATCTCCGCCGGCGCGGCCATCGCCGCGCCGGCGTTCTCGTCCTCAGGCGGGCCTGCGGCCGGGTCGATCAGGCTGCCATCGGGTAGCTCTGGAGCGGCAGAAGCCGCCAGCGCGTCGTCCGGGGAAAGCGCCCCCTGATCTGCATCGGCCTGTTCGAGGAGGTCTGCCAGGCCCCGCCGGGGGCGCTGGTCGCCGCCGGCGATCGCTGCCATCCCGTCGGCCTCGCGCTCCTCGGCCGGCGGCTTGATGTCGGCAGGCGCCGCGCCTTCTCCGCCGGCCTTGGCCCCGGCGTCAATTCCGGCCGGAGGCTCAGGCTCGACGGGAGGGCGGGGATCGATGCGGGCGAGATCGGCCTTGGGGAGCGCCGGCGTACGAAACAGCCCGGCCGACTGCGCGAGGAGCGCCGCGAGCACAGTCAGGAGCGCTAGCGCCGAGCCCGCCAGGGCCCAGGCCCCCCACGGGGTGCGTTTGCCGGGCGCCGGTTCGGGCGTGCCGATGGGAGCCTTGGCCGCCGGACCGGGCTGGCGATCGCGAGGAGGAATCGGAGCGCTGGTCGGCTGGGGGGCCTCGGTGCGATGTGGCCCGGCTCCGCGAGGGTCGGGGCGATTGCCCGCCAAGACTTCCGGATGGGCGGCGACCCGATGCTGCATCGCCTCGAGGAGACGACGGCGGCGGGGGGCGTCCAGCGGCGGGAGCACCTCGGGGTGCTTGGCGACCTCGGCGAGGATCGCGTGGCAGGCGGCGACCTCGGCAAGGTGCATGTCCGATTCGAGGCAGATCGTTTCAAACGCCTCGAGCCGGTCGGGGGCGAGGGTGTTGTCGAGATATTCGGCCACCGAATCGGGATCGACTGCCAGCCCCTTGCCTTCGATGCGGGGGGCGGAGAGATGGGGATTGCCGACGCAGCCCCCGATCCGCTCGACGAGCTTCCGGGCCACCAAGCTCTCGTCCACCTTCTCGCCGAGCTGACGCTGATCCTCAGCAGGGAGGACGCCGTCCATCCAGGCCAGAAGGGTGCGGAGGGTGAGACGCATCGGGAGACTCCGGAAAGGGCCGCGCACAGGGGGACAGGATGGGAGTGGGCGCCGGGCGCCGATTTCGTGCGACAAACCCCCAGGAAAACGAAAAACCTTGCGGCTTCGTAAGGATCGTGAAAAAACTTCTTGGTCGGGGCGATCAACCCTCGCCTGCGAGACGTATACGATTCCCGTGGTGTTTCAACGCAGGGGAGGCTCTCGATGACCGATCTGTCCCGGCTTCGCCAGCAGGCGATCCTGCGACACGCTGCTGGCTACGTCGAACTGGGTGAACTGCTCGTCGAGACCGACAAGCCGGTCCCGGCGACGGCGGCCCGTCTCCTTGAGCGTGCTGTTGCCACCCTCGACGAACTTCCTGAAGCGGAGCGGTCGATCCCGGCGGCGGCCCTCCTCCGCGGTGAGGCGCTGCGGGCGCTCGGCCATTGGACGGAGGCCCTCGAGCCCCTCGCGGAAGTGGTCGAGGGGGATCCGCAGCGGGTCGAGGCTTGGCTCGGCTTGGGCTGGTGCCTGAAGCGGCTCGATCGGCTCCCGGAGGCGATGGACGCTCTCAAGCGTGGCCTCAAGATCGATCCCGATCAGGCGATCCTTCACTACAACCTCGCCTGCTACCTCTCCCTCTCCGGCGATCCGGCGACATCGGTCGAGCATCTTGCCAAGGCGATCGAACTCGATGATCGCTACCGCGGGCTCACCGAAGCGGAGCCCGACTTCGACCCGATCCGCACCGATCCCCGCTTTCTGGCCGCCACGCATCTGGCCTGCTGATGGCTCTCCGCATCAAGCGGATCGGCGGCTGGACGGGGCTACCGGGCCGATTTGCTCTTCTGGTCGACGATCGGTTCTCATGGGAGGCATGACCAGCCCCGCGCTTCAAGACATCGTCGCCCTCCTCGGCTGCCCCGCCGCCGGCAACCCGGCCCAATATCTCTTCGAACGGGCGATCTCCGCCGCCGGGCTCGACTGGCGGTTTCTGACGTTCGACGTCCTCCCGGAGCGCCTCGCACAGGCCCTCGGTGGCATCGATGCGATGGGCTTTCGGGGCTGCCTCCTCTCGGGGGCTCTCCAAGAAGGAGCGATGAAGGAGCGGGTGATGGGTGAGGGGCAGGTCGGGCTGTTGGCCCATGCCTCGCCCGCCGCCCGGTTTGCCGGGGCGGCGAGTCTTGTCGAGCATCAGGCCGGGGGGCTGTTTGGCCACATGACCGATGGCCGAGGGATCGTCGAGGCGCTCCGGGCCCATGCCGATCTCACGGCCGCCCGGGTGGTGATTGCCGGGGCCGGCCCGACCGGCCGGGCAACGGCCCTGGAACTGGCTCTGGCCGGCGTCGCCGAGATCCTCGTCGCCGATCGATCGCCGCAACGGGCCACGACGCTCGTCGAGCGTCTCCGGGAGCTCGACACCTCCGCCGAGATCACGCTCCTCACTGCCGAGCCCCCGATCGAGATTCCGCAGCGCGCCGGGATCGTCGTCGTCTCTCGTGGCCAGGACGAATCCCCGGCGATCTTCAGCGGGCTCCGCGCCGATCTCGTCCTCGCCGACACCGAGCTCGTCGAGCAGCCGTCGGTGGTCGTGGCGGCCGGGCAGAAGGCTGGCTGCTGCGTCGTCGACGGCCTCGAGGTCCATGTGGCGAAAATCGCCATCGACTTCCAGGTGCTGACTGGCACCGAGCCCGACACCGACATGCTCCGCGAAGCGCTCGAGGAGTTTTTGAGCGGCTAGCCGTCCGATTCGTTTGTGTCTTGGCTCTCACCCCGCCGGCGTGAGCCGGGCGAGCTTGGCTTCGAGGGCGGTGACGCCGGCTCGGACGTCCGACACCGGATCCTCGGACAGACTTTTCAGCTTCGCGAGAATCCCCTCCGGGAGCGGGCTGTGGGTGGCATCGACGAGGAGCGCCAGGCCGCGGAGGGCATTGAGGACGACCAGGGCCCGCTTGTAACGCTTCGATTGAGCGACGTCGTCACGGGCATCCGGCTTCGGCGCCGGTTCGTCGGGGAGGGAGAGCATCTCTTCGAGAGTGTCGAGGGAGGCTCCGTCGCCGAGGCGGGCCAGGGCCAGCGCGGCGTTGTAGCGGACGTCGTTATTGGCATCGGCGAGGAGGGCGCGGAGCCGGTCATCGGCTGGGCCGGTCCCCTTCTCACCGACAACGCCGAGCGTGAAGGCTGCCGCCGAGCGTAGCCCGGCGTCCTCGGAGCGCGAGGCGGCCACGACGGCATCGGCCACGTTCGCGCCGGAAGAAGAGCCGCCACCGGCGGCTACGAGGTTTGTCGAGAGGACGGCAATCGCTTCGATGGCGGCCCTGGCCACTTGCGGCTGGGCGGGGTCTTGGGCGCGCTCCAGGAGCGGGGCGAGGGCCTCGGGAATCGTGAACTCACCGAGAGCCCGGCAGAGGTAGACGCGGAGCATCTGCGACTGCTCGCCGGTCCGGCCGCTCTTCGATTCGTCGGCGAGGATTCGGCCGAGCTCGCCTGCGAGGGTGGCATCGGCCTTGAGCACCGCCCCTCCTGGGCCGCGAAGATCGTTGGCGAGGTTGAGGGCCGCCTGCCAGCGTCCTTCGTTGTCGCGGCGGAGCGTGCGGACGTAGGCCTGCGGGTCTTGGCCGAGATGGGCGAGCCAGTGGAAGGTGAGCCAGACGCCGACGATGATCGCGACGATCAGCCCCGGCACGAGGAACAACTGCACGAGAAACCCCGCGCTCGGTGGCTCGACCGGCGGAAGGAGGTGGTCCGGCGACATTGGCCGGCGGGATTTCGAATCGTCGGCGGGGGCTGCCATGGAGCGGATCGGAAGGGGGAGCGGAGTGGAAGAAAGAGCCCTCCATTCTATACCCACCGCGGCCGGCAGGCCTGACGGTGGTGTTTTCCCGGCCGCGCGGTTCTGATTTTGCCCGACACGCTCGGCCTCGATCCCGTTTCGGCCGGCAGTTCCCTTTCGAAATCCGCTTGGGTTCAATCCCGATGGCCTCAGCAGCGTCCCCTTCCCCTTCGCCACTGTGGCTCGATGCGGCGGCGGCCGACGCCCTCCTCCCGGGGAGCGGCGGCGGCGATGTGATCGCGGCGCTGGCGCTCGATGAAGCCCTCCTCGAAGAGGCCCACGAGGGGGTGCGCGGAGAGGCGGTCGTGCGCACCTGGATGGCGACGGCGCCGGTGGTGGTGGTGGGGTCGTCGAGCCGGGTCGAGGAGGAGGTCGACATCGCCGGCTGTGCCGCGGCCGGCGTGCCGATCCTGCGGCGGCCGAGTGGCGGGGCGACGGTGATCCTCGGGCCGGGGTGTGTGATGTGGTCGGTGGTGACGCCGCATCCGGCCGGGGTGCCGGCGGTGGAGCGGATCCATGCGGCGATGCTCGATCCGCTCGTGGCGGCGCTTCAGTCGGCTGGGCTCCCGGTGTCGCGGCAGGGGACGAGCGATCTGGTCCTGGCCGTCGCGGAGAGCGGGGCGACGTCGCTGATGAAAGTCTCAGGCAACGCCCTCCGCGTCCGGCGGCAGGGGGTGCTCTACCACGGCACGCTCCTTGACGGCTTCGATCTCACGCTCGCGGCCCGGCTTCTCAAGCATCCGCCGCGTGAGCCCGACTACCGCGGCAAGCGGTCGCACGCGGCGTTCCTCGTCAATCTGGAACTCGGGCGGGAGCGGCTCGTAGGGCTCCTCCGGCAGGCGTTCGGCGCGGTCGACTCGCTCGGAGAAATCCCGCGGGAGCGGGTGGCGCGGCTGATCGAGGAGCGATATGGCGATCGGGCCTGGACGCACCGCCTCTGATCGGGCCGCCTGGGCTCCGCTTCGTGGTCGAAGCACCGCTTGACCCAAGCCGGCCTCCCGATCCTCCCTCGCGATCTGGGAGGCCTTGGCAAGCTGCGTCGAACTTGCCGGCTGCGCGGTTTGCGATTCCTTGCTGATCGCGGGTCACCGAATCGGCGATGGCCGGACGATGAAATCCCCGTTGGTGGGAAGGGGTGACGTCCCGGGCTGCGAAAGCCGCCTTTCGTCGCAGGAATCCGCCCGGTAGATTTCGGCCCCGATCGACAGGAAGTCGCTCGCAACAGATCGCTTGTCCGATCCGCCCGCAGAACACGCAACAGGAGGTTGCCGACCATGCGTTTGCACATGCACGCCGCCGACGTTCGGTCCTTGGTCACCCGCTACTTCCTCGAACTCGGGGCGGATGCTGTTGAGGTGGCCGATGTCCAGGAAAACATCCGCATCGACCGTGGTCGGTGCGTGGCCCGCTGCTACCGCGTGGCCGAGATGTTCGCAATGTGGCTGATCGATGTCGGCGTGCTCCAGTTCTATGACGCGGACGGCGAGATGCTTCACACCGTCAATCTCTTCACGGAGTTGCAGCCCCAGCGGGCGGCTGCCTGATTCTTCTCCGTCGATTCCGCGCCCCGGGGGGAACGGTCGTGGCGACAGTCTACGATCGCGGTGCGCGCCTCTGGATCCTGGTCTGCACTGTCACCAGGACGGGATGATTTCAGATGTCACACGTGATGCTGCGCGGACTGACGTTGTCGATCGTGATCCCGACGCCGGGCGACTCCGGGGCGCTCGAGGAGACGCTCCTGAGCGTCCTCGAGAATCGTCCGGAGGGCTGCGAGGTGGTCGTGGCACTCGGCTGCGAGTACGACGATCCCTGGAATCTCGCAGAGGAGGTGCGGTTTGTCCGCGCCCCGGAGGGTTCAGGGCTGGTGGGGTGCGTGACGGCCGGCGTGCAAGCCACGACCGGCGACGTGGTTCATCTCCTCGCGGCGGGCTGGAAGGCGACGCCCGGCTGGGCCGACGCGGCGCTGGCCCGATTTGAAGACGCGACGACCGGCGCGGTGATTCCGCTCGGCATCGATGGGGCAACTGAGCATCGGGTGGTGTCGGCGGGGGTGAAGTACAAGCGTGGTGGTCGACGTGTGGCGCTGACTCGTCCGGGGATGGGGACGACTGCCGCCGTCGGCTCGGGGGCGGAACGCCGCGTGGGAGCGCGGCGTCCGCAGTGGCCGGTGGTTGGTCCACGGCTCGAGGCCGGATTCTGGCGGGCGGATCTTGTCCGCGATGCCGGGGCTGGTTTCAGTGCGGCCTGTGGCGACCGGTTGGCCGACGTCGACATGGCGGTGGAACTTGCCACCCGGGGCGTGTCGACGGTCGTAGAAGAGGGTTCGCGGGTGGTGGCTGGAGGGGACCCTGCGTGGGAGCGCGGGTTTCGCTCGGGGCTCCATGGGGAGCGGCTGTTCTGGAGATCGCTTGCGGGTCGGTCGTTCTTGCCTTCTTTTCTGCTGCACGTCATCGAGGTGATCCGTCACGCGGTCGTGTCGGCTCCGCTCGGAACGGTGCCGATGCTTCTGGGCCGCTTCGTCGGGGCGTGTCAGCTCGTGAGCCACGCCCGTCGACGCCGGCAGTTGGCGGAATATCTGGCGCCCGACCTCGCGACCGACATGGAGATCGATACAACGACCGAAGCGGCGACGGACACAGCCGCAGACGCGGCGTCTGCGGACAGCGAGGGGACGACGATTCGGATCGACGAAGGGCAAGAGGTTCTCTCTGGCCCCCGTCGCCGGCCGCGGGATGCGGAGCCGCTGCGGAAGTCGGCGTGAGCTGTTGCGGCCGCCGGCGGGCACGCAGTGGCGAATCTCACCTGAGCGTTTCGCCCGCGATTCGGGCGATGATTGGGGAATGCGACGACACTTCCCGGGGCTGAGGCGACGGGCTCGACGAGCGAGCTGTTGCCCCCCTGGGGTGCGCCCGGCGGTGGCATGCGGCAGGTTCCCAGGCTGAAAACAGCCGGGGCGGAGCCGCTACCGCCGGGTGGCCGGGGCTGGTAAACTTCTTTGCACGCCCTCGTAGCTCAATTGGATAGAGCGTCAGCCTCCGAAGTTGAAGGTTACAGGTTCGATCCCTGTCGAGGGTACTGATTTTCAGCCTTTTCCCGCACGTCTAGCGGTTTTTCGCGGGATTCAAGAAGGCTTGACGGCTCCTGATGCCCGTTGACGGTCGCTGATGGAGCCGGAATTGGAGCCGGAATTCCGGTCGCCGCTTCCCAGTCCGCCGGCCGCACCGAGTGATAGTGCCGGCGCCGCATCCGGGCCGAGTTTCCGATCCAGGCGTTGATCGCCTTCTCGGGGATCCCGCGCCGCTCGAGATCGTCGGAGCAACTGCCCCGCAGGTTGACGAACAGCTTCGGCCAGGCGGCGACCTTGGCCTTCGTCACCACGATCCGCTTGGCGTGCGTGGCGACGTTCGTCGTGCTGCGGACGCGCGGAACGACGTACACGGCCCCCTTCTCCCGATTGCGGTAGGCCCGCTCGAGATGGGGCCGGAGATCGGCAAAGATCGGCACGACACGAGTGCCGCGGCCGGCATGGTGCTCCACCTTCGGCTCGTGGATCGTGAACCGGGCAGTCGTCCAGTCGACATCGTCCCACTTGAGATCCGCCACCTCGCTGGGGAAGCGGACTCCGGCGTACCGAGGCAGCGCGAAGATCAGCCGCCATTGATCGTCGGGGCAGGCGGCGATGACCTGCTCGATCGTCTCCGGAGACACATAGAAGATCCGGGCGTCGTTCTCCTGCGTGCCGCAGGGGAGGTCGTCGAACGGGTTGACGGGGATCAACCGTCGGCGGACGGCGGCCTTGAGGAACTGCCTTGCCCGCCGCAGATCGACCGAGGCCGACGCCGGTGCGAACTTGTCGAGGAGCCACCGCTTATAGGCGTCGGCGTCCCCCTCGCTGATCGAGGCGAGCGTCCGGTCCTTGCCAAAAAACTCCTCGATCAGGCGCCGGGCCCGGGCGTAGTTCCGAGCCGTCGTCGGCTTCTGCTTGCCGAGGGTGCTGAAGAACTGGGCCAGATGCTGCCCGAGGGTGTGGACGACCTGCTCGGGCTGCTCTCGCGGCGGCACGAGGCGTGCCCGGGCGAGCCGGGCATGGATCTCGTCACCGAGGCGGCCGACCCAGTCGGCGGTCTCGCGGTCGGGCGAGTGGCCGGCGGCCTTCGCCGACTCGAGCGACTCGATCATCAATCTCGCTGTCTCGGCGATCCGCTTGTTGACCCTGCCGAGGCGGATGGTGTGCCGCTTGCCATTTTTCGAGCGGCTGATGACCCGATAGGTGTCTCCCCGCTTTCCTGAATCAGAACACAACGATGCCATGCAGATTCTCCTTGGGATGAATGACTGGACCCACCGCTTGAGCCCATCGCGGCTCAAGTGGGGTCTTGTTTGCCCTGCTGCTCAGAGTCGCGCAGGAACTGGTCGAGGCTGGCGACGCGGTGGATGACCGCGCCGCCCAGCTTCACGAACGGAATGCGACCGGCCACACGCAGGCGATAGAGTGCGGTGGTGCTGATGCCAAGTCTGGCCGC
>CAMCCR010000035.1 GCA_945873085.1 Candidatus Kuenenia stuttgartensis | reverse complement strand
CCTCGATCTCCCCGGGGGCGTCGACCTCACAGACCACCCCGACGAAGCGGATCCCTTCGTCAGCGAACTCCTCGGCGAGTTGCCCGAGCACCGGCGCGTAGTCCTGGGCGAGCGGACAGGTGGGATGGAGGAAGGCAAAGCAGACCGCCCGACCATCGGCCCCGAGGAGATCGGCAAAGGCCACGCGATCGCCGCTTTGCGACTGCAGTTCGAGCCGCTCGGCGGCGATCGGCTCGCCTCCCGGGGCATCGGCGATCGCCTCTCCCGGCGGATCAGCCGCCAGCAGCGCGGCGTTTCCCAGCGCCGACAGCAGACACAAAAGCCAAACGAATCGCATCGCGGAACTCACCTCAACGTCTTTCCTGACAGGAAACGGATCAATACTCCAACTCAAACCCCGCCGCTTGGAGCGCCGCCAGACTGCGGCGGATGCCGTCGAGGGTGTCGTGGAGCGGTTCGTATTCCACCAAAAACGTGCCATTGTAGCCGGTGCGGGGAAGAAGATCGGCCCAGTCGATGCCGCCGGCGACGTCGCCGACGGCGGCGGCCCGCCAGCCCTCGCCGTCCCGGGCCCAGTCCTTCAGATGGCAGTACGTAATCCGGCCCCGGAGGAGATCAACGGCACAGGACGGGTCGGCCGGATCGGCCGCGCGGAGATTGCCGGGGTCGTAGTTGAAGCCGATCCTGGCCGGGAGATCGGCGAGGAGCCGGCGGAGGCCGGCGGGGTGGGTCGTGACGGTGTGGGTGTGGAGGGCGGAGCCGTCGGGGCGGTGGTCGATCGCGCCGTGGGTCTCGATCGCCATCGTGAGCCCGAGGCGGTCGAGCTCCCGGTCGCACGCGATCAGGGCGTCGATCATCCGGGCATAGCGGGCGTCGTCCATGGCAGCCCACGGCGTGAAGCCAGCGAAAGAGCGGACCTGCCTGGCGCCACACTCGGCCGCTGCCCGCGACTGCCGGATCGCCTTCACGACCGCCGAAGCCACCTCTTCGGGACCGCCGGCTGAGAAGTCGTTCTCGATGCAGCAGCCGGGGGTCGCGATGCCGCTGGATGCGACCAGCCCCCTGAACGCGGCGATGTCGGCCGCAGAGGGCGTTTCGGGCAGGCGGCCCGGCTGGCCACCGCCGATCCCGAACTCGAGCTCACGGAATCCGAACTCCTCGGCAATCCGGAAGTGATCGGCCAGCGGCAGCGCGCGGAAGCCCCACTCCCCGCAGCCGACGCGGAGACGGCGGTGCGGCAGCGGAGGCGCGGATGGCAGCGGAGGCGCGGATGGACTCGGAGTCATGCGAGGATCCCCTGGATCGGTCGGGCTGGTTGGACGCCGGTGAGCTTCTGATCGAGACCACCGTAGAAGTATGTGAGCCGTTCGGGGTCGAGCCCCATCAGATGGAGGATCGTGGCGTGGAGATCACGGACGTGGTGGCGGTCGACAACGGCTTCATGGCCGAGGTCGTCGGTCTCGCCGTAGCTCGTTCCCCCCTTCACGCCACCGCCTGCCAGAAAATAGGTGAAGCCCTTCGGGTTGTGGTCGCGGCCACCGTTGGCCCCCTGCCCCACCGGCTGACGGCCAAACTCTCCTCCCCAGACGATGAGCGTGTCATCAAGGAGGCCGCGGGCCTTGAGGTCGGCAAGCAGCGCCGCGATCGGCTGATCGATCTCAGGGGCGTGGATGGCGAGATTCTCCTCGACGCCGTTGTGGGCGTCCCAGTTCTGCTGCTGGTGCCCGCCGCCGGAGTAGATCTGCACGAAGCGGACGCCGCGCTCGACGAGCCTCCGGGCGACGAGGCACTGGCGGCCGAACGGGGCGGGGCCGAGCGAGAGCGGGTGAGCTCCTTTCTTCTCGAAGAGCCCGTAGGCGGCAAGCGTCGCCGGGCTCTCGTCGGAGAGATCCAACAGCTCCGGGCCGCTCGCCTGGAGTTGGAAGCCGAGTTCGTAGGCGGCCACCCGGGCTTCGAGATCGCCGGTGGCGGTGCGGGCATCGGCGTGGATCCGGTTGAGGGCGGCGAGGGTGTCGACGCCGTCACGCTGCATCCCCCGCGTCACCCCGGCGGGCGGATCGAGGGCCGGGATCGCCTCGCCGGCCGAGCGGAACACCGTCCCCTGAAAGGCGGAAGGCATGTATCCAGCCGCCCAGTTAGCGGCGCCGGGGATCGGCCCGCCGCGCGGATCGAGCATGACGACGAAGCCGGGGAGATTGTCGTTTTCGCTCCCCAGGCCGTAGGAGAGCCAGCTTCCCAGCGTCGGATGCCCCTGGAGAATCCTCCCGGTGTTCATCTGCAGATTCGCTGACCCGTGGGCGAAGGAATCGGCCCACAGGCTCTTCACGACAGCCAGCTCATCGGCATGCCCGGCAAGCTTCGGCAAGGCGTCGGAGATCCACAGGCCCGACTGGCCATGCTGGCGGAAGGTCCGCTTCGAGCCAAGGAGCGTCTGCTTCTGAAGCGATCGGCGGCGGATCTCGAGCTCGATCTCCTGCCCGTCACGCTTCTGGAGCTCGGGCTTGTAGTCGAACAGGTCCATCTGTGAAGGACCGCCATACATGTAGAGAAAAATGCAGGCCTTCGCCCCCTTGCGGTGGGCCGGCTTCGGCGCGAGCGGCCGGCGGTCGGCCGGGCCGGCAGCCGATGCGAAAAAACCGTCCTTCTCGAGGAGGCCTGCGAGCGCAAGGCCTGAGAAGCCGGCGCCGGCGTCGAGGAGCAACTGGCGGCGGGGCACGCCGAGGCATGCAGGAGCTGTGCGATCATCCATCGGCTCGATGCTCCGCTTCAGTCGACGGTGACAAACTCGTTGAGATTGAGGACGAGAAGGGCGAGATCGCGACGAGCGCGGCGCCGGGCCTCATCGAGGCTCGGAGGCACGGCTGGATCGACGCGGAACGGCTCGCCACCGGCGGGATGAACGACGAACCGGCGGGCGATCGTGACGGCGCCGAGCGTTCTCAAGCCGGCCTGCCCCGGACGGTCGAGCGGCTCTTGATCGACAGCCTCGAGCAGTGGCACGGTCGGAAAGGGGGACTCGCCGTCTGCCAGCCACGCCGTCAACTGCCCCCCACGCCGCTCGAGCCGCAGCCGGCTCCAAGCATCGGTCTGGAGCGGATGCTTCACCGACGCCAGCACCGTCACGCCATCGGGATTCACCCGCCGCAATTCAACGATGCCATCCTCTGGCACGACGACCAGCTCGTAGCCGGTGACGCGCTGGGAGGCCAAGTCGCCGCTGGGGACGCCGGCGAACACCAGCGCGATGATGTCGGCCGCGTCGCGCACGAACAGCTCGGCCTCGATGACGCCGTCGCGACATGTCATCCCCGGCGAGAATCCGACCGGCGGCACGGCCGACGGCTCGCCTCCAAACAGCGCGAACGGACCAGCGGCCGGGTCGGCGTTGACGATCCCCTCGTAACTTCCCCCCCAGACGCCCCCGCCCACGCTCCACCCGGCCGCCGGGCTGACCTCGAGGATCTGCTCCGGGCGGAGAATCTTCCGGTAGCCCTCCTGGAGGGCCCGCGGGACGAGGGGGCGGAGCTGAATCGCGTCGGCCCGGGACGCCCAGATCGAGGTCTGCCGGTCAAGATAGCCGCGGGCAACCGCAGCCTCCTCCGAGGACGGCCCGCGCGAAAGCGCCCGCTCGAAGAGGCGGCGGACAAACGCCTCGTCTTCCCCCTCGGGCGCGCTCGAGACGGTCTCCGTCGCGACGCGCTCGGCGAGGGCTAGGGCGCGGTTGCGGGCGAAGTCGCCGTTGACCATGAGGAGGGCCTGCGGCGCGACGGTGGTCACGGCGCGCTCGCCGACGGGGCTGGTGGTATTGGTGTAATCGAGGGCTTCGAGCTCCGGCACGAGGAGCGTGCGCTTGACGAAGCCGTAGATGCTGCGGCGATCCTGCTCGCGCGGATGCGAGATTTCCCAGCCGAGACCGGGCCGCGACTGACCGGAGAGCGAATCGGGCCCGACCTGCATGAAGAAGCCCCGTCCGCCGACCGCCGGATTGATCGATTCCGACACGGCCAGGAAGGCATCACGGATGATCTCCGCTTCGAGCCGGCGCCGATTCTGTCGCCAAAAGAGCGCGTTCGGCTCGTCCGCCGCGAGGCACTCGGCCCGATCGGCCCGCGACGACATCCGATAGGCCTGCGACCGGAGGATCGTGCGGTGGAGGGCTTTGAGGCTCCAGCCCGAGTCGACGAGTTCCGCCGCGAGCCAATCGAGCAATTCCGGATGGCTGGCGGCGAGGCCGGCGGCGCCGAAGTCATTCGGCGTGGCGACAAGCCCGCGACCGAAGCTGTGCTGCCAGAGCCGATTGGCGGCGACACGGGCCGTGAGCGGATTGGCGGGACTTGCGATCCACTCGGCCAGCGCCCGCCGCCCTTCGACGCCGGAGGGAGCCGCGGCCCCGCTTCGGAACAGTTCGGGGAGGCCGGGAGTGACGACCGCCCCGGGTGTGGCGGGGTTGCCGCGAATGAGGACGTGGCAGGGCTCCATCGGGGCTTCGGCCTCACGCGCTGACAGTGCCCATTCTTCTCCGGCGGCGATCGGCAGGAACATCGCCGCGTCTGGCTTCGGAGGGAGCATCGCGCGCTCGTAGCGCTTCACGCCACGGATCATGCCGATGAAGCTGTAGTAGTCGGCCTGCGAGAAAGGGTCGAACTTGTGGTCGTGGCAGCGGGCACAGCCGAGCGTTGTGCCGAGGAACGCCTGACCGATCGTGGAGAGGGCGTCGTCGAGCTCGTCGTATCGGGCGAGGCGGATATCGTCCGGCTCGTCATCCCACGTCCCGAGATGCCAGAACCCGGAGGCGATGACGGCGGAGTCGGTGCGCGGCTCGAGGAGATCGCCGGCGATCTGCTCGCGGATGAAACGGTCGAAGGGCATGTCGTCGTTGATCGCCCCGATCACCCAATCGCGGTAGCGCCAGGCGTAGGGCTTCTCGTCGTCGCGCTCGTAGCCGTTGGTCTGGGCATACCGGACGACATCGAGCCAGTGCCGCGCCTGTCGCTCACCGTAGGCGGGCATCGCCAGGAGCTTGTCGACAAGCGCTGCCCAGGCGGCGTCGGAAGGATCACGCTCGAATGCCTCGACCACTTCCAAAGGTGGCGGCAGGCCAACCGCGTCGAACCATAGCCGCCGCACCTGCTCGCGCGGCGTCGCGGGGGGATTGGGGCCGATGCCGGCCTTGGCCATCCGGGCCCTCAAGATCGCGTCGATGGCTCCCGATCCCTGATCGGCGCCCTCTTCAGCCATCGGCACGGCGGGCCTGACGACCGGCCCATAGGCCCAGCGTGCCCGGTCGTCCTCGCTGATCGTGAACCCTGCCCGACGGACGGCGGCCACAGGCTCTCCCTCTGCGCCGGGCCAGGGGAGCCCACGCCGCACCCACTCCTCGAGCAACTCGATCTGCGCTGGCGCGAGCCGGCCAGCGGGGGGCATCTGCAGGGCGGGGTCGTCGTAATGGACCGCCTTCAGCAGCAGGCTCCCGTCCGGCTCACCAGGGACTGCCGCAGGACCCGAATCCCCTCCGGCGAGCAGCGCGGCGAGCGAGTCGAGCCGCAGCCCCCCCTCGGCCCCGGCGGCATGGCACTCCAGGCAATGGTCGTGGAGGAGCGGGCGGATGCGAGACTCGAAGAACGCCTGATCGGCGGCACGTGCCTCAGCCGAGATGGCCTCATCGCCGCGCGCCGCTCCGACCGCCGCAACGAGCGCGATCATCGCCACCGCGGCCCAGGCCAGAGGGGTGTGACGGACCGATGGCTCTGATGGATTTTGCATGGGAAGACTCCGTCCGCAAGTTTACGTCGCCACGCCCCGCCGAGCCATGCGGAACAGGAGCGTGCGTCACAGCGAGATCTGCTCGCCGATCTCCATCACCTGGTCGGCCGGCACCTTGTAGCGGCGTTCCTCCTGGACGGCATTTCGCTTGAGGTAGGCGAAGATCACCTCGGGGATGTGGGACAGGCGTCCCCCTTCGTCGGCAATGATCGTCGAGTGGCCAATGAAGAACGTGGCGGTGTCAACGTCGAACGGGATTCGGTGCTCCGCGGCGAGTCGGCGGAGGAGGGGGATCAGGAGGGGCTGCTCCATGTACCCGAACCGGACGGTGATCCTCCAGAAGCCATCGGTGAGGGGCTCGACCTTCGATCGCTCTTCATCCTTGACCTCGGGCACCGGCATGTCGATGACGGTGAGAAGCACCACCGTCTCTTGGAGCGCCCGGGTGAGCTCCACATGGTGGACGAGGACAGGGGGGACGTGCTCGACGCTCGGCGCCAGGAACACCGCCCCTCCCGGCACGCGCGAGGCCACCTGGCTTTTGAGTTCCGGCCATTCCTCTTCCCAAGGGCCGAATTGCCTGGAGTAGCGATCGATGACCGCCGTCCGCCCATGGCTCCAGATGAGCATGCCGGCAATCAGCGCCGCGCCGATGAGCATCGGTACGTAGCCACCGTCGAAGAACTTGAACAGGTTCGCAGCGAGAAAGGGGATGTCGAGGGCGAGGAAAAAGGCGAGCAGCCCGAGGCTCGGCCACTTCGACCAGCCCCATGTGTAACGGACGACGAGGTAATAAAGGACCGAGGTCACGGCCATCGTACCGGTGACGGCGATCCCGTAGGCCGCGGCAAGCCGGACGCTCTCGCGGAAGGTGAGCACGAGCGCCAGGCAGCCAATGGCCAGGAGCGCATTGACCTCGGGAATGTAGATCTGCCCTTCGTTGTCGTAGGCGGTGTGGCGAATCGTCATCCGGGGGAGGAAGCCCTGGAGCATTGCCTGCCGGGTGAGCGAAAACGCGCCGGAGATGAGGGCCTGCGAGGCGATCACCGTGGCGAGGCTCGAGAGGATGACCAGCGCCCACGTGGCCGCTCCGGGAGGCACCATGCGGAAGAAGGGTTCGGCGGCGGCCGAGGGATCGCGGAGGATGAGGGCTCCCTGTCCCAGGTAGGCAAGGACGAGCGCCGGGAGGACGAGCACACTCCAGGCCAACCGGATCGGCTTCAGTCCAAAGTGGCCCATGTCGGCGTAGAGAGCCTCGCCACCGGTGACGACAAGGACGACCGACCCGAGGATGTGGATCCCGCGGAAGCCGTGCCGCAGAAAGAACTCGATGCCCCACCAGGGAGAGAGCGCCCCGATGACCTCCGGCTCCTCGAGGATCTGCCGAAGGCCGAGAAGCGCGAGGGTCGTGAACCAGACGAGCATCACCGGGCCGAACAACTTCCCGACGTCGCCGGTGCCGCGCGACTGGATCGCGAACAAGCCGACGAGGATCAGGCAGGTGATCGGAACGACGAAGCCCTTGAGCGCTGGGCTGGCGACGGCGAGCCCTTCGACGGCCGAAAGCACGGAGATCGCCGGCGTGATCACGCCGTCGCCATAAAGGAGCGACGCGCCGACGACGGCCAGGAGCGTCATCCCGGAGACACCGCCGATGCCGCGGGCGGAGTGGCGGTAGCGATCGGGAACGAGGGCCAGAAGCGCCAGGATCCCCCCTTCCCCGCCATGATCGGCCCGCATCACGAAGACGACATACTTCACCGTGACGACGAGGATCAGCGCCCAGAACATGAGCGAGAGGATGCCGAACAGATCAGTGCGGTCGACGGTGTGGCCGTGGGCGGCGGCGACGTGGAGGCATTCTTTGAGCGTGTAGAGGGGGCTTGTGCCGATGTCGCCAAAGACCACGCCGAGCGCGAGAAACGCAAGGCCCAAGATGCCGCCCCGACCAGCCCCAGGGGCGTGCGGGGGGGCGGGGCTGGTGCCATGATTCATCCTCATCTCCTCGGGGGCGGCAAGCGAGCCAGTCTACCTCCCAGAGGAATGGGTAGAGGAGCAAAGGTTCACCCCAAAATACCCTTCACGACCTCGCCGTGGATGTCAGTGAGGCGGAAGTCACGTCCCTGATAGGGATAGGTGAGGCGGAGGTGGTCGATCCCCATCAGATGCAGGATCGTGGCGTTGAGATCGTGGACGTGGACATGCTCGTCGGGCGTCGTCACGTTGTAGCAGTAGTCGTCGGTCGCTCCCCACGTCAGCCCCCCCTTGACCCCGGCACCGGCGAGGAGCGTCGTGAAGCAGCGCGGATGATGATCGCGGCCGTAGCTCGTGTCGCTGATCCCCCCCTGCGAATAGATCGTCCGGCCGAACTCTCCCCCCCAGACGATGAGCGTCTCGTCAAGGAGGCCGCGGGCGGAGAGGTCGTCGATCAGCGCCGCGGTCGCCCGGTCGGTGTCGCGGCACTGTCCGCGGATCGCGTCGGGGAGGCCGCCATGATGATCCCAGCCCATGTGGAACAGCTGCACGAAGCGCACGCCACGCTCCGAGAGGCGCCGGGCGAGGAGGCAGTTGTAGGCATAGCTCCCGGGGCGCTCGACGTCAGGCCCGTAGGCCTCGAGCACGTGCTTCGGCTCGTCGCTGATCCGCACGAGATCGGGCACGCTCGTCTGCATCCGGAAGGCCATCTCATACTGGCTCGTCCGGGCGGCGATGTCGGGATCGCCTACGAGCTTCCCGCGGCGGCCGTTGATCGCCGCGATCCGGTCGAGCGTCGCTCGGCGCGTCTGCCGGTCGATCCCCGGTGGATCGGAAAGATAGAGGACTGGCGCCCCGCTGTTGCGGAACCGCACCCCTTGATGCTCCGTCGGCAGAAACCCGGCCCCCCACAGCCTGTCGTAAAGGGGCTGATCGTCCGGGCGGCCGCTGCCGAAGCTCGTGAGGACGAGATAGGCGGGGAGATCGGCGTTCTCACTCCCCAGGCCATAGCTCGCCCAGGAGCCGATGCTCGGCCGGCCAGCCAACTGACTCCCGGTCTGAAAGAACGTGATCGCCGGATCGTGATTGATCGCCTCGGTGTGCATCGAACGGATCATGCACCACTGATCGGCCTTCGAGGCGATCTCCGGCACGAGATCGCTGAACCACATCCCGCTCCTGCCATGTTGGGCGAAGGGGAAGATCGACGGCGCCACCGGGAAGCTCGATTGGCCGCTCGTCATCGTCGTCAGCCGCTGCCCCTGCCGGATCGATTCGGGAAGCTCCTCCCCGCGCCGCGCGGCAAGCGCCGGCTTGGGATCGAAGAGATCCATCTGCGATGGCGCACCTGACTGGAAGAGATAGATGATCCGCTTCGCCTTCGGCGCGTGATGGGGGATTCCCGGCAGTGCCGCCACGGCTGATGCCTGCGGAGTGAGCCCGGCGACGGCTGCGGCCAGGGTGCCAGCGGCACCGCCGAGGAAGACGCGGCGATTGAGCGCGTCCTGGAGGTGGAAGCGATTCATGAGACGATCCATCGATTCACTCCCGCATCACGAATTCGTCGAGGTTCAACAGCACGTTGGCCACGAGGCACCAGGCGGCAAACTCGTCGGCCGCAAGGCCCGCCGTCGCTTCCGCCACAGGCCTGCCGGCAGCCCCGGCGACGATGAAGGCCTCGGCCGATTTCACGTCGGCCGCAAACGCACCACGATCGGCGGCCAAGCCGATGAGGAGGGTCTCGAGCTCGGGCCCGTCAGGTGCCCGCCCGAGCACGAGCGCATAGCCGCGGGCGATCCGGGCCGCGGGATCGGCCCCCCCCTCGGCGACCATCCGCCGGGCGAGCCCCTGGGCCGCTTCGAGGAACGTCGTCTCGTTGAGCAGCGCCAGCGCCTGCAGCGGCGTGTTCGTCCGCGAGCGCTTCACCGTGCAGGTCTCGCGGTTGGGGGCGTCGAAGAGGAGCATCGTCGGCGGCCCGGCCGTCCGTTTCCAAACCGTGTACATGCTGCGCCGAAATCTCCCCGGGCCCGTCTCAGGCACGTAGCCACGGAGATTGCCGTACTTGCTCGTCTCGTCCCACACCCCTTCAGGCATCCACGGCCGCACGCTCGGGCCGCCGATCGTGGGCACAAGCAGCCCCGCCGCGGCGAGCGCCTGATCGCGGACGATCTCCCCAGGGAGCCGCACTCTGGGGCCCCGCCCAAGCAAGCGGTTGGCCGGATCGCGGGCCAGTGCGTCGGCCGTCACCAGGCTCGACTGCCGGTAAACGGAGCTCGTGAGGAGGAGCTTGAGCAAGGCCTTCATGTCCCAGGGACGGGCCGGGGAGCCCGACACCTGCGGCAGGTTCGTTCCCTCCATGAACTCGGCCGCGAGCCAGTCGAGCAGCTCCGGGTGGCTCGGATACTCGGCCTGACTGCCGAGGTTCTCGCTCGTCTTCACCAGTCCCGTGCCGAAGAGCCGCTCCCATTGGCGGTTCACCCACACCCGTGCCGTGAGCGGGTGATCGCGGGAGACAATCCCCTCGGCGAGCGTCAGCCGATCGGCTTTCCTTCCCGGCGGGAGCGGCGGGAGGAAGGCGGGCAGCCCCGGCTCGACCTTTTCCGCTGGCTTGTCGTATTCGCCACGCGTGAGCACGAAGGCATCCCGGGGCGGACCCTCGCGCATCACCATGGCGCTGGGGAGCGCATCGCGAAACGCATCGAGGGCCTTCCGTGCCATGTCACGAGCGGCTTCAGCTTGCTTCACCGGCCCCCCGACCTTGTCGCGGTAGGTCGCCGTGATCACCTGCTGCTGTTCTGGGGTACGGGCCGCGGCGTCGATCCGCAGCGAGTCACGCACCGGCGCGGGAACACCGAGCCCCGAGACGCCGGCAAGCTCCGGCGGCGCCGATGACCGTGCCAGGCGGAAGCGGCCGAAGGCATGCCCATCGATCACCTCCTGCCGCACGCGGATCCGCAGCCTGGCGTTCTCCGGCACCTCGACCGCCGCTGTGGGAAACACGGCCAGCCGGCGCGGCTGCCGCTTGTCGGGGAGATGGCCGTCGATCGCCCAGCCCTGCCCGACACCGAGCACGCTCGCCGCCGGCCAGCCGGCCTGTTCGTAGTCGGCCTCGGCACGGCCAAGCGCTACCGGGAGAGCGGGAGCATCCCCCGGCGGATCGATCTCCACCTCCAGCCGGTTCACGACGACGTTGCCGTTGTGGTTGCGGCCGAAACCGCCGCCACCGGAGAGGGACGGATCGGCAAGCAGCTCGAGGCGAACGCCCCCGAACGGGCCGGCGGGAACGAGGGCCTCGATCTCGTAGGTGTCGCGAGGCGGCATGGCCCCTTCGACGAGCCACGAGCCATCCTCGAGCCGGCGAAACGTTGCTCCGCCCGAGCTCTTCAAGGCGAGCGGTTCGAGCGTCTGCCAAATCTCGTCCGGCAGATCGAGCACCGGGCGGATCGTGCGTTCCCAATCCGCGACGAGCGACGTGAGATCCTTCTCACCGGCACGCACCGCCTCGTCGGCATCGGCGATCGTCTTCTCCAGCCGCAGAATCTCGGCGGATTGTTCGGCCGACGGCAGCGGATAGAGCGGATCGGAGTTGCCGCCGCTACGCGTCTCGCTTCCCATGATCGTGCCCGTCTCGGGGACGTTACAGAACAGCGCGAAGAGACCATAGAACTCGCGCTGCGTGAGCGGGTCGTACTTGTGGTCGTGGCAGCGGGCACATCCGACCGAGAGGCCAAGCCAGGTCTGGCCGGTCGTCTCGACGCGATCGATGACCGTCTCGACCCGCCACTCCTCGGCGATGATCCCCCCTTCGCCATTGATCCGGTGATTGCGGTTAAAGCCGGTGGCGATGATCGCGTCGCGCGTCGCCGCCTCGTCGCCCGGCACGGGCGGAAGCATGTCGCCGGCGAGTTGGTGGATCGTGAACTGATCGAAGGGGAGGTTGCGGTTGTAGGCCGCGATCACCCAGTCGCGCCACGGCCAGTTGGAGCGGCTCGAATCGGTCTGGTAGCCGTGGCTGTCGGCATAGCGGGCCGCATCGAGCCATTCGATCGCCATCCGCTCACCGAAGTGCGGGCTGGCGAGCTTGAGATCGACATAGGTCTCATACGCCTCAGGGGAAGGATCGGCAACGAACGTGGCGACCTCCTCCGGCGTTGGCGGCAGGCCCGTGAGATCGAGGCTGACGCGGCGGGCGAGCAGTTCTCGCGGCGCTTCGCCGTTGGGGCTCATCCCCTCGGCCTCGAGCCGAGCGAAGATAAAGTTGTCGATCGGTGTCCGGGGCCAGTCGGTGCCACGGTCCACTGGCACCTCCGGCCGCGTGACCCTCTCGAAGGACCAGTGGCCCTGGTACGCGGCGCCGGCTGCGATCCAGCGGCCCAGCATCTCCGCCTCGGCCGCCGTCACCGGCTTGCCGACATGCGGCGGCGGCATGACGAGATCGGGATCGGTCGACGCGATCCGGGAAAGCACTTCGCTCGACGCCGCATCGCCGGGCACGATTCCCCGGCTGCCACTGTCGAGCACAAGACTCGCGCCAGCGGGCTCATCGAGCCGCAAGCCCCCCTGCCGCTTCGCGGCGTCGGGGCCATGGCAAGAGAAACAGCGGTCAGAAAGGAGCGGACGGATGTCGCGGTTGAAGTCGATCGGAGAGACTGTCGCCGCCCGGGGGGCGTTCTCCGCAGCGACGGCAGGCGACCACAAGCCGACGAGGAGCCACGCGGCCCACGCCACAATCACTGCCCCCATCCGTGACCGGATCAATGGGCCCTTGTTGCACTGGCGCCGCCGGCTGTCATGGAGCGTGTTCACAGCGACTCGCTTTCCTCGCCTTCGTACGAGACGTTCGGCGTCTCATTCCCTCCGGGCACGGCTCCCTGCTTCTCCTCGTCTCTCCGCTTCGCCCCCTTCTCCTCGCGCTTCCGGTCACGCTTCTCCCCGTCGGCATGGCCAACGCCATGCGCTTCGTGGAGCCGCCTCACCTCCTGCTCGAGGCGCTCGATCCGCTCCTGCTGCTCGGCGAAGCGGCGGCGGATGTCCTGAAAGCGATCCTGGAGTTGCTCGTGCGTCTTCACGAGCTTCTCGTGCATGTGCCGAAGTTCCTCGCCACCACCAGCCCCTTTGAGCTTCTCACCGAGCCCACGCGCCATCTCTTCAACGTGGCGGTGGAGATCGCGAGCGTGCTCCTCGAAGCGGCGATTGAGATCGTCCTGGGGCATGCCGCCGTGGGGCTGGGCCTGATGTGCGGGGGGCACCATCCGACCGTGGAACTGAGGCCCCGGGCCGCCGCGCTGGGGCCCCCAAGGATTCGGACCACCGTGCGGCAGCGGCGCAAACGGCGGCTGGCCGTGCGAAGAAGGCCCACCGAGACGGGCCTCGAGGCGATCGAGCTTGCCGAGAATCTGATCGAGCTGTTGGGTGACGTGGGCGTGCGCACGGATGTTCTGAACATCAACGGGAACGGGAGCCATCGCCGGCGCAGGGAATGGGGTTGGGACATGCGGCGGAAGCGGCGCCTGGAACTGGGGCTGCCCGTATTGATTGGGCTGCGGATGATGGGGCTGCCCTGGATGATGCGGTCCCTGCGGTCCTTGCGGCGGCTGGGGTTGCGGCTGGGACGGGCCCTGCATCGACTGCACGTGCCGGGCGATGATCCCTTCGAGACCTTCGATCGAGTCGAGGTTGAAGCCTGCGGGCCCACCGGAGCCCTGCTTCACCTTGCCGTCCGCACCGACCTCGACATCAAAGGAGAACACCGCCACCTTCGGCGGCAGGACGATCGCTCCCCCCTGCCCGGGAGCGAGTAGCCCTCCCCAGCCCGCCGGGGGCCCAGCTTGCACTCCTTGATTCGGCTGCGGGGCGGGATGAGGAGAACCAGCTCCCCCTTGATCCCCCCCTTCAGGCCCCCCTTCAGGATGCTGGAGGAAGTCGACGAGCTTGGCGATCGCGTCGTCGGCGGTTTGCTCAAGCCCCCGCGCGGTCACGGCCCCCGCTTCCGGCTCCGCTGACGTCGCGTTTCCCGTGATCACAGCGGCCGCGCATCCGGCAGCGGCGACAGCCTGACGGACGGCGATGAGCAAAGAATCGATCGAGCAACGCATGGCAAATCTCCTGATGGGCAACCTCGGGGGCGATGCGAAACGGCAGCACCGGCGCGAGCGTGGATCGAGCGAAGGGAAGGTGGTGGAATTGGGAACGGCCCGGGGGCGACGTATCCTTAGAGCATCATGAGCCGCCCCGCCGAACCGCCCCATCCCGACAAAGCCGTGCTCGTGGACTTCGGACAGGGTCGCCGGCTCGAACGCCTCGCCGGCGTCCTCGTCGATCGTCCCCTTCCCCAGGCGAGGCTCCCCCGTCGCCTCCCCGGCCTGTGGGCCGAATCTTCTCTAAGCTACACCGGTGGCCCGGAGGTGGAAAGCCGCATCTCGGCCGGGGAACAGGAGACCTCGCTCCCCCGCGGTTGGCGCCAATTCGGGCCGCTTCCCGATCCCTGGCGGGTGGCGATCCCGCTCCATGCCACGACGCTCCACCTCGAGGTCCGCCCTGCCGCCTCCGGCCAGACGGGGCTGTTCCTGGAGCAGGCGCCGCAGTGGAGCTGGCTCGAGCGAGTGACGCCGCGCGGTGCGCGGATCCTCTCCCTCTTTGCCCACTCCGGGGCGGCCACGCTGGCGCTTGCCGCTGCGGGAGCCGAGGTGGTCCATGTCGACGCCTCCCGGCAGGCAATCGGGCTCGCCCGGCGCAATGCGGAGGCGTCAGGGCTCGCAACTGCCCCGATCCGCTTCGTCTGCGAAGACGCCCGAGTGTTCGTGCAGCGAGAGCTACGGCGCGGCAGCCGCTATGACGGCGTCGTCCTCGATCCTCCCTCCTGGGGCCACGGGCCCAAGGGGCAGGCCTTTGCCATCGACCGCGATCTCCCTCTGCTCCTCGACGATCTCGCCGGGCTTATCCCCGCGCCGGCAGCCGGCCCCCTTCTGCTCTCCTGCCACTCCGCCGGCTGGACAGCAAGCCGGCTGGCCGAGGCGCTCGGCGTCGTCGCCGGGGGGACAGGCCGAGCGGGGGGGACAGGCCAGGGGATCACCTCCGGTCCGCTCTCCTGCAGCGACGCCTCAGGGCGGAGCCTCGAGTTCGGCGCCCACGCCCGCCTTCTACCGCGCGGCAGCGACAAGCCTCATCACCAACAGTCGCCCTGACGAGGAGGCGTGCCGAATCTCCCCGTGGCGGCGGCCACGCCGATCACGGCTTCTCGAGCGGGATGCAGACGAGGTCGCCGGTAGCGCTGACGATCGGCGGCTTGCTGTACCCCATCGCCCGCAGCGCCTTCTCGATCGGCTGGGCCCGTTCGGGAAAGCCGTTGCGGTTGATGTAGACCGCCGCGAAGCCCCGCTTCTCGATTTCGGCAACCGCCTCCTCGAGCGACCGTTTGCCGAGCTCCTGCTGCCACGCCTCGCGCGGCCGTCCCTTCATCGAGCCGAATGAGTAGCGGAGATTCTTACTGTAGAGGTAGGGGCGGAAGTGATCGTACGGCGTCATGCCAGGCACAGGTGCCTCGGGGAACTCCATGATCGGCAGTTGGAAGACCATCGCCCCCTCGGGGAGCGACGCTTCCATCTTTTTGGTGAAGGCGCGATCGGAGTCGACCTGCCGGGCGATGGCGGCCACCTCCTCTTTCGTCGGCGGCCGCGGCGCCTCGTCCCACACGATCACCATACAGGCCGCGACCGCGGCTGCACCCACCATGCCGAGAGTGGCGCCGTCCAAGACGCGCCCCCGCATAAACCCGCGCTCGAGAGTGCTCCCCCGCCGCACCGCCCACAGAAGCGCGATCGCCATGATCACGATGCTGTAGCGGCAGCCGCTGCGGAAGAGCGTGAATCCGGCCGTCCCAAGGATCGCATTGAGCCCGCCGGTCGTGAACATCAGCACGATCCAAAACACCTGCCACGCCTCCATCGGCACGTCTCGCTCCCGGCGATCGAGCATCGCCCGCACCGCCTCGAACGCGAGCCAGAGGAGACAGGCCAGACCGACGATGCCCTGATAGGAAGCACGCTCGTCGAGGAGCGGCGCCACCGCGCGGTGGCTGCGGGAAAACCCGGCCAGCAACTCCGAGCGATGGCTCAGCGGAGGGACAAAGAGATCCTTGATCTTGAGGCCGTAGAGTTCGAGCCACTGGTATTCCCGGACCAGAGCGCCGCCGTTGGCACCATGGGCCAGTTTGTAGGTCCAGGTGTCGAGATTCATGAGGACGAACGCGGCGGCGGCGGCGGCGATGACGGCCAGCGCCGACAGGAGCGCCGGGAACGAGCGGTGGCGGCGGAACTGGATGAGGGCGCCGAGGAGCGTCAACTGGCAGAGAATGTTGGTGTAGTAGACATGGTGCAGGCCAGCGATGAATCCGATCGCGATCGCCCACCACCACCGCCGCGACCAGGGCTCGATCCCCGGCTCCGTGGAGACCCAGCGCCACACGAGCAGGAACAGCGGGATCGGCCAGGTGTAGGCCACCTGCATGTGGTGCGGACCATGCTGGAATGCGTAAGGGGAAAGCCCGAAGGCGAGGGCCGCGATGAAACTCAAGCTCACGGTCCCCGACGACCAGCGTGCGACACAGAAAAACACCGCGGCCGCGAGGAGGTGACCGAGGAGCATGCCGAGATTGAGGCCAGCGAAGAGGCCGAAAGCTTTCGCCAGGAGCGCGTCGACGAAGAACGGGATTTCATCGAGCGTCGGGAAGTCGTTCCAGTTGGCCTCGTACGGCGCACCGAGGTTCGGGATCGTCTTCCAGAAAAACGGCGGGAGATGCCCCTCGCCCGAGGCCTTCAGATAGCAGAACATCCCCAGGACGTCGCTCTTCTCGAGATCCTCGTTCCCCGCCACCGGGTAGCTCGTGGGGAGCGACCAGGAGGCCGCATCCCACGTGCCGTGGGCCGAACACCAGACCAGCGTCACCGTCACCAAGAGCACGGCCAGAGCGACCAGATCGGCACGGGAGGGGAATCGATGCGGGGACTCGGGTCCGTCATCGATCGGCTCGCCGGCACCGTCCTCGACGCCGCTGGCCGAGATCGGAGGGCGGGCAGATTCGACATCCCGATCCCGGCGACGTCTCTTCGGTGCGAAGGCCACGAACCCTCCGGTGATAAACGGTCAAAGGTGGGAATGTCTGCTGTATACTCCAAGCCGACAGCCTCGGCGAGACACCTCCTGGCATTCCCTCGGGCCGGCGATCGCCCGATCGGCGGCGGCCGGGCAGAGTGACCTCAGGGCGGGGCCCGAGCGAGAGATGCCCATTTGCCGGTCCAGGCCGACAGGCTTCCCTTCGGCCATGACGGCGCCGGATCGGCTCCAGCACCACCTTTTCCCTCTGCACTATGCTCGTCTCCTTGGTCATTCCGGTCCTCAACGAATCGGACAACGTCCGTCTCCTCTGGCGCCGGCTGGCGGATGTCGTGGCTACGGTTCACGACTGTTCCTTCGAGGCCGTGTTCGTTGATGACGGCAGCGTGGACGACACGGTGGAGATCATCCGCGGCTTGGAACCGACGGCGAATCTCGCCTGGACTGTGGTGCAACTGTCTCGGAACTTCGGTCACCAGGCGGCGATCACGGCGGGGATGGCCCATGCCACCGGCGACGCGGTCATCTTTCTCGATGCCGACCTCCAGGACCCGCCGGAACTGATCCCGACTTTCCTGGAGAAGTTCCGCGAGGGGAACGACGTCGTCTACGGCGTCAGGCAGAACCGCAAGGAGCCGCTCTGGCTGCGGACCTGCTTCAAGGCCTTTTACCGACTCTTCAACTCGATCGCTGAACGCCCCATCCCGCTCGATGCCGGCGACTTCGGCCTCATGAGCCGACGGGTCGCGAAATTGATCTCGTCGATGCCCGAACGCGACCGACTCATCCGCGGCATGCGGAGCTGGATCGGCTTTCGGCAGACGGGCGTCCCCTACGACCGCCCCGGCCGGTATGCCGGCACCACCCGCTACAGCCTCCAGCGGCGGATCGAGGGCGCGCTCGACGGCTTGTTCGGCTATTCGAAGGTGCCGATCCGCATCGGCCTTGCCCTCGGCGTCGTCTCCTGCCTGATCAGCTTTGGTTTCCTGTTCTATTTCGCCATCATGACCCTGATCTACCGGGGCACGCCGGAGCGCGGCTGGACGTCTCTGGTTGTCCTCGTCACGATGCTCGGCGGCGTGAATCTCATCGCCACCTCGATCGTCGGCGAATACGTTGTTCGCATCTACTTCCAGGGGAAGGATCGGCCGTTGTACGTGGTCGCCGAGACGATCCGCTCCGGTGATCCACCAGAGACCACGGAAGCTGGCACCGGGGACGGCCGATGAAGATCACGATGTTCACGTCGGCCCGTAACGGCATGCCCTACCTGGAGAGGTGCCTGGAGAGCATCCTCGTCGCCGCGGAGGGGCTCGATGTGGAGATCCTCTACGCCGACGCCTGTTCCACCGATGGCAGTGCCGAATGCGCCGCCCGGCTGATCGGCGCGGCAAACGTCCGGGTCGAGCCCGACCAAGGCTTCGGCGACGCGGTCAATCGGCTTTTCACCCGGTGCACGGGGCACGTCGTCGGGACGCTTCCCGCGGATGACCTCCTCGCTCCCGATGCCCTCCGCCATGTCGCTGCGGCGTTCGAGGCCAATCCCCGAGCCGGCTGGGGGGTCGGCTTGTACGAGATCGTCGACGCCGAGGAACGCCCCATCCGGCCGCTCCACACGAACTACAAGAACTTCGCGATCCGCCACTTCCATCCCTGGTGGCTGATGGCGGAGAACATCCTCCCCTGGGTGTCGTTCTTCATCCGGCGTGATTTCCGGCTCGAGGTCGGCGATCTGATCAACGAGAAAGAGTGCTTGGCCAACGACTACGACTACTTCATCCGCTGTACGAAGCGTTCGCGGCCGCTGATCATCCCGCATGTCCTCGGCCGGTGGCGGTATCATGCCACGTCCAACAGCGGCAGCCAGATGCGCCGCATGAGCCACGACGCGTGGAAGGTCTGCCGCAGCCACACTTCCAATCCGCTCCTTCTCGGCCTCAACGCGATCTGTTCCACGCGGAACGCGCTCCTCTTCGACAAGGTCGGCTGACGCCCCCTCCCGGAACATTTCCCCGACATCCTTTCCCCTGCCCCTGGAGTGTCCTGAAGGTGAGTGACAAGATTCTCGTCACCGGCGGAGCCGGTTACCTCGGTTCAATCCTCTGCGAACGGCTCCTGGCAGCCGGCCACCGAGTGACGGTGGTCGACAGTTTCATGTTCGGCCAGGCAACCCTCCTCCATCTCTGCGCCAACCCCGCCCTCGAGATCATCCGTGGCGATGTCCGCGACACCGCCCTTATGCGGAAGGTGATCGCCGATCACGATGTGATCATCCCGTTGGCGGCGCTCGTCGGCGCGCCGCTGTGCGATCGTGATCCCCATGCCGCCACGGCGGTCAACTTCGAGGCGATCCGCGAGATCAACCGGATGCGGAGCGCCCATCAACTGATCGTCTATCCGACGACCAACAGCGGCTACGGCACGAAGTCGGGGGCCCAGCACTGCACCGAGGAAACGCCCCTCGAGCCGATCTCGCTCTACGGTCGCACGAAAGTCGACGCCGAGCACGAAGTGCTCTCGAGCCCGAACGCGATCACGCTGCGGCTCGCCACCGTGTTCGGCCTTTCGCCACGAATGCGGCTCGATCTCCTCGTCAACCACTTCGTTCACGCCGCGGTCACCGACGGCTACATCGTGATCTTCGAAAAGGATTTCAAGCGCAACTACATCCACATCCGCGACGTGGCCGACTGCTTTGTCCACTGCCTGGAGCACCGCTCGGCGATGGTCGGGAGGCCGTACAACGCCGGCCTCGACGACGCCAATCTCTCCAAGGAAGAATTGGCCCTCAAGGTGAAGGAACACGTCCCCAATTTCTATCTCCACTTCTCGGAAGTGGGGAGCGACCCGGACAAGCGCAATTACATCGTCTCCAACCAACGCCTCCGCGAGGCCGGCTTCCAGGCCCGTCGTTCGCTCGACGACGGGATCCGCGAGCTCCTCAAGGGCTACAAGATGATTCGCAAGAACCAGTACGGCAACGTGTGACCTGCGGACTCACTCTTCTTTGAACCCCATGATGACCACCGCCTCCTCCGACCCGTGGAGCGACGTCACCGCCGTGATCCTCGCCGGAGGGGTCGGCTCGCGGCTGAAGTCTGTCGTCAGCGATCGGCCGAAGGTGCTGGCGGAGGTCAACGGCCGCCCGTTCCT
>CAMCCR010000034.1 GCA_945873085.1 Candidatus Kuenenia stuttgartensis | reverse complement strand
TTGAGGAGCTTCTCGAGCGGCGGCGGATCCTCGACGCGGACGACGCGGCCATCGACGCGGGCTCGGGTGAATCCCTGACGGACGAGATCGGTGAACAGGTCGCGGTGTTCCCCCTTGGCGTCGCGCACCAGGGGCGCGAGCACGAGGATCCTCCGCCCGCCCCGCTGAGCGAGGATCCGCTCGACGATCGCGTCCCGGGGCTGGGCCTCGAGGACCCCGTCACACTCGGGGCAGTGGGCGCGACCGACCCGGGCGTAGAGCACGCGAAGGAAATCGTGGATCTCGGTCATCGTCGCCACCGTCGAGCGGGGGTTGGTCCCGGCCGATTTTTGCGCGATGGAGATCGAGGGGGAGAGGCCGGTGACGCTGTCGACGTCGGGCCGCGGCAGCTGGCCGAGGAACTGGCGGGCAAAGGTGGAGAGGCTCTCGACGTACCGCCGCTGACCCTCGGCATAGAGCGTGTCGAACGCCAAGCTCGACTTCCCCGATCCGCTCACTCCGGAGAGGCAGACCAGCCGGCCGCGGGGGATCCCGACGGTGACGTCCCGGAGGTTGTGCTCGCGGGCACCGCGGACCACGATCGGGGGCACTTGCATGGGAGGAGGCCGAGGGGATGGCGGGGAAAACGGCAGGGCGGGCGCCATTGTAGCGCCCCGGGACCGGCAGGCTGGACATCGCCTTCGGGCTGCCATACCATCGGATTCCCTGGTGGGCGCTTCCGCAGAGCCGCCCGCCTTCGACGGGGCGGTAGCTCAACTGGGAGAGCGCGGCGTTCGCAATGCCGAGGTTGGGAGTTCGATCCTCCTCCGCTCCACTGACTCGAGGCTCAGGTCAACCCTTAGGCTCAGGTCAATGGTGTAGGTTCAGGTCAGCCGTGTAGGTTCTGGTCCACCGTGTAGGTTCAGGTCCACCGTGTAGGTTCAGGTCACAGGTCAGTCGTCCACGAGTGCCCGGGTGCGGCAGTCGGGGCGCGGGTTCGAGCTCGCGAAAGCTCCCCGGTGGGGATGCTCGGGGCTCATTGGGGCTGGGATTCGTTCCATGGCCACCTCGGCTGATCCCTCCGCCGACCTCATGCTCCGGGTGCAGGCCGGCGATGCCGAAGCCTTCGAGCAACTGGTCACGCTCTGGCAAGACCGGCTCGTGACGCTCTTTCTCCACCACACCGGCGACCATTCCACCGCCGAGGATCTCGCCCAGGAAGTCTTTCTCCGCGTCTACCGGGCGCGGGAGGGATATCGGCCGACGGCGAAGTTCTCTACCTGGGTCCACACGATCGCCAACAACGTGGCTAGCGACCTCCGGCAACGGGCCTACCGGCGGAAGGAGCATGGCGTGGCCCCTTCGACGTCGACGTCATCGAGTGCCGTCGGCCTGGAGCAGATCGCCATCGCCGCCAGCGGCGAACGGCCCGCCCGCGAGGCCGATCGGCAGGAACTCCAATCGGTCGTCCGCGACGCGATCTCCTCCCTCAACGACAACCAGCGGATGGCCGTGCTCCTGGCGAAGTTCGAGCACTGTTCGTACGAGGAGATCGCCACGGCGATGGGGCTGTCGGTGCCCGCCGTGAAGTCGCTCCTCTTTCGGGCCCGCGACCAACTTCGCGCCACGCTCGAGTCGTATCAGCGCGATGGCGTCCGCGCTCCGGCCGCCGGAGAGCCCGGCGGAGCGGCGCCATGAGCCGATCCGCCTCGACGCCAGCCGACGCCGATCCTCCACCCCGGCCAGGGAGCGATGGTCCGGCGGCTGATCCCCTCGACGACATCCGCCTCCTGCTCGACGGCCTCGCGCCCTCGGCCGCCCCCTCGAGCCTCGCCTCGACCACCATCGAGATGGCGGCCGTCTCGGCGACCGGGCGCAGCGCTCCCCGAACGAAACCGAGCCGGACGCTGCGCCGGTCGTGGTGGGGGCCGGCGGGATGTGTCGTCGGGGCCCTTGCGATCGGCTTGGTGGTCGGCAGGGCCACGACCCCCGATCCCGATGAGCGGATTCTCGAATACCTCCCCGTGGTCGAGCACCTTGGCGTCCTCCAGGAGGCGGGCTCGGTGGCGTTTCTCCGGTCAGTCGCCGAACGGGCCTACCCGCCGCCGCGTCGGTTCCCGTTTGGCCGGCCCCCCGAAGAGCGTCCGGCAGACGGCGCGGCACGCCCCGATTCGCCTCCGGCTCCTCCGGAGGAGGATGACGACTGGCTCCAGCTCAACGACACGCTCGAGGCCCTCCAGGACGGGCCGTTCGGCCCTGAGACCCCGGCCAGCGAACTCGACGTGCGTCGCGAACGTGTCGAGGAGCTCGACGCCGAGGAACGCCGCCGGCTGGCTGATGCGGCGGCGGCGTTCCAGGGGTTGCCGCTCGCCCGGCGCCATGACGTCATCGAGCTTGCCCGGGCGCTGGGGGAGGGAGATCCGGACGGGGAACTCGGCACGCTTGTGGGCGCGGCCCGATCGTGGCACCGCTGGCTGGCGTGGCGCGATCCTGCCGATCGCCATTCGGTCGTAGCGCTTGAGGCGCATGAACGGCTCGAATGGCTCGATCGCTATGCCCGTTTCAACGCCCGGCCGAGATTCCCGCAGACGCCGCCAGGGCGCGGAGACGGCGGTGAGCCGCCGGGGCGGGGCTGGCCCGGGGGGTGGGGGTTCGGAGGGGATCGGCCGGGAACGATGCGCGGCAATCGCAACGGTTCGGAACAGCGTGGGGAGCGGGGCCGCGGGGGGATGCCCCGTCCTCCGGCGAGCGAGCGTCCAGCGGAGGATCGCCCCGTCACGGTGCCCCCCGAGGGCGCTGCGGAGACGCCGTGACGACCCGTCCCCCGAGGAACTAGACGACCCGTCCCCCGAGGAACGAGACGACCCGTTCCCGAAAGAACGAGGCGAGTCTGGCATTGAAGGCGGCCGGATCTTCCATCGGCGTCATGTGGCCGCAGCCGGGAATCGTCTCGAGCTCCGCTCCCTCGATCAGCGCTTGGGCGCGCTCGAGGCACTCCGGCGGCGTGATCATGTCCTCCGCGCCGACGACGAGGAGCGTTGGCAGGGAAAACCCTGCGGCGGCGGCGGTCATGTCGGGACGATCGCCGAGCGCCTCAAGCGCCGTCTGGATCGTGGCCACGGCCGTCCGCTCGATCGTGCCGCGGAGGCGGGCCTCGATCGGGCGGCGATCGGTGCCGGGGCCCCGCGCGAGGAGGCGGGGGACCATGGCCTCGGCGGCGATTCCTGCCCCGAGTCGGCCGACGCGCTCGGAGAGATCGACGCGGCCGGCCCGCGCTGCGGGGGTGTCGGCTTCAAGCTTCGTGTCGACGAGCACGAGCCCACGGAGGCGGGCCGGGTGGCGGACGGCGAGATGCTGGACGACATAGCCCCCCATCGAGAGGCCGCAGGCGACGACCGGCTCCCGGCACTCAATGGCATCGAGGATCGCCACCACCTCGTCGGCCATGGCGGCGATCGACGACGACGTCGGGCCGTCGCTGCCGCCGAATCCGGCGAGGTCGGGAACGATCAGCCGGGCGACTCCGTCGAGCTGTCCCCCCGGCGCCACGAGTCCCCACTGCCCGTCCCACATCGAGTGATCGAGGGGAAATCCGTGGAGGAGAACGACCGGCACTCCGCTCCCCGCCTCGCGGACGGCGATCCGCCGGCCATCGTGCATCGTCGCCAGCCGCGCTTCAGGCACCAGGCTCGCCGCTGCGGGGGAAGGCTCGGTCATGGTTTCGCGGCCGCCTTCGCCGCCATCGCCTCGAACCGCTCGAGATTCTTCTCGATCGTCTGGTTGTGCGGTTCATGACGTCGCGCCAGGCTCTGCCAGCGGACGGCCCCGGCGAGGTCGCCGGCCGCGGCCCGGCAATGGGCGAGGGTGTCGAGATAGCTCGAGTTGTCGAACGACTTCACCAGCGACTGCTGGGAGTAACGCGTCGCCTTGTCGGCATCCCCCTCGGTGTTGGCGACGAGCCAGGCATATTCGTTGTAGCCATTGGCGTCCTCGGGAACGCTCTGAATCTCGTTTTCGATCTGCCGCAGCGCCTCGTTGATGCGGCGGACGGCGTCGGATCGCTGGTCGGGGGTGTTGTCGGGCAGTTGGTAGAGGGCGATGAGGGAGTCGACATCCTTGCCGAGGGAGCGGAGGGCGGTCTCGAGGAGCCGGCGCCGTTCGGCGGCATCGCCGCGGGTCGCCGCGGCACACGAGGCGAAGAAGTCGGCCCGGGCATGAGTGGCCCGATGGTCGCGGCCGAGTTGGGCGAGCTGCTGCTCGACATTGAAATCGCGCCGGGGAGGGTTTGGTCCGAACAGGCGCCCGAGGCACGCCGCTGCCTCCTCCTCGCGGCCGAGTTCGTGGAGGTATTCGGCGGCGAGGATCGCGGTGTAGCAGTACTCGTAGGGCAGGGACTGCGGATCGTCGAGAACGGCCGTGTAGGCACGCACCGCCCAGTCAACGCATCCCCACCGCGCCATGACCAGGCCCGACTGCATCATCAGCCGGCTGTTGCGCCCGCCCCCCTGGGTCTGGATGGCGGCGAAGGCGGCGTCTGCCAAGGCCGTCGCCCGGCCGAGATCACCGCGGGCCCGTTCGGCGGCGGCCGCGGCGCAGGCCACAAGCGGATTGGCCGTGATCAGGTCGGGACGGGCATCGTGGATCTGGTCGACGATCCCCGGGATGCCGAGATCGGTGCCCCACGTGAGCGTCTCGATCGTCCGGGAGGAGATCTGGGCGGCGGGGACGCCGTCCCACTGGGCGGCGAGCAACGCCTTGCCCGCCGCGATCGCTTCGTCTTTCCGGCCGGCGGCGAGGAGCATGGCGATCCGCGTGCGGGCGAAGATCCTCCCGACCTCCGTCGCGTCTGCGCCAGAGCGTCCTTGATCGCCGTCGTCGTCCTCCTCCTCATCGGCTCCTTCCTGCTGGGGGCCGTGGTCGCCGTCGGTGCGTTCGAGGTGCGCCAGCGCCGTGGCTGCCGCAGCGAGCGCCGCGTCTCGAGCCGCGGGCGTCTGCGCCGCGGAGAGTTCGATCACGGCCCGCGTGAAGGCAGCCGCCGGCCGGGCGCTCGACCCCAGCCCGGCGGTCGCGCGGGCGGCGATCGCCGGCCACCAGCGGTTGTCGGCCTGCCATTCCCGCACGAGGAGCGCCGCTGCCACGCGCGATCCCTCCGGCGAGCGCTCCAGGCGGATGATCCGCGCCAAAGCCTCGATGCCGGCGTCGTCGTCGACGCGGAGGAGGCGGTGCATGACACGGACGCGTCGGGCGAAGTCTCGCTGTTTGTAGCTCTCGAGCAACCGCGTCACCTCGGGGGGGTCGTGCGGCATGCCGAGGGGGATCGTGTCGACGAGCCATCGGGCCCGCAACGCGACCTCGAGATCGCGTTCGAGTTCGGCGGCCGCCAGCAGGGCATCGACCGCCGCGGGGCCGATCGCCTTGAGCTCGGCCGAGGCTGCCTCCCGGCGCTGGAAGTCGGTGTCTCCCAGCCGGGCGATGAGGGCGGCGATCGCCTCCGGCGCGGGCTCGGCGGGGGGGACGCTGGTCGTTCCCGCCAGTGCCGGCGCGAGAGGAAGCAACAGCGCGACGAGCAGCCACTCGGCAGCCATCCCCGATCGCCTGGCAGAGTGATGCATGGTGGCACCGTGGAGGATGGAGGGAGTGGGGGGCATGCGCTACAATCCTCCCGTGAGCCACGGTCGCCGAGGTGACGGGCCCCGGTCAGGTGGCGTCGGGCTCGATACCCAGATCTCGGATCGTCACGATCGCATCGAGGGGGATGCCGCGGGCCGCGAGCATGTCCCCGGCACCGGCGAGCCTGTCGATGACGGTGACAACGCGCTCGACAACGAGGCCGAACTCGATCGCCCGGTCGATCGCCAGCAGCGAGGATCCCCCCGTGGTGGTCACATCCTCGACGATCACCACCTTGTCGCCAGGGGCGACCGGACCCTCAATGTAACGCTTCGTGCCATGATCCTTCGGCTCCTTACGGACCATGAATCCGCGCAGATCGAGCCCGGCGACCCCGGCCATCGTGACGACGGCACTGGTCACCGGATCGGCCCCGATCGACATCCCCCCGACGGCGGCCGGCAGGGGGCCGTGGGCCCGGAGGATTTCGAGGATCGCCCGGCCGACGAGCATCGAGCCGCGGGCGTCGAGGATCACCTGCTTGGCGTCGAGGTAGAAGCTCGCCTCCCGTCCGGAGGCGAGACGGAACGTCCCGCGGCGGAGGGCCTTGGCGGTGATCAGGGGGACCAGTTCGGCAACGATTTGTGAGCGGGTTGTGTCCATCCCGGGAGTATAAGCGGTGTCGGCACGGCGGGGATGCGCCCGGTTTTTTTGACTCCGCCGGGGATGGCCATAGAATTCATCGGTTGTCGCCCCCCGGCACCTGAGGACGGTCATGCCATTCAATGCCGCGACACCCGACAATCTTTGGACGGGGTCATCCCCGGCCCTCGTCCGCGCCGGTGACGTTGGGGAACGTCAGCGACGCTCCCCAACCGGCACCGCCGCGCGGCGGGCGCTCGTTGCCGTGGCGCTCCTCGTCGCGACGACGCTAGGCACGGGGGCTGGCGGGGCTGAGCCTGCCGACCCTCCCGCTGATCATCCTCCGCCCGATCCGGCCAAAGCCGTGGTCGATGGTGGGGGCGCAGCTGCGCCCCGCGACGTCCCGGTGGCCGTCGTCCCACTCCGCTTGCCGATCACCGGCACCCGTGACACGCAGGTCGAGGGGACGGTCCTCCGCAATCTTGATCGGCTCCTCGCCCGCCCCGGCGAGCGCGGGGTGCTCGTGTTCCGCTTTGACGGCGCCGACGATCCGGGAGCGGGGGCAAGCGACTTCGGTCGATCGCTGGCGCTGGCCCGCTTCCTCGCCGACCCGCGCCTCTCCGGCGTGAAGACGGTGGCCTGGCTCCCGGCGGGGGCCCGCGGACATGCCGTCCTCGTGGCGCTGGCCTGCGAGGAGATCGTGCTCGCCCCCGACGCCATCTTCGGCCCGGCGAACGCCGACGAGCCGTTCATCGACGACGCCATGCGTGCGGTCTATGCCCAGGTGGCCGCCCGTCGGAAGACCGCCCCCCCGGCGCTCGCCCAGGCCCTCCTCGATCCCCAGGCGCGGGTCGTGCGCGTGGCCACTGACGACGGCGACCAACTCGTGACGGCTGCCGAGGTGCCTGCCCTCCGCGATCGGGCCGCGATCCTCGATGAAGAGGAGATCGGACCGGTGCCCCTGGCGCTGTCGGGGCGGCGGGCGCGGGAGTTGGGGGTGGCACGGGCGCTGGCGCGGACGCCCGCCGAGGTGGCGCGAAGTCTCGGCCTCAGCGAGACGGCGCTCGCGGACGATCCGATCCTCGATGGCGGCTGGAAGGGGGTGCAGGTGGTTCTCTCCGGCGTGATCACGGCCGACCTCGTCGCCCGCACGCGGACGCGGATCGAGGAGGCGATCGCCTCCGGACGGAACTTCGTCTGCCTGCGGATCGACAGCCCGGGTGGCGAGCCGGAGCAGAGCCTCGTTCTGGCGGCCTACCTCGCCAGCCTCGATGCCACGCGTGTCCGCACCGTGGCCTGGGTGCCCCGCGAGGCGCGGGGCGATGCGGCGCTGGTCGCCACGGCGTGCGACGAGCTGGTGATGGGAGCCGAGGCCGTCCTCGGCGGCGAGGGGGCCGCGGCGATCGACGGACGCTGGGCCGAGGCGATCACGGTCGCGTGGCGCGAGGGGGTGGCGAAGAAACGGGATCGGTCCTGGTCGCTGCCGGTGGCGCTGGTCGCTCCGGGGATCGTCGTCCGCCAGGCGACCCGGCCCGCGACGGGACGCGTCGGGTATTTCTGCGAGGAGGAGTTTGACCGGCTCGATGATCGCGAGGCGTGGCAGCTTGGGGCCCAGGTCGGTGTCGGCCCGGTGGTGCTCAATGGCAAGGCGGCCGAATCGCTCGGTCTGGCCGCCCATGTCGTCGAAGGGTTTGACGCGGTGGCCCGGACGTACGGTCTCGAGGGGGACGTCGCCCTCGCCGCACCCGGCTGGGCCGACACGCTCCTCGACGCCCTGGCCAGCCCCGGTATCGCCTGGCTGCTCCTCGTCATCGGGGGCGCGGGGCTGTACATCGAGCTCCACACCCCTGGGATCGGCTTCGGGGGTTTCATCGCCATGGTGGCGTTCATCATCTATTTCTGGAGCAATCACCTCCATGGGACGAGCGGATGGCTCGAGGTGATGCTGTTCCTCGCGGGCCTGATCTGCCTGGCGGCGGAGATCTTCGTCCTCCCCGGATTCGGTGTCCTCGGGCTCGGCGGAGGCCTGCTCATGGTGGCGTCGCTGATCCTCGCCAGCCAGTCGTTCGTGCTCCCCACCAACGCCTATCAATTCCGGCAACTCCAGTGGTCGCTCCTCGGCATTCTCGGCGCGGCCATCGGCGTCACGATCCTTGCCGTCGTTGCCCGGCGCTGGCTCCCCGAGTCGCGGCTCTTCCGGCACGTGCTCCTTGCGCCTCCCGGCGACAGTGCGGTCGACCTGATCGATGATCCGCTCGAGGCCCTCGTCGGCCTCGAGGGAGAGACGACGTCGCGGCTCGCGCCCGCCGGCAAGGCGCGGATCGGCGAGGAGATTCACGATGTCTCGAGCGACGGCCAGCTCGTCGAGCCGGGGATGCCGGTGGAGGTGGTGGCGGTTCGCGGTGGGCGGCTGCTCGTCCGGGCGATCGATGCCGGGGTGCGGGGGACGCACGGATGAGCCCGGTTGTCTGGGTCGCCGCCCTGTTCCTCGTCGGCATCGGCGTGATCGTCCTCGAGGTCTTCGTCCCTTCCGGCGGGGTCCTCGGCTTCGTCAGTGTGGCGGCGATCATCGCCGCGATCGCCACCGCCTTCCTCGAGCTCGGCGTCGGCGCCGGCACGGCGATGATCGCGCTGTCGGTCGTCGTGGTGCCGGTGATCCTCGGCTTGGCGTTCCGCTGGTTTCCGGAGACGCCCCTCGGTCGGCGTGTCCTCCCGGCCCCCCCCGAAGCGGCCGATGTCGTCCCCGACGCGCCGCGGCGGCGGCGGGCCCGCGATCTCGTCGGCCAGCGCGGGCGGACCACCAGCGACCTCCTCCCCTGGGGAACGGTGGAGGTGGGGAGCGAGTCGCTCGACGGGGTGAGCGAAGGGGGGCCGATCGACGCCGGCAGCGAAATCATCGTCGTGGCGGCCCAGGGAGCGGCCGTGGTCGTGCGCCCGGCCCCGGTGGCCGCGGCGCCAAAGCGTGGGGTGGAGCCCATGGCCGAACCGGAAAAACCGGCAGCTCCGGAAGCCCCCCGGCTGTCGCCGACCCTCGAGAACTTCACCTTCGAGTCATTCGAGCCCCCCGACGCTTGACTCGCGGCGTCCGCGGAACAACGCTGGAACTGTCCCCTGCCGTGCCCCGAGGCCCCGGCCCTGGGTCAGCGCCCCCGTCCGGAGCCACCGATGCCCCCGTTTGTCCTGCCGGTCGTTCTTCTGGTCGTCCTCGTCATCGGGCTCGGCATTGCCGCCATGCTGGCCCGCTACCTGCGGCTGTGGCTGCAGTCGTATGCCTCGAGCGCCGGCATCGGGCTGTTTGACCTTGTCGCCATGAGCTTCAAGAAGGTCAACCCGAACGTCATCGTTCGCAGCAAGATCATGGCGGTGCAGGCCGGGCTCGGCGATTCGACCGGGATCACGCGGCAGGCCCTCGAGGAGCACTCGATGGCCGGCGGCCGCGTCCCGCTCGTGGTGCAAGCGCTGATCGCGGCCAACAAGGCGAAGATCAAGGAGCTCAACTGGAAGCTGGCGACGGCGATCGACCTTGCCGGACGTGACGTTCGCGAGGCGGTGCAGACGAGCGTCTATCCGAAGGTCATCGATTGCCCCGGCCGGAACAGCGGCCGCGAGACGCTCGACGCGGTGGCGAAGGACGGCATCCAACTCAAAGTCCGGGCGCGCGTGACGGTGAGGACGAATCTCAATCAGCTCATCGGCGGTGCCACCGAGGAGACGATCGTCGCCCGGGTCGGCGAGGGGATCGTCTCGGCGATCGGTTCGGCCGAGCGCTACACGAGCGTCCTCGAGAATCCCGACGTGATCTCGAAGACGGTGCTCGCCCGCCGCCTCGATTCCAACACCGCCTTCGAGATCGTCTCCATCGACATCGCCGACATCGATGTCGGGGCCAACATTGGCGCCCGCCTCCAGGCCGACCGGGCCGAGGCCGACACCCGCGTCGCCCGGGCCAACGCCGAGGGGCGTCGCGCGATGGCGGTTGCGAAGGAGCAGGAGATGATCGCCGGGATCGAGGAGAGCCGGGCCCAGTTGGTGGAATCGGAGGCGGAGGTGCCGAGGGCGATCGCCGATTCGCTCGCCAGCGGTGGGCTCGGGATCGTCGACTACTACAAGATCCGCAACCTCCAGGCCGACACCGACATGCGGCGGACGATCGCCGGCGTCGGCAACGGGCCGGCCACCGCGACCCATGCCGTTCCTTCCGGTCAGTGAGCCCACGTCGGTCGCTTCATCCATTCAATCCCCATTGCGGAACCCACCCCGATGCCCGCGTTTCCCATCGTCGCGTGCATGGTCCTGCCGCTGGCCGCAAACGATTGGCTCGAGGGGCTGGTCCCGTTTTTGTTCTTCGTGATCTGGATTGTGTCGCAGGTTGTGGTAGGCGTGCGGCGGATCGGCGGCGGGGGAAAGGTCGCGGGGGGTGATCCGAATGCCGGCCGGCCGGTCGGCCCGGCGCCCGGTCAGGTGCGGGAGGTGCGGCCGCCGGTCGTCCCCGTCGGAGAGCCTGAGCGCCGCGCTGCCCAGGATGATCTCCAACGTCAGATCGAGGCCTTCCGGCGCGGGCAGGCGGCGGGGGGGATTCCCGATCCTCCGCGCCGCACCCCCTCAAACCCACCGGCTCTCCCCAAGGCCCCCCCACGGCGCGAACCGGTGGCCGGGAAGCCCGCTGCGGCGCGCGGCCAGGAGGGGGGCGTGCGTCGATCCCCCGCGCCGACGGCGAACCGTTCCGCTGCCGCACCGGCACGACAGGGAACGCCGCCGGCGAACAATCCACCGCCGATTCTCGGTGGCCATGGCGGCGAGATTGGCCGGCATGTCGACGGGGCGTTCGCGCACGATCTCGCCCACGCCGGAATCCGTCCCGGCAGCAGTGACCAGTCTGCCGTCGCCCCGCAGACAGTGCCGACGGTCGCGCACGAACTCGTGGCGATGTTCCGCGATCCCAAGACGATCCGTCAGGTGATCCTCCTCCGCGAAGTCCTCGACCGACCGATCGATCGCTGGTGAGCGGGGAGCCTTGTCGGCAGAGGTTGGAGACGTAGGATCCTGCCATCGACAAAGGCATCTGCGACTCGAGGAGACGATCCCCATGCACGGCACGCAAGGACCAGCCCCGGCGGCGACACCGGCCGCTCTGGCCCGATCACCGGCCGTGGCGCGGCCCGGTGTCACCCGGCTCGGCTGGATCGGCACCGGCGTGATGGGACGGTCGATGGTCGGTCGCCTCCGCGATGCCGGCTTCGACATCCTCCTCACCACCCGTTCGCGATCGAAGGCCGAGTCGCTCCTCGAGCGCGGCTGCCGGTGGGCCGATTCGCCGGCGGCCGTGGCCGCCGGGGCGGACGTCGTCTTCGTGATGGTGGGACATCCCTCCGATGTCCGCGCGGTGGTCCTCGGGGACGAGGGCGTCCTCGCGGGAGCCGCCCCCGGAGCGATCCTCGTCGATCACACGACGAGTGCCCCGAGCCTGGCAGGTGAGATCGATGCGGCGGCTGCCGCTCGGGGGCTATGGAGCCTCGACGCACCGGTGTCGGGGGGCGACAAGGGCGCCCGCGAAGGGACGTTGACGGTGATGGTCGGCGGGGCGGATGCCCCGCGCGAGGCGCTGGCGGCGTGTTGGGCGGCCGTGGCCGGCAGCGTGGTTGCCTGTGGCGCCGCCGGTGCCGGGCAGCGGACGAAGCTCGTCAACCAGATCGCCATCGCCGGCGGCATGGTGGGGATGTGCGAGGCGCTCCTTTTCGCCCATCGGGCAGGGCTCGACGTCGAGACGACGCTCCGTGCCATCTCCGGCGGGGCCGCCGGTTCGTGGTCGCTCTCCAATCTCGCGCCCCGGATCGTGCGCGGAGACTTCGCGCCTGGCTTCATGGTGGAGCACTTCGTCAAGGACATGCGGCTGGCCCTCGACGAATGCCGCCGCCTCGATCTCCCCCTGCCTGGGCTATCGCTTGTGGAGTCGCTCTCCACGGCCCTCCTCGCCCACGGTCGGGGGCGCCTGGGAACCCAGAGCCTCGTGCTGGCACTGGCGCAGCTTGCAGGTCATCCCTGGCCAAAGCCGCCGGCTGCCCAGGTTTCCTGAACCTCCCCATCGGGCCGCGATCCACTCTTTGGTGGGGGGGCTTGGGAGGCGCTGACAGGGGGGAAACCGGGAGTTTTCGCGGCCTCGGTGAAATCCCGAATCGCGACTTGAGCGGCGCTTGCCGGTGGACTACAAGACCTGTGGCGGGCCGTCTCCACGGCCTGCCCACAGCGCGTAGACGAGGTCGCCCAAGCCTCGTCTACGCGCTTGCGTTTCGGCACGATCCGCGGCGGCTTTCCGCACGGCAGGCGATGGATCGCCTGCGGGGAATGCCACGGTCCACAGGCGGGTTTCCAGAGAATGGATGCTCACGCCATGGCGATGCCCGCCCAGCCCCCGATCGCCCTGCCGTGGCGGAGTGCCGCGGGGTCGCCGCATGCCCCTGCCGGACGGCCGGCCTCGTCTTCGATCGCAGGTGTGCTGCTGATCGTGCCGGCGGTGCTTTCCGCCTGGCTTTTCGTCGCCGGGAGGGAGATCGCGGCGCAGCCCCCGACGGACACCGGCGAAGTGTCGGTGCTGCGCGAGGCCGATCCCGGGGATCAGCCTGTGCCGGCTGACGACGGGCCGCTGCCGATGGCGGTCGAAGTCGGGGTCGAGCAGGCCTATCTGCGGGCCGGTCCCGGCGAGGACTACTACCCCACCGAGCGCCTCGCGCTGGGACGATCGCTCGAGGTGTGGGCGATCGACCAGCGTGGATGGTGTGCCGTCCGTCCCGTCACGGGGAGTTTCAGCTGGGTTCGCGCTGCCGACATCGATGACGAGGCGGCGCTCGAGCCCGCGGCGCGATCCGCTGTCGGCGGAACGGGAGCCGGCGTGGGGGTCGTCGTCGCCGATGGTGCCGTGGCCCGCGTCGGCTCGCAGCTCAACGATCTTCGCCATGTCGCCCAGGTGCGCCTCGAGGCAGGGGAGCGGGTGCGCGTGCTCGAGCGCGTGCGCATCGACCGCGGCCGGCATGCCGGCCTGTGGGCACGGATCGAGCCCCCGTCGGGAGAGTTCCGTTGGGTGCGGTCTACCGATCTTGCCGCGTCGCCATCACTCCGTCAGCTGGCCCTCGATGCGGGCGTGGCGCCGGCCGGGGGCCGCGGGGACAGCCGCCGCGATGTGGGAGAGGTAATCGGCCAGCTCCGTTCAACAGGGGAGGCGATTACGCTGGCGGCAAATGAAGCGCCCGCGCCGAGCGTGGCCCCTGGTTTCGTGGTAGCTGGCTCCGTGGCAGCTGGCTCCGTGGCAGCTGGCTCCGTGGCACCGCCGCAGCCGCTCGGAGCGGTGCCGCAGGCGAAGCGGATGATCGCCGGATGGCTGCCACGCGGCACCGGAGTTTTCGAGGCGCCGCCGCCGGTCGCGGTGGCCGCGCCCCCCGTCTCGACGGCCGACGAACTGGCCGACATCGATCTCGCCCTCTCCGTCGCGGTGGCGGGCCCGCCCGACACCTGGAACCTCCCCCAACTCCGCGAACGTCTCCGCCTTGCAGCGACGCGGTCGAACGCCAACCCCGACCGGCTCCGGGCCGATGCCATCGACGCCCGGATCGCCCGCTTCGAGACGATTCAGGCCAAGCAGCAATCGCTGGCCGCCGGACCTCCGACCGACCCGTCGCCACTCCGCCTGGGGAGCATGTGGTCGAGTCTCGGTGGGGTCGGGTCGCGGCCGATCCGCCCCGGAGTCCTCCCCGGCGGCGCTTCGGCCGATGGCCGCCCCGGTTGGACCCCACCGGATACCAGCGAAACGACCGGAAGGCTGGCGACGGTCGTCTCGCGCCGTCCCGATGCACCGCGTTGGGCGCTCGTCGACGGAAACAACAACGTCCTCGTCTTCGTCAACCCGCAGCCGGGGGTGAATCTAGCGCCCTTGGTGGGGCAGCAGATTTCGGTGCGCGGGGCCCGCGGTTACATGCCGGAGTACAAGCGGCCATACCTCGTTGCCACCGAGGCCCGTCCGCGGGTGGCCCAGACGGCACCACCGCCCCGTGCTGATCTGACACGATGACAAAGGCCGTTTCCCGTCGGCCAAGGCCGGGAAGCCCCCCGGTATCCCGGCCGTGGCGACGACGAGTGCGGAAGGAGGAGTCGGCAGGACTCAGCGAATCTGTTCGCTTTCGAGGTGCCGGGCCGGGAGCCATCGCGAGGCGAGCTTCGCCGGAAGTTTCTCGGCGGCGATTGGGTCGAGGGCGATGCTGCCCCCGCGCCCCGCGTCCCGGGCAAGCGATGCGAAAGTCTGCCGGTCGGCCGGGGTGATCTTCGCCATCCGGCCCGCCAGCCGCGCCACCCCTTCGGGATTCTCGGCGGCGGCGCTTGAGAGCGACGCCATGAATTGGCAGATCTCGTGGAGGTTTGAGGCGCTCGAGCGGACGATCAGCGGCTGGAGCGTGCGGGTGACGATCTCGAGCCCCACGCCATCGGCGTCGAGAAAGGCATCGACCTGCATCGCATGCTTGGCGGTGCCGTCGGCGGCGGTGCCTGTGGGACGGTATCGAACCAACAGGAGGCACGATCCCGACAGCGGTTGCGGTGAGAGTGGCCCGGTGTAGCCCCCTTGACCGAGGAGCACCATCGTGCCCCCTTCGGCGGTGCGGTCGTGATGGAGGAGGCGGAGCGTGCCCTCCGTACCCCAGCCGTCGCTCATCTGCCACTGGCCAGGCGCCGTGACATCGAGCGCGACCTTGCTGATCCCCAGCACCCGCCAGATGTCGACGACGATCTCCGGATGGGCCAGGGAGAAGTCGAGAAGGGCGCGATCGCAGGTGAATGACTCGACGGGGAGGCGGCGGTAGAGCGTCGGGTTGCGGAGGATCTTCTCCGCCGCCCGCCGGTCAGCCTCTGCCATCCGGTCCAGAGGCATCGCCTTGCTGGCCGACTTCCGAGCATCGCGGCCGGAAGATCCGCCGTCGCCAAACATCGTCGCCAGCGACGAAGCGCCAGCCACGGGTTCAACCGCCAGGACGGTGTCGACCGTCCCCCAGGCTGCCAGCAGCCCGAGGGCCGCAGACAGTCCCCACATTCGCGCACGCATGAAACTTTCCCCCCGGAAACTTCCTGCCGGTGACCCGCCCCGGCCACCCTGCAGGGAGAGTTTTCGGCCTGGGAAGCCGGTGCGGCTGAGTCATTCCCCTTTCAATCGGGAGAGTTTCCCCAGGCTCTCTGAATTGCCAGATTTCGCATGAATTGTGGGTTGGCCGTGCTGTGCAGAGTCCCTACTATCGCCCGCCCCCGGAGCCAATGGACGGCCACCGGGAACGTCGCCAGGGAAGGTCAACCACCGCATGCGCCAGGACGATCCCATCGATCGCGCTTTGGCCCCTGCCACCGCCGCGGTGCCGACCGCGCTGGCCCCGTCCCATCCCGGGCCGATCGGGCGGGCGCTCGTCGCCTGGACCCATCTTTGCCTCCGCGCCGGCTGGACGATCGTCGCGGTTGCCGTCGTCACGGCCGTGCTGTCCGGCGTCTGGACGGCGCAGTACCTCGGGTACAAGGTCAACCGTACCGATCTCCTCGATCCGCGCAGCGACTACAACAAGCTGTGGGTCGATTACGTCGCCGAGTTCGGTGAGGACGACGACGCGGTGGTGGTCGTCGAGGGGCCGACTCGGGCCGAGACGATCCGCGTCCTCGAGGAGGTGTCGGAGGCGGTGGCCCGCGACGAGCGGCTCTTCAGCTCCGTCTTCCACGCCGTCGATCTCTCTCGCATCCGCTCCAAGGGGCTCCATTACCTCACCCCCGACGAGCTCGAGCAGATCGATCGCTTCCTCGAGGAGTCGCATCCGATCCTCGATGGCGGCTGGGCCCAACTCAAGGTCGGCTCGATGGTCGGCGGGCTCGCCAGCCAGATGGTGCTCGGCTCACCGCGCAACGCCCCGCCGCCGCGTGAACTGCCCGTGGCGACGCTCGAGCGCTACGCCGAGAGCCTCGTGGCCGGGCTCGAGCCGGCCGCTCGGACGGCGTCGGCGGGGCCTGAGGACTTCGTCTCCCCCTGGCCCGGCATGCCCGCGTCGCTCTCCACGCTCCGCGATCTCTCCAGCGACCAACTCCTCGCCAAGGAGGGGCGGATGGGATTTGTCCTCCTCCGCCTTGCCAAATCGAACGCCGGTTTTGCCGGTGCGTCGGAGGCCACCGACGAGCTCCGCCGGCTGATCCGCGGCGTGGCGGACCGCCATCCCGGCGTGTCGATCGGCCTCACCGGGCTGCCGGTGATGGAGGACGACGAGATGCGGGCGAGCGCGCAGTCGATGGTCTGGGCGAGCATGCTCTCGATGGCCGCCGTGGTGATCATCATCATCGCCGGCTTCGGCGGCGTGCGGCACGCGTTGATGGCCAACGGCGTGCTCGTCATCGGGATGGCGTGGGCCTTTGCCTGGGCCACGGCCACCGTCGGCCACCTCAACATCCTCAGTGTCACGTTCACCGTGACGATGATCGGCGTCGGCATCGATTACGGCACCTACTACGTGGGCCGCTACCTCGAGGCCCGCCGCCGCGGGCTCGAGTGTGCCGAGGCTCTCCTGGAGACGAGCGCCGCGGTCGGGCCGGGGATTCTCACTGGCGCCATCACGACGGCGGTGGCGTTCTTCTGTGCGGCGCTGACGAGCTTCGTCGGAGTTGCCGAGTTGGGGCTGATTGCCGGTGGCGGCATCATGCTCTGTGCGGCGGCCGAGCTCCTCGTCCTCCCTGCGGTGATCGCGCTGGTCGATCGCGGCCCCCTCGGCCGTCACATCCCCGAGCCGGTGCCGGTGCACACCTGGCTCGAGCCGGTCGTGCGCCATCCCCGCTTCGTCTCCCTGGCCGGTATGGCGGCAACGCTGGCAATCGTGTCGGGGCTCCATGATCTCCGCTACGACCACAACCTCCTCAACATGCAGCCAGAGGGGCTGGAGAGCGTGGAGGTGGAGAAGAAGCTCCTCGCCGAATGCGACCAAAGCGTCTGGTATGCCCTCTCGATGGCCGACACACGCGAGGCTCTCCTCGAACGGAAGAAACAGTTCCTCCTTCTCCCGACGGTCGAGCGAGTCGACGAGATCGCTTCGCTCGTGCCGACCGATGAGGAGCGGAAGCGTCCGATCATCGAGCGGATCCGGACCCGGCTGGCGACGCTCCCTGAGCAGCCGCCGGAGATTCCCATTGATCGGCTCGATGCCCTCGGGGAGACGCTCGCCTGGGCCCAGGCGGAAGCCTCGAAGCGGCCGGGGGCGCTGCGGACGGCCTGGCATCTCGAGCGGGTCCGTGATGCGCTTCGGCAGATGGGCCCGGCCGAAAGCTACCAGGCCCTCGCCACCTTCCAGCAACGCTCGGCCGGCGATCTCGTCGGTCGTCTTCATGCCCTCGCCGCGGTCTCCGATCCCGATCCCCCGGCGCTCGAGGATCTTCCCCCGAGCCTCGTCGAGCGGTTCGTGGGATCGAGCGGCAAGCACCTCCTCAAAGTCTATGGCCGGGGCGACATCTGGAACTTCGAGTCGCTCGAACGCTTCGTGACCGATGTCCGCGGTGTCGATCCGCGGGCCACCGGCAATCCGCTTCAGGCCTACGAAGCGTCGCTGGAGATGAAGCGGAGCTATGAGCAAGCGGCGATCTCGGCGCTGCTGGTGATCCTCGTGGTGTTGTGGTTCGACTTCCGCTCGTTCCGCCATGCCCTTCTCGCCGCGCTCCCGCTGGCGATGGGCATGGGGCAGACGTTCGGCCTCATGGGCCTGCTGGGGATCGACCTCAATCCCGCCAACCTCATCGGCATTCCGCTCGTGCTCGGGATCGCCGTCGACTACGGCGTCCACATCGTCCATGATTCGCTGGAACGCCCCGGCCCCTACCGGATCAGTCCGTCGACGGCCAACTCCGTCCTCGTCGACGCCCTGACGACGATCCTCGGATTCGGTGCCCTGATGGTGGCCAGCCACCGGGGCCTTGAGAGCCTCGGTCGCCTCCTCACGCTCGGCGTCACGACCTGCACGGTGACGTCGCTGGTCTTCCTCCCTGCGGTGCTCCGCCTTCTCCACCGTGAGCCACCCGCAGCCGCCGACGGCTCCGCGGACGGGGCAGGGGAGGAAGGGGGCGTCGATGAGGTCATCGTGGTCGACTTCGGTGCGCGGGCCGACCGCCCCGGGGGGCGGGCCGCGGCCTGATCTTTGCCTCCGGGAACCGATCTTGTGCCTCCTCGCGCCTGCCTGCTATCCCCCCACTCCCCCGCTCGCCAATCCCCCTCCCGGTGCCCCATGATGCTGCCGCGCCTCCCTGTCGCTCTCCCCTGCCTGCTCGGGCTGGTGTTTCTGGGAACGCCGCGGCTCGAGGCCCAGTCCCCCGCGCCGAGGGCTCCCGCGGCCCCGGCTCCGGTGACGGCCGGGCCGGCCCGCGCCATTCCGCAGGCCGCGGCTCCCGCCGCGCCGGCGGTGAACCTCGTGATGGAGGATCAAAACCGTCAGTCCCACGACACCGCCGCCCTCCGCGGGGACGTGATCGTCCTTCTCTATGCCGACCGCAACGGCGCCGAAGCGGCCCACGAGATCGGTCAGCGGCTCCATGTTCACTTCCACCCCAATGCCGCCAAGGTCGAGGGGCCGGATTGGGTGCGTCAGCCGGTGACGGGAATCGCCGGCTGGCCGGCCGGGGCGCGTACTCCCAACGTCCATTCCGTCGCCGTCGCCTGCCTCCCCGAGATTCCCAAGGCGGTGTATCCGGTGGTCCGGTCGCAGATCCGCAGGGAGTCGCCGCACGTGCCGGTGTGGCTCGACTTCAAGGGGACGATGCCCAAGACCTTCGGGATGGCCCCCGACGTCCCCAACATCCTCGTCATCGACACCTTCGGCCGCCCCCAAGGGGTGATCTCGGGAGAGCTCGACGAGACGAAGTACCAGCAACTCGTCGCGGCCATCGATCGCCTCCGGCTGCAGGCTCAGCCGGTGCGGACCGCGTCGGCGACCGAGGCGGTGCCGGCCGCCCGCTGACGGCCCGCGCGAACTCGTGCCGCCGGCTTCGAGCCGTGGTTCTCGTGACGTATTGTTCTCGTGCCGTACTGTTCTCAAGGCTCCGGCGATGAGCCCGGCGCGGCGACAGCGTAGCCGCTCCCCTCGGTGAGTTCCGTGAGCCGGTCGATCGGAATATCGCGGAAGGTTTCGGTGCCGCCGCCGATCCAGCGGATCTCGATCCGGTCGATGGCCGGATGAGCACCGAGGCCGAAGTGGAGCCGGGTGCCGAAATGCCCCTGGTAGCCGCGGCCGGCGTGGACCTCGTCGACGAACGTCTCGTCGCCGGCGTGGAGGATGACCCTCGCCCCCACCCCGTCACGGTTCCCCTGCCGGCCGCGCAAGCGCACCTGGCACCAGTGGTTCGTGCCGCCGCGTTCGCGGTCGAGATTCCGCAGGAGCGTGGGGGCCTCGCGCGAGTTGAGGATCACCAGATCGAGGTCGCCGTCGTCGTCGAGGTCATCGCAGGCGACGCCGCGGGCCGCGTGGCGCGGGATGTCGTGGAGGCCGGCGGCGGCCGAGACGTCGACGAATCTCCCGTCGACGTTGCGGAGGAGGAGGTTGTGGTTGCGGTAGGCGGTGGTGTCGTCGAAGGCCTCGACGTTGTCGTTGAGGTGGCCGCAGGCGAGGAACAGGTCGCGCCGGCCGTCGTTGTCGAAGTCGGCCATTGCCGTCCCCCAGGTGACGAATTGCCACGCCCCGCTGCCGGCGGCGGTGGCGGCGGTGGCGTCCTCGAACTGCCCCCGCCCGAGGTTGCGAAAGAGGACGGGGAGATCGGGCTGGAAGTCGGTGACGAACAGGTCGATCCTCCCGTCGCCGTCGGCGTCGCCCGCTTCGGTCCCCATGCTGCCGATCTCGGCGCCGAACCGGTTCACCGCCACGCCGGCTGCCAGCGCGGTCTCGCGGAAGTTGCCCCGGCCATCGTTCTCGAAGAGGAAGTTCCCCTCGAGGGCGTCGTTGCCGACGTAGATGTCGGTGTCGCCATCGTCGTCGTGATCGAGACAGACGACCCCCATCCCCGGGCCAGCCACCGCGGCGATCCCCACGTCGACGCTCGCCTCGACGAAGCGGCCATCGCCTGAATTGCGGAAGAAGGTGTCGGGCCAGGGGGGATAGTCGCGGGGGCCGGCGTAGGCGGGAAAGCCCTTCACCGAGCGGGGACGGTGGTTCTCGAGCGTGAAGCGGACGTAGTTGGCGGCGTACAGATCGAGGTCGCCGTCGCCGTCGGCATCAAGGAAGGTGGCCCCCGCGCCGACCTTCTCTCCATCGGCCACGTTGGCGCTTTCCGTGGCATCGACAAACGTGCCGTCGCCGAGATTGCGAAACAGTCGCTTGGCCCCGAACGAGGTGAGAAAGAGATCGGCAAAGCCGTCTTCGTCGACATCCCCGGCGACGACGCCGAGGCCGTAGTCGCGGCAGTCGATGCCGGCGGCGAGGCTCACGTCGCGAAACACCCCCGCGCCGAGATTCCGGCAGAGGGCATGCCGGGGGGGCGATCCGGAGTCGCCGGGCTCGGCTCCCGGAAGGAGGGCCCCGTTTGGAAAATAGAGATCGATCCGGCCATCGCCGTCGTAGTCGAACGTGGCGACGCCGGCCGACAGCGGCTCGACGAGATACCGCCGACCGCTGCTTCCGTCGGTGTGGACAAATCCGATTCGAGAGGCTTCCGTGGCGTCGGCAAACCGGATCGGCGCGGCGGCGGAGGGCGCCCGCGGCGGCGTTCCCGGTGGTCTCGGCTGACCGCAGCCGAGGC
>CAMCCR010000033.1 GCA_945873085.1 Candidatus Kuenenia stuttgartensis | reverse complement strand
ACGACGGTGTCGCCGCTGCCATTCCCCGGCTGCGACGAGAACGTCAGCGGAACCGATTCCTGGATCCGCGTCGCCACCCACACCCGTTCCGCCGCGGGCAGGTTCGCGGCCACATCGCGCCTCCACACTTCGCCACGGACATCGACGATCGGACTCTCGTCCGAGACGAGCGTGAACGATTGGCGGCCGATCCGCGCCCCCCGGGGAAGAACGAGCGGGAGCGGGGAGATCTCGGCTTCCCCCTCGGGCCGCGGCGTCGGCATCGTCCACCGGAGGACGATCTCCCCTTCGCCGAGGAGTGGGACGGCAAGCAGGCTGCGCCATGCCGTGCCGTCCGTGCCGGGGGACGACGCATCACCGCCGGGGAGCGCGAACGGGGAGAGTCGCTGGGCGCCCTGCCGGATCTCGAACGTCCCCGCCTCGGCGATGGCGGCAGGCAGAACAACGTCGATCGACTCCAGCGGCAGATGGGCGACGTCCAACCGGAGCGTCTCCTCCACGACGGTCTCCTCCTCGCCGATCGTTGCCCGGGCATCGACGGCCACATCGACACGACGCGGCAGCGAGCGCCGCGACGCCTGAAACTCCCCCGCCGCACCGTCGAGCCGGTAGACGAGTTGCCCGCGGTCTCCATCGGCCCGCCTGGAGGCCGGCACCACCTGACGGACCAAGCCGCGGATCTTCTCGCCATCGGGGAGGACCTCGATGTCGGCTTCAGCGGCCACCGTCATCGTCGCCGGCCCGACGAGGTCGGCCCGCGGTTGCGGCATCATCCAGGAGAGACGGTCGCCTGCGCGATCGACGGTCAGCGCGGCGCGAAGGTCGACGACGGCATCACCGGCGAGCGGTTGGAGAAAGGGGATCACCACCTCGCCGTCGCGCGACGCGACGGCCGCCGTGTCGACGAGGGTTGCCGGGGAGACTTCGTCGATCGTCCAGCCGGCCAAACCGATCGAGAGCCTTGTCACCGGCGCCCCCCGGACGGAGACTCGAAACTTGGCTTCCAGCACCACGCGCGTCTCCCCGATCGTGTAGCGGTACTCGGGCTCGACGACGACCCGACTGCTCCGCGGCCTGACCCGCATCGGCAGGGTCGCCGGTTGGGCGTCATGGGCGAAGGCGGCCACGAAACCGGGCTGCCGTGCAGCCGGGGCGGGGTCGACACGACGGTTGGCGCCGGGATCGTCCCAGTCGAGTTGCCACTCCCCCGCGACCACCAGCGCCGTTCGCCCCCGCTGCCGCCAGCCGGGGACCCCCTCCACCGCGAAGCCGAGGGGATCGAAGGGAACGCGACCGGTGGGATCGACGGGACGCTCGCACTCGAGCTCCACCAGCGTCACGCCATCCGGATTCCGCGCCATCTGCACCTCGATGACCCGCGCCCCGTCCCCCCCCTCGACAGCCTCGCCGTCGGCATCGATCAGCGACGCTGGCTCGCGGACGCGGACGAGCGTGCAGCGCGGCGGCAGCGTCAACCGCACCGTCCCCTGATCAGCCGGCAGGCCGTCGATCCGCACCGTCGCGTCGATGACGGCGACGCGGCCATCGATCCGCACGAGGCTCTCCACCGTCACCTGTGGCAGGACGCCGGCGCGGGCCGCCGCCGCCCCCCGGCCAGCGATGCGAAACCTGGTCTCTCCACCGACCCCGTCGCAGATGACCCGGCTCCCCTCCGCCCCATCAGGCTCCACGCGTGGGGGGAGACCGACGGGCTGGACGGTCACGACCGGCTCCGATCTGGTGGTCAGGATCACGCACCGCGACGTCGTCGCTACCGGGAGATCGAGGACGAACGTCTCGCGATCGGCAAGCGTTTCCAGCGCCACCATCCCGCTGAGGACCACCGCGTGCCGATCGTCACGACTCCCCGACACCCATCCGCGATAGCCGCTGGCCATGGCCTCGCGTTCGGGACGCGGCCCTTCGAGAATGAATCGCCCCGGCCCCTCCACCCGCGGGTCGGCCGTGAGGATCAGCCCCGTGAGGCGCAGCGGCACATCGACCCAGCCATCCCGGGTCTGGCGGACCTCGAGCGTGAGCTCGACGCGGCAGGTGTCGGCGTCGTCCCCCACCCCCGGGCGGACCTCAGCGACGAGGCGTTCGATGACCAGGCCGGGAGGTCGCGGCACCCCGGGCAGCCGCTCGCGCTGTCCGAGGAGTTCGAGAAAGTCGCGGTATTGGAATCCGGGCACCGGCACGAGCCGGCCACCGTCGTCCGGAAGGTAGAAGATCTCGGGGGGCTGTTCGACGGGGCGCGGTTCGAGGCCGGCGTCGGGGCGGGTCACCGGAGCATCGCCAGCCGCCTCGCCGCGCGGCGAGCCTCCGGCGGGCACGCTGCCAGCGGGGCGCACACTCCCGGCAGGCTCGGTGGGGGCCGCTGCGGCCTTCCCTGCCGGCGGCTCTCCCTGGGGCCGTGCCAAAGCGATCGTTCCCAGCCCGATGGCGAACGCCACAACGACGATCCCCATCCGGATCGCCTGGCCGATCGCCGGGCGGGTGTGGTGGGGCGCGGTGGTCGATCGCTTCCGCTTTGGCATCTCCGCCCCTGAGGTTGTCTGGACACAGCGTTGTCTGGACACAGCTTCGTCGGACGTGGTCCCGGCCTTCCCTCGACACTAGCTTGCCGGGGCCCCCGCCGCACACCAATCGGGTGGGAAGGAGCCCCATCTGCCAGGGCAATCCGACCGTCACGACACGCTCCACCGGCACGACCGGCGCCGGCGGCATCCCGATCCACCGCGACGCCTGGCCGTCACTCGAGCCACGGGGGAAGGATGCGCTGGAGCTCGTCGAGGAGCCGGGGGCTCGAGGCGCTGATGAAGGCGGGCGTGTCGAGGACGAAATCCGGCCCGGCGGCGAACGGCCCGACACACCCTCCGGCCTCCCGAACGAGGAGGAGCCCGGCGGCGACATCCCATGACTTGATGCTCCGCACCCAGAAGGCGTCGAAGCGTCCGCAGGCGACATAGGCGAGATTGATCGCCGACGAACCGCTCCGACGGATCGCCAGCGCGTGGGGAACGACGGCGAGAAAATCCTGGACGGCCGGGGAGTTGCCGTCGACCTGAGCCGGAAAACTCACCGCCACGACAGCCTCGGAGAGCGTGGCCGTCGGCGCGGCGACGATGCTCCGTCCGTTGAGCCACGCCCCTCCTCCGGCCCGCGCGGTGAAGCATTCGTCGCGGACGGGATCATAGATCGCGCCGACGACGAGCTCGTCGCCGCGGGCGAGGGCCACCGAGGTGCAGTACGCGGGGATCCCCTTGACGTAATTGGTCGTGCCGTCGAGCGGATCGACGATCCAGCGATACTCGCCGGCCCCTCCGGCCGCGCCCCCCGGCGCCGACTCCTCCCCGACGAACCCGTGATCGGGGAACGCCCCGAGCACGATCCGCTGGACCTCGGCCTGCGCCGCGACGTCGGCCTCGGTGACGAAGTCGCGCGGCCCCTTCGAGGACACCGCAAACCGCCCCACCCAATCCTGGAGCACGCTCCCTCCGGCACGGGCGGCGGCTTCGCAGATGGCAAGCGGGTCGGGCATGGTTGCGGGCTCCGGGACTGACGGGGCACAAAAGAGACGGCTTCCTGACCGTCCGGGCCCCTGCGACCACCAAACTACCAGACGGCGGCGGGGCCCGTTCTCTGCAGCCTGCCAAAGGATCACCTTCGGGGCCGGCTCCCGTCGCCGGAAGTGGTCGAGGGCTTTTCCCCGCGACAGCTACAATGCCACTCCGCCGGCATCCGTTCCGGCTTCTGCCTCTGGCGAGGATTGTCCCATGTCGAGATCACGGTCAGCATCGTCCCAGGCCAGTCAGGTGAAGGCCCTCCGCGGCCGCGTCGACAGCGTCTGGGCGCTCGCCGGCGGCAGGGCCGAGGATCGGGATCGGGGCGTCGTCCTCGATCTCTCCGTCCCTGCCGCGGGGCTTGTCACTCCCGCGGGTGATCGGCTGCTCGGCTTTGATGTCGGGGTCGGGCGGCCGCCACTCGATACGTGGGTGCGTGGCAACGACGTCACGGCGGTCTGGGAGCCGGGAGACGATCGCGGCCTCCGCGCCACCGGGCTGTGGCGCTCCCATGCCGCCGACGACGGCGTGGTCTCCTGGGAGCTCGTCGCCTCGGCCACCACACGTCTGCTTCATGCCGATGCCACGCTGGCGGTGACCTCCGAGGTCGCGGCCGCCGAACTCCTCTCGGCAGCGTGGCGATCTGGGATACTCTCGTCCTTTCTCCCCGGAACCCCCACCGACCATGGTCTTGTCCTCCTCCGCCGTGGGGATGGCAACAGCATCCTCGTCATGCTCCATCCCACCGATGACCAGACCGTGACCGTCGCCGTCGAGCACGGACGGGCCCGCGTTGGCTGCTGGCTGTTCTCCACCGGCGTCGAGAAGGGGGTGCTGCTGCGGAGCCGGGTCATCGCCGCCATTGGCCCGACCGCTGACGACACCGCCTGGGGGGCCAGGCTTGCCGCCCGGTTTGCCACCTCGCCGCCGGTGCTCTCCACCTGAGAGATGCCTTCCCGGCCGTCTCCGGCGGTTTTTCCGCTGGAGCGATCAGGGCCGACGCGTTACATTGCCCCCATCTTCCCCACTTTTCACGAGCCACGGATCGGCTCCGCCGCGGCACTCTGTCCGCCAGGACACGCCGTAGAAACTCGGAACGGTGACGTTCGACGCCTCCCGTGTGGGAGGTGTGGAACATGAGGGACGGATCAGGTCACTGGAGGACCTCGCCGTGGCAGACATCGTCTTCGCCTTCGATGCGGCGCTCGACCGCCCGATGCCGGTTCCGGCCAGCGCCCCGGCCGATGTTGTCGACACCTTCGCGGCGGCCCCCTGGGAGGCCTTCGAGGTGGCGGTGACCACCGCCCGTCAGGCCCGTGCGGCGGCGCTGGTGCTGTTTGGCTCGACGCTCGATCCGCTCCGCGCGAGTCCCGCGCAGGCGGCCCGGCTCCGCGGCACGATCACGGCCCTCACCGCCGAGGGATGCCTGACGGTGTGGGTGGCCGACGATGCCACCGACTGCGCCAACATCGCCCGGGCGCTCGCCGAGCCGGCCGGGCTGTCGTTCGTGACGCCGGCGGCGCCGCAGCGGCTCGACATCCGCGGGCTGTCGGTGGAGATCTGTTCGGCGCGGGGCCCGGTGGTGGCCACGACGGGCGTCGGGCAACTCGTCCCGTCGTTCGCGTCGGCCCATTCCTCGCTCCTCCCGGCGCAGCGTCGGATCGTCGTCGGTTGGGATGATGCCTGGAGCTCGATCCACGCCGAGGGGGCCGCTCCCGTCCACGGGCTCCATGCGCCGCTGGCCACCGGTGCCGGGCCGGCGTCGGGGACGTTCTTCGTGTGGGGATCGCGCCGCGTCCAGGCGGTGCCGGCGGGCGTTCATCCCCTCCCCGCCCTTCAGGCACGCCTCGCCAGCGAAGCGGCAGCCGGCGCCTGCGGCGCGGTGACGCTGACCACCCTCGGGCCTGTCACGCCGGGGCTGCCAGCGCCGCTCCATCCGCTCGCCGCTTCGTCGCTGGCATCGGGTCACAGTGGCTCGCAGGCCGCGCTCAGCCTTCACGCCGTGGCTGACCATCGTCCCGCCTGGCGGGAGGTGCCGACGCACCGGATCACCTGGCGGACGCTGGCGCTGCAATCCCTCGCCGGCAACGACGAGGAACTCGCCACGACGATCTGGGGGGCACTCGAAGCGATGACCCCCGACCCGACCGGCCCGCTCCATGTCGTCCGCGTCGCCATCGACTGCGGCGGGAGCCTCGCTCGACGGATCCATGTCTCGGAGATCTCGGCTGAGACGATGAGCCGGCTCCGCGAGCTCTTCGACCCGCGGTCGTTCCGCGTCTGGTGCCAGGAGCTCGAGGCCGACCGCAACGAACCGCTCGTGGCGCTGGTGCGGAATGCCTCGTCGAGCGCCTCCGGCACCACGGCCTCGTTTGCCTCGCTCCTCGCCGAGAAGGTGCTCGACGGGGAGAAGCATGCGGGGGCCTCGGGGCCACGCGAAGCGGCTTGGGTGGCGCTGGAATTGATGGAATCGACCTGACCGATCGACCAGGGGGGCAGCCGGCGCCACGGGCACCGGCCACCGGAGGAGCAGCCGTATGATCATCGAGCGGATCCACATCGACCGCTTCGGCGCCCTCGAGGGCGTCACCGTCGAAGGGCTCGGAGCAGGCGTGGAGGTCCTCCACGGCACGAACGAGACCGGCAAAACGTCGTTGCTCGAGTTCGTCCGCGGCGTGCTTTTCGGATTCGGCCATCTCTTCCGCCGCGGCATCCTCGATCCGCACCTCCCGTGCGGCGGCCGCCTCCAGGCGCGGGCCGGGCTCGATGCCCGCCGGATCCTCGTCGAGCGCCGCCACGAGGGCCCCCACCTCGAGCGGCTCTCGCGGCAGGATTACACCGCCGAGAAGGATCTTCCGGTGGCCGATCACCTCACCGTCTCGACCACCGATGGCGGCACCGCAACGACGCTCTTCCTCCAGGATTACATGGGGGATATCGACGAGCGCACCTTCACGGCCGTCATGGCCTTCGGCCTCGACGAGCTTCAGGAGCTCCACACCCTCGAGGCCGAGGGCTGCGGAAGCCGGCTCTACGAGCTCGCCAGCGGCCTCGATCGGGGCCGCGTGACGCGGGTCCTCGACAGTCTCCGGGTGGCCATCGAGCGGCTCGATTCCTCCGATCCGGAGGTGTCGCCGATCGAGTCGCTCCGCCAGCGCAGAAGCGCCGCACTGGGGCGACTGGCGAGCATGGGGGCACCGGCCGTTGCCGCTGGCGCCCTAGGGAGCGAGCTCTCGCGGATCGACGCCGAGATCACCGCCTGCGAGGCCTCCCATCACCAGGCCAAACTCGCCGAGGAGACGATCCGCGCGGTGGTCCCGCTCGAGCCGCTCTTCCGCCAGTGGCGCCGCTCCACCGATCATCTCACTCAGCTCGAAGCCACGCCGCTGATCCATCCCGACCTCGACGCCTGGCAGCTGGCCACGAAGCGGCGTGACGGCCTGGCCCGGTCGGCGGCAAAGCGGAAGCGGATCCGGGGAAAGATTGCCCGGGAGATCAAGTCGCACGCCGCCGACGAGACGATCTGGAAGAAGCGTGCCGCAGTCGCGGCCCTGATCGAGGAGCAGCCCCGGCTCGAACGCCTTGCGGCCGAGTCGGCCCGGGCCGCCACCACGGCGCGACAGGCGGCCCGCCGGTTTGGCGAGCAGCTCGGGGCGGCCGGGCTCGTCCGGCTGCTCGTGGCCGAGGCAAAGCCCGGCACCTCCCCCGACACGCTCTCGGAGATGCAGCTCCCGAGCGGGTTCTCCCGCTCCTTCGGCAGCCTGCGCGGGCGGGCCCGCGAAGCCGCCGCCGCAGGGCGCGGTCTCAAGGCTGCCAAGCAGGGCGTGGCCGACGCGCGGGCTGCGGTCGAGTCGACGCGTGGCTCCCTCAAGTCACCCGCGACGCAGGCCGCCGGCCTGTCGATCACCGCCGCGATCGAAGAAGCCGCCGGGCGCGCCGCGCTCCTTCGCAACCGGATCGCCTCCGGCGAGCAGGTGGTGGAACTGGAGAAATCACTCGCCGCCCTCGATCGCGACGTGGCCCTCCATCTCCGCGGGCAGTTGATCCCGTTCGAATGGCTCCTCGGGCTGGGCGCGATGTTCGTCACCGGGGCAGCGATGATCCTCTCGGGGCTCTTTCTGCCGGCCACCGTCACCGGGTCGCTCGCCTGGGCTTTTGCAGCGCTGGGGCTTGTGGGCACGGGGCTGGCGTCGGTGGTGACCTGGTCGCTCGACCGGGCCGCCAGCGATCGCCTCGAGTCGGCCCGCCAACAGGTAACGATGGTCCGGAAGCAGCGCGACGACTCCGCAGCGCAGTGCGGACTTCTCGACAAGAAACTCGAAGCCCTCCGCGGATCGGTGGAACGCTGGCCGGGGGAACACTCCCCGACGATCGACCGCCGGCTCGTCGCGGCCCAGAGCGAAATCGAACGGCTCGAGGCCCTGGCCTCGCGCGAGGGCTCGCTCCATCTCCTCGCCGATCGGCTCGAAGCTGCCGAGCAGGATCTTGCCCGGGCGCTTCAGCGTCGCGCGGCCGCCCGGGCCGGCTGGCGAAAGGCGCTCGAGTCGCGTGCCCTCCCCGCCACCCTCTCCCCCAACGACATCCGCCAGCTCTCCAGGCACCAGACCGCGCTGTTGGCCCTCGACGAGGAGCGTCAGCGCACTTCGGAAGAGGCCCGGCTCCGCCGCGAGGAGTTTGCGGCGATGGGGCATCAGGTCGAGGAGCTCCTCGTCGAGTGCGACATGGCCGCCGAGGGGACGCCGCTCGACCAGCTCCAGCAACTCCGCGAGCGGCTCCATCGCGAGACGTCCTTCCACCGCCTTCGTGGCAAGATGACCGCCCGTCTCGTCCGCGCCCGCCGCCGCCACCGCGAGGCGCTGGCGCGGGTGAAGCTCGCCGAGCGCAGGGTGCGCGAGATCATCGCCCGCTGGAACGTCGAGACCGAGAAGGAGTTTCTGGCGCTCGTCGATCGTCGCCCCCTCGTCGAGGAGGCGCGGCTGGAAGCCCAGGGCGCTGAACGGGCCTGGATCGACGCCCGCCGCAGGCTCGCCGACCTGCCCGAGCTCGAGCAGTGGATGACCGGGGCGAAGCAGGTGACGCTCGACCAGCGGATCGCCGAGGCCCACCTCGCCACCGTCGCCACGCGCGAAGCGCTCGACCGGGCGCGGGAGGCGCGGAAGGCCGCTGCCGGCCGTGTCGAGGCGGCGGCGAAGGATCACTCCACCGAGGGCCTGCAACTGGAGATCGCCACCCTCGAGCATGATCTCGAGCGGCAGCTCCACCGCCGCCGGACGCTGGAGACGGCGCGGGACATGCTCGAATCGACGCGCGCCGCCTTCGCCCGCGATCATCAGCCGGCGGTGCTCCGCGAGGCCTCGCGCTGGCTGGTGCGGCTGACCGAGGGGCACTACACCCGGATCACGACCTCGATCCACGAAGCCCGGCTCGAGGTCCACGACACCCACGATCTCTCCTGGAATCCCGACCGCCTCAGCCGCGGGACGCGCGAGCAGGTGTTCCTCGCCCTCCGCCTGGCGCTCGTCCGCGATCTGGAGCGGCATGGAGTTCATCTCCCCATCGTCATCGACGACGCGCTGGTGAACTTCGACGACAGCCGGGCCCGGGCCGCGGCCGAGGTGCTGATGGAGTTCGTCGCCGATCAGCCCCGCGAGCGACAGATGCTCGTGCTCACGTGCCATGCCCACGTGGCAAGCATCTTCCGCGACGTCGGCGCGTCGGTCCGTTCGCTCTCCGGGGCGAGCCTCCCGCCGCCGCCGGTCACCGCGGCGCCGGTCAGGGCTGCGGAGCCGGAGACAGTCCGCGTCGAAGTCAGCCGGCCGCAGCCCGTTGCTCCCCCGCCACCGCCGGTCGACCCCGCTCGGCGGACGCGGATCGTCATCGAACATCTCGCCCCGGCAGCGGTTGTGTCACACCAGCCACCGGCAGCCGTGCCGGTGGCGTCGCCCCCGCCCCCGTCGCCCCCGTCGCCCCCGCCCCCGCTGCCCGCTCCCCCTCGGGCCGCCATGGCCATGCCACGGCACTCGCAGGGCGGCCTGGGATATCCCTTCCACGGCAGCCACCGCGCGCCGGCCCACACGGTGATCCACTCCGGTCATCTCGCTGGGCTCGGCTACGTCGGGTATGTCACGGCCCCCTCCGCGACGGCCCCCGCCGCGGCCACGTTCCCCACCTCGGTCGGAACCACGCCGGTACCGCGCGTCGGCCACGGGCGGACGAGCCATCCCCACATGGAGATGGTCGCCGGGATGATCCAGCAGTTCCACGCGAACGAGGACTTGGACACAGCCGATGACCACGATGTCGACGAGGCCGACGGCGGCCGACAGCGGCGGGAGACGAAGCCGGCGGCAGCCCCGAAGCCGGCATCCCCGAAGCCAGCTCCGCGGGGCAAGCGGTCGCGGGGTCGGGGAGCCTGATCGCTTCCCAGCGCGGGCTCGTCACGGCATGAGGATCGACCAGACGCTTGCGAAGTCATCGGTCCACAGTTCGCACCCCGATCCCTTCCCGCAAGGATCGGAGGCTTCGGCAATCTCCTCCCGTTCGAGGGCGGAGCGACGGCGCGACAGCAGCATCCAAGTCGAGCTGTAGATCCACCACTCATCCCCCCCGGAATCGTTCACCGAGACGACCTCGAGCTGGAAATGATCGGCGAGGCGCTCCACGACCGGGGCGAGGTCGAGATACCGGTTGGAGATGTGGATGGCGAGGATCCCTTCCGGCGCCAGATGCCCGAGATAGATCTCGAAGGCCTCGCGGGTGAGGAGGTGGACCGGGATCGCGTCGCTCGAGAAGGCATCAAGGGCGAGGAGATCGAAGGCCTGCGGGGAGCCAGCCGTGAGCTCCCGCTCCATTGAGAGCCGCGCGTCCCCCATCACCACCTCCACCGTCGCCGGGCATTCGTCGAGATAGCTGAAGCGATCCCTGGCGAGGTCGCGGATGGCCGGGTTGATCTCGTAGATGCGGAGCGAATCCCCCTCTCGGGCGTACGTCGCGAGCGTCCCCACACCGAGCCCGACCAGGCCGATGGAGTGTGGCTCGAGCCACCCGTCCCCCGCGCCCAGGCTCGCCACGGCACGCCCCACCCCGCTGGTCGTGGCGTAGTAGGTTGTCGAGATCCGTGTCCGCGCCGGGTCGGTGAGCTGGAGGCCGTGGGTCGTCGCCCCGTGGACGAGGAGCCGATGTCGTTCGCGGGATTCTGTCTCGGGGGGCTCGATCACCTCGAGCGTGCCGTAGAAGTTGCGACTGCGGACGATCGCGCGATCGGCAGGATTTTGGACGAGCAGCAAGAAGGCCGTGCCAGCGGCGCCTGCAAGGAGCATGAGGAATCCTCCCGCCGCCGGTCGCCACGGTGGCGAAAGGGATCGTCGCCACGGATCGCACAGGCAGGCCACGAAGAGAATCGCGAAGCCGGCCACCCACGGCGCCGCGGTGGGGAGGAACCGGGCCGCCTCGGCCGCGACCGAGCCACCGTGGTTGCAGAGGCTGCGCAGCACGGGCACGGCCGCCACCCCGATGAGCGTCCCCAGGGCCGCGGCCAGCGGGATGGCGCGACTGCGGTGTCGGAACGACAGGGCGCCGAGCGCCACCAGGAGCAGCCACAGCCCTGTGGGGAGCTCGTAGTCGTCGTTGAACAAGCTCGGCGCCACCACCGCCACGGCCAACCCGCCAAGAGCCCCCCCGGCTGCGATGGCGAGAAAATATCCGGTGAGATGGCGCGGCGGGGGCCTGAGCCGGTAAAGCTCGCCGTGGCAGACCATGCAGGCCGCAAACAGCGTCCCCAGATGCCCGATCAGCTGGAGCTTGAGCGGGGCGGAGTTGCCCGCTTCAAGGAGCTGCCAGGTGAGCACGACGCCGAAGGCGGAAAGCGCCGTGAACGCCCCCCGGACATACCAGGCGGCATGATCGAAGGAGACGATGAACGTCACCAGGTAGATCCCCAGCGGCAACACCCACAACAGGGGCATCGCCGCCACGTCCTGGCAGAGCCTCGTCGTCGTCGACACGAGCAACACCGACGCGATCGCCGGAAGCGCCACCCAGAAGATGCCGTCACCGGCTTCCTCGCCTGTTTCCACGCTGCCGTCGCCACTTTCTTTTCCACCGGCCAGACGCCCATCGGCCCTCCAGACGCGCACGGCGCAGGCCATGCAGGCCGTGGCGAAGCAGGCCAATCCGATCGACCAGGCTCCAGCCTGGGCCGCCCGCGTCAGCCGCGGCTCGACCACCGCCGGATAGGCAAGCAGGGCGAGGAGCGATCCCGCATTGGAAAGGGCATAGAGGCGGTAGGGCGAGAGGCCCGGGTAAACGAGGCTGAACCACCTCTGGAGGAGCGGGCCGGTGGCCGAGAGAACGATGAACGGCAGCCCGATCGTGGCCGTGAGAAGGAGGAGGATCGAGCGGACCGGATCGTCACCGGCGATCGGGCGCCATTGGTCTCCCGGCGAGATCGGCAAAAAGCAGAGCGCCAGCACGAGACCGACACCATGGACCATCACCTGCCGGCGCGGCGACAGCCACGTGGTGAGGCCGTGGGCGTAGGCATAGCCCGCCAGCAACACCCCCTGGAAGAACAGGAGGCAGGTGGTCCAGACACCGGGCCCGCCGCCGTACCAGGGGAGGATGTATTTGCCCACCAGCGGCTGACCGAGGAAGAGGAGAAAGGCCCCGGTGAAGATCGCCAGCGCGAACGGCAGCATGAACAGCCTTTGAAGGAAGACAAACCGGCGATGGCAGCCCTCCCCAAGGGCGCCTACCTCACGGCCACGCCCTGTTGGATATCCCGAAGGTACCGCTGCCGCATGCTCGCCAGGAGAAGGCCGAGGTAGGCATTGGCCCCGAGCGAGAGGAAGAGCGTCAGGAGGCTGCCGATGAGGAGCGGCCAGGGGCGAGCGGTGACCGCCGCGGCAGTCTCACCTCCAGCAGCAATCCCGCCGAGCCGCGACGCGGCGAGGGGAAGCGACGTGGCCTGCGTGGTCCGCGGACGCTTGGCCGCTTCGGAGACGAGGCGGTCGACGCCGGCCGGCCAGGTGTCGGAGACGAAGATCTTCACCCTGCGAACATCACGGGCATCGGCCGGGACATCGCTGGTCAGCGGGCCGGCGACGTTGCCGTTGCGGATTAGATCCGGTTCGACGCGGACGAGGTAATCCCCGCCCCCCCCTGGGTCGGGCACGTAGGCGGCTTCGATCCCCATGGCGAGCAGGCCGGCGAGGAGGACAAGGGTTTCCAGCAGCATGCGAATACGTCTCCGGTGAACAGGCTCTGCGTCAGGAGGATTTCAACCTCTCGACGGCGGTTTGTGCAACTGCCGCAGAATCGGCCTGTCCGGCGGCGGAATCCCGGGTCGGATTCCCGACATCGAGGCTGTCGAGCTCGGTCTGGAGCATCGTCAGGGCCGCCTGAAGGAAGGCCACGGCGATCGGGCCGACGAAAATCCCGATCGGACCGAGGGCCCCGACACCGCCGAGGACGCTCAGAAGGGCCAGGAGCGGATGGAGCTTCGACTGCCCGTGGAGAACGATCGGCTTGATGATGTTGTCGACGGTGGAGACCACCCCCATGCCCCACACCGCCAGACCGGCGGCGACGAAGGTGTTCTTGGCGAAGAACAGCAGGTAGAGGCTGGCGGAGCCCCACACGGCGGCAGCACCGACGAAGGGCACCAGCGCCCCGAAGAAGGTGAGGAGCGTGAGGAGGAAGACGTTGCCGAGCCCCGCCACCCAGAAGCCGAATCCCGCCAGCACCGCCTGGACGATCGCCGCCAGGAGGGTCGAACTGACCACCGCCCGGCTCACCTCCTCGAACTCCTGGAGGAGTTGCCACTGGTAGCGGTGATCGAGGGGGATCAAACGCGTGACCGCAGCGAGCATCCGCCGGCCATCGGCGAGGAAATAGAAGAGCGCTACCGTCATCACCACCAAACCGATGATTCCCTTAGCGATCACGACCGGGGTCCGCGCCGCCACCGGCCCGATCCATTCCTCGGCGATCCGCCGCAGTTCGCCGTTGACCGAATCGGCAGTGAGGTGCATCCCTGTGGCGTCGTTGATCCGCTCGACGAGTTCGCCGAGCACGGCCGGCTCGAGCTTCAATCCGTTCTCCGCCCGGAGCATCCGTATGGCATCTCCCCCGGCACGGGCGCAGAGGAGAAACAGCGGCACGAGGACGATGAGGAGCACGAACAGCGTCGTGAGGAGAGCGGGAATCCACTCCGGCCCCTTGTCGGGAACGATGATCCGATCGCGCAGCCAGCGATGGAGCGGGCCGAAGATCACGACGAGCATCGCCGCCAGGAGCAACGGCAGCATGAAGCTCGACATCACCCGCAGGGAAAGGAGGCCGAAGATGGCGACGAGCGCGAGGATGACACCGAACGAAACGATTCGCGCCACCCGTTTCGGCGGGGTGTCGGAAGGGATCAGGCTGTCGAGGAGCATTCCAGGCCGCGGCGGGGCCACGGTTCCTTGGGGAGATGCAGGGGCGAAGCACCGAGTGTACCGCTCCGTGGAAAAAGGGATCCACGCCCCCGCTGGCAGCCGGCGGCGTTCCGGCATGGCGGATAGGACCCGCGCGGGGTATTCTTTGCCCCTCTCGGCGGCTTGCCCGGCCCCCCTCGGGCCGCTGTCGCTCGGGCGCCCCATGCGTCCAGTCACTTCCTCCCAGCCCCCTCGGAGGGTGGCCACCGTCTGGTCCGAATGCATGAACGCCGCCGCTGCCACGCCGCCGGACGTCTCGCTCGTCGTCCCTGTGCGGAACGAGGCGGGGAACATCGGCCCACTCATCGCCGAGATCCGGGTTGTCCTCGATGCCGCCGGTCTCGCCTGGGAACTGTTCGTCATCGACGACGGTTCGAGCGATTCGACCTGGGAGGAGATCAGCACCGCCGCGACGGCTGACCGACGCGTGGAGGGAGTGCATCGGGGCCAGGGCGCCGGGAAGTCAGCGGCCCTCATGGATGGCTTTGCGCGCTGCAGGGCGCCGCGGATCGTGATGCTCGACGGCGACGGCCAGGACGATCCGGCGGAGATCCCCGCCATGCTCGCCCTCCTCGCCGACCCCGCCACCGGCCGGGCCGGCGCCGACGTGGTCAACGGCTGGAAGACCCCGCGCCTCGACCCCTGGCACAAGACGCTCCCCTCACGGATCTTCAACCTCCTCGTCGGCTGGGTCAGTGGACTGTGGCTCCACGACCACAACTGTGGCTTGAAGGTGTTTCGGGCCCCGGCTGCCCGGTCGCTTCAGCTCGGTGACGACATGCACCGCTTCATCACCGTGCTCGCCGCCGCGGAGGGCCACCGGGTCGTCGAGAAGGCGGTTCACCACCGACCGCGGACGCTGGGGCGCTCGAAGTACGGCTTCGCTCGGTTCTTCACCGGCCTTATCGACCTCGCCCGGATCGCCGGCGACATCCGCCGCCGCAGGCTCGCGGTGGCCGGTGCGATCCTGCCATCGGCCCAGACGCGTCGACGGCGGCAGGTGTCGATGATCCTCGCTGCGGTGGCGCTCGGCGGCCTCCTCGGCCGGATCGGGGCCGTGACGAGCGTCGACAAGATCGCGCTCGAGAAGCGGCTGGTGGCAGAGGCAGTGGCCAAAGCCCGCGACGCCGAGGCGGCCGGGGGGCCGGCGGTCGATGCCGAGGTGATCGCCGACACGATTGAGCGGGGGCGGCGCCTCCAGCGCCCGTTCCTTTCAGCCAACGATCGCAGCCGTTGGCTCGCCGTCCGGGCGCTCGTGGAGCGGGGCACGTTCGCCATCGACGAGATCGTCGTCGAGCCGGGCTGGGACACCATCGACGCGGTGGCGCACGCGGATGCGACCGGCCGGATCCGCCTCTACTCGAGCAAGCCGCCACTCCTCGCGATCCTCTGCGCCGCTCCGTACTGGCTCCTCCACCACATGACCGGGTGGACGCTCGGCAGCCATCCGTTCGAGATGGCCAGGATGCTCCTGGTTGTCTGCTGTCTGATCCCGTTTGCCCTCCTCTTGATGGCGAGCACCCGGATGATCGAGGCGGTTGGCAGCACCGACTGGGGGCGCTTTTGGGGCCTGGCGCTGATCTCCTTCGGCACGCTCCTCTCGACCTTTGCGGTGTCGCTCACCAATCACCTCCCGGCCGCGGCCGCTGCGGCGTGGAGCGGCTGGTGGCTGTTGCGGATCGTCGGCCACGGCGGCTCCCCCGGCGCCTTCGCCGCCGCCGGGGGGCTTGCCGCCCTCGCCGCCGCCTTCGAACTTCCCGCCCTCGCCTGGTGCGCGGCCCTCCTCGGCATGCTCGGGATCGTCGATCCGCGACGGACGCTCGCCGCGGCCGCGCCGGCAGCGATCCTCGTTGCTGGAGTGGCCCTGGGGACGAACTGGCTGGCCCACGGCTCGGTCTTCCCCCCCTACGCCCATCGCCACGTCGCGGCCGCGGTGGCAACCTCGCCAGCCGATGTCGTGCCCCCGGTCGCCGGGGCCTCCTCGGCCAATCCCGACAACTGGTACGACTATTCCCTCGCCCTCGCCAACGGCAAGCAACTGACGAGCTACTGGCGCGATCCGAAGGGGGTCGATCGGGGGGAGCCTTCGCCGATCGTCTACGCCTGGCACGCACTCGTCGGGCACCACGGGATCTTCTCCCTCACCCCCGCCTGGCTCCTCGTCCCCTGGGGGCTCGTGCTCATGATCGCGGCCCGCCGCCGGCACGCCCCCCCGGGTCAGGCCCACCTCGCCCTGACGATCCTCGTCGTGTCGATCGTCGTGGTTCTCTTCTACCTCACCCGTTCCCAGATCGACCGCAACTATGGCGGCGTCTCGAGTGGCTTCCGCTGGGTGTTCTGGCTCGCCCCTCTATGGGCGGTGGCCACGGTGCCGGCGGCCGACGCCCTGTCGCACCACCGGGCCGGTCGACTGCTGGCCCTGATCCTCCTCGGCCTGTCGGTGGTGTCGGTGGCCTACCCCACCTGGAACCCCTGGTCGCCCCCTTGGATCGAGCAATGGCTGCATCACCTCGGCAGCTTGGCCCGCCGCTGAAGCGTTCGCCGACCCCACGGTCGATCATCCCGCCGGCAGGAGCGCGGCGGCGGCGGCGGGCCAATGCGGAGGAAGCGCTGCGGTGACGACAACCTCTCCGTCCGCGTCGGGATCGCGGAAGCGGATGGAAAGGGCATGGAGGGCGATCGGCTGCTGGCGAGTGTCGGCCGTGTCGACGCCGCCGAGCGCCGGGCCCTCCCCAAGCGCCGGGCCACCCCCAAGCGCCGGGCCACCATAGAGCGTGTCCCCGAAGACCGGCATCCCGCGGGCAGCGGCCTGAACCCGCAACTGGTGCATCCGTCCGGTGACGGGAGCAAGTGCGACAAGCCACCGGCCTGGCGCCACCTCACCGAGCGTCCGGGCGATGGTCACCGCTTCCCTTCCCGCTGGATCGTCGGCATCGACGACGCGGGCTTCGGCGACATCGGGGCGCTTGGCGATCCGGTCACGCCATTCGACGGTCGCTCCAGCCACGGGGTTCGTGGCGGCTCCGGCGGCAAGAATCGCGACGTACGTCTTCGTGATCTGGCGACGCTCGAACTGCCTCGAGAGTTGGCGGGCGGCGCGGGGCGTCGTCGCCATGAGGAGGACGCCCGACACTGCCCGGTCGAGCCGGTGGGGGACGCCGAGGTAGGCGCCGGCCGGGAGCAGGCCCCGAAGCCACGCCTCGACCGAAGGGAGACCGGGGGGCGCCTGCGTGGCAAGCCCCGAAGGCTTGGCGATCGCCACAACCCCCGACCGTTCGAGAAGCTTGGCCGGTTGGTCGCTCACGCCGCCTCCGATCGCCACGTCACCCGCCGGGGCCGCTCGAGCGGCTTACGTCCGCGCCAGGCCGGGCCGACGACACCCGGATTTCGACGACGCCTTCGCCGTGGAGCGGCGACTCGTCTTCGTCGTCGTCAACGATCCCTGCGGCGATGATCTCGTCGCAGTCGGGAAAATCATCGACAAGCACCGGCGGTTCGTCGAGGCCACCATCGAATCGAGCCAAGAGGAGGCCGGCATCCGGGGCCGAGACCTCGCTGTCCTCGTCATCGGTGACCAAGCCGAGCAGCGACTCCATCTCGGCCGCGGAGATCTCGGCAAGCCGGAAGCTGCGGAGGATCTCCGGCACCGGGTCAGCGCCGGTTGCAGAGGAGTTCAGGGGGCTGATCGATTGCCGAGCGGCAAACGTCTGGCAGAGGGTCTCGAGCGTCTCGCGATCCATCGCAACCTCTCCACTTCGAGTGGCGTGGTGATGAGCGGGCCGGTCCATGGGAAACCTGGGCACGGGGACACCCGGGCAAGCCGGTCACTTCGGAGATCATGTACGAGAATTGTTCGACAATAGTTCGCGGCAGGTCAAAATCCAGTGAGGATGGGAGGCTCTTCGGGACGGAGGGGCGTGGTATTGTCACGCGCCCCGGCTCCCCTTCTCTCTCCCGGCTCCCCTTCTCTTTCCCGGCTCCCCTTCTCTCTCCCGGCTCCCCTTCTCTTTCCCGGCTCCCCTTCTCTTTCCCGGCTCCCCTTCTCTTTCCCGGCTCCCCTTCGTGCCCGACGCCAGCCTCCTTCCCGAACTCTCTCCGGCCACGCTCGCGCTGCTGGCCTTCGCGGCTGGCGGCGTGGGGATGTCGAAGAGCGGTCTGGCCGGCCTGGGAATGGTCCACATCGTGATTTTCGCCGCGGTGTTCGGGGCCAGAGCCTCGACCGGCATCCTCCTTCCGCTGCTCGTCCTCGGCGACATCCTCGCCGTGATCTTCGTCGGAAAGGGGGTGCAGTGGCGGATGGTGGCCCGGCTGCTCCCGCCATCGATCGCCGGGATCTTCCTCGGCTGGCTCCTCCTCGACCGCCTCGATGAACGCGCGCTCAAGCCGGTGGTGGGGGGCATCATCCTCGGCCTCACCGCCCTTCAGGTGGCCCGTCTCTGGCGGCCGGCCTGGTTCGGACACTTTCCGCACGCGACGTGGTTCGCCTGGCTGCTGGGGGGCTTCGCAGGGGTGACGACGATGCTCGCCAATGCTGCCGGGCCGGTGGTCGCGCTCTACCTTCTGGCGGTGGCACTCCCGAAGGACGTGCTCATTGCCACGGCCGCCTGGCTGTTCCTCGTCCTCAACATCCTCAAGTTGCCGTTCAGCTGGCAGTTGGGATTGATCACTCCCGACACGCTCCGCCTCAACCTCCTCCTCGCGCCGATGGTGCTTGTCGGTTTGCTTGCCGGGAAGTGGATCGTGAAGCGGATTCCGCAGCGGCTCTTCGACACGTTCATCCTCCTCTTCACCGCGACCGCGGGCCTGCGGTTGATGGGGCTGTGGTGACGCTCCGTGACGAGGTTCCGTTGCCCGCAGCCCCCGCCTCGGGCTAGGCTGCGACAGCGTTTCGGCCGTTGAACCGGCCTACCGGTCTTTTCAGCACGTGCCGCGGCCCGACCAGTCCCCGGGGTTCCCAGCCATGTCCCGCATCGCCATCCCGCGTTCCGTCGCTGCCGTCCTGCTCGCGGGGATGTTGTTCTCCGCGATCGCCCCTTTCGGCGCTGCGGACGAGGCCACGCTGCCGCTGGTCACCCATGCGAGCCAGAAGCTCGACGGCCAGTTCGTCGCCGAGGGGGCCGGGGTGGGCGACTTCAACAAGGATGGCATCCCCGACATCGCCGCGGGGCCGTGGTGGTTTGCCGGCCCCTCCTTCGCCGAGCGTCACGAGATCTACCCCCCGAAGCCGTTCGACCCCCGCGGTTACTCCGACAACTTCTTCTGCTGGGGCCATGACTTCAACGCCGACGGCTGGGACGACGTCCTCGTCTACGGCTTCCCCGGCCAGGATGCGTCGTGGTTCGAAAACCCGCAGGGGCGGGAGGGGCCATGGCCGCGCCATCGCGTCCTCGCGCAGGTCGACAACGAATCACCGACCTTCGCCGACATCGACGGCGACGGCACGCCGGAGGTCGTCTGCTCGGTGGGTGGGTTCTTCGGGTATGCCCCGATCGGCAAGAAGGATCCGACGAAGCCCTGGGTGTTCCACCGGATCTCGAGGGAAGTGGCCGGTGGCCGGTTCACGCACGGCATGGGCGTTGGTGATGTCGATGGCGACGGCAAGGTCGACATCCTCGAGAAGAACGGCTGGTGGCAGCAGCCGGCGTCGCTCGAGAGCGAGCCGCTGTGGGCCTTCCACCCCTTCCTCTTCGCCGGCCCGGGGGGCGCCCAGATGCACGTCCGCGACGTCGATGGCGACGGGCTCAATGACGTGATCACGAGCCTCGCCGCCCATGGCTACGGCCTGGGGTGGTGGAAGCAGGTGAAGGGCCCAGACGGCGCCCGGTCGTTCGACTACCGTCCGATCACCGGTGAGAAAGCCTCCGACAGCCCCTACCGCACCGTCTTCTCCCAGATCCACGCCATCGACGTCGCCGACATCGACGGCGACGGGCTCGACGACATCGTCACCGGCAAGCGCTTCTGGGCCCACGGCCCCGACGGTGATCCGGAGCCGTCGGCCCCGGCGGTCCTCTATTGGTTCCGCGCCACCCGCCCCGCTCCCGGCGAGGCGGAGTTCGTCCCGCAGCTCGTCGACGACAACTCCGGCGTCGGCGTCCAGGTGACGGCGGCCGATGCGACCGGCGACGGCCTCCCCGACATCATCGTCGCCAACAAGCAGGGGATCTTCGTCCACACGCAATCGCGAGAGCTTGTGCCGATCGCCCGCCACGAGGATGCCCAGCCGCAGAAGCGCCGCCCAATGGCCGATGGCCTGGCGCCTGAGGAAGCGGCCAAGGCGATGTCGGCGCCCCCCGGCTTCTCGGTGAAGCTCCTCGCCGCCGAGCCCGACGTGCGTCAGCCGATCGCGATGTGCTTCGACGACCGCGGGCGGCTGTGGGTCGCCGAGGCCTATGCCTATCCGAAGCGAGTCGCGCCGGAAGAGGCCCGCGACCGGATCCTGATCTTCGAGGACACCGACGGTGACCATCGGATCGATTCCCGCAAGGTCTTCAAAGACGGCTTGAACCTCATCAGCGGCCTCGCGGTCGGCTTCGGCGGCGTGTGGGTCGGTGCGGCCCCCGACTTCCTCTTCATCCCCGACGCCGATGGCGACGACGTCCCCGACGGCGAGCCGCGGGTGCTCCTCGACGGCTGGGGCTGGCAGGACACCCACGAAACTCTCAACGCCTTCATCTGGGGCCCCGACGGCTGGCTCTACGGCTGCCACGGCGTCTTCACCCACTCGAGCGTCGGCAAGCCGGGCACCCCGGCCGACGAGCGGACGAAGATCAACGCCGGCATCTGGCGCTACCACCCGGTGCGTCATGAGTTCGAAGTTTTTTCAGAAGGGACGAGCAATCCCTGGGGGGTCGATTTCAACGATCTCGGTCATGCCTTCCAGACCGCCTGCGTGATCCCCCACCTCTACCACGTCATCCAGGGGGCCCGTTACGAGCGCCAGGCTGGCCAACACTTCAACCCCTGGACCTTCGACGA
>CAMCCR010000032.1 GCA_945873085.1 Candidatus Kuenenia stuttgartensis | reverse complement strand
GATCGCCATGAAACCTGCCCAGAGGAGCCGCTGGGCGTTGACGCCTGCCGGCGAACCGACGTCGGCGGAGGAGTGGGTGGAGTGCTCGGGCGCGTTCATGCGATCTCGCTTGCGTAAATGTTGGGGAAATCCACGCCACTTCCCCCCGGAAACGGCATGTGAGGATCGGCACTATAGCAAGGGGGCGTGGTTCACGGAATCCGGGACGTTCGCCCCGGCCGGCCCACGGGGGAACCGGGCCTGAGGGGCTGTTGACCCCGGGTTTCCCGGGCACGTACCCTCCCGCCCCCGATCGACCCGTTCCCGGCCATCAGTCCCGGCCGGAAGTCCCCTGCGCCCCATCCCTTGAACCGCTTCTCCGACACGCTCTGGACGGTCGTGCGCTGGGCCGTGCCCGTCACGGTCGCCGCGGTGATCGCCGCTGTCGCCATCGGTTCGAACCGACTTGGCGAGGAGGTGCGAATCCGCGCCGAGGCGCGGCTGGCGCGGGAGTTTCCCGATCTCGTCGTCCAGGTGCAGGGGGCGAGCGTCGTCTCCGGAGAGGGGCTCGTCCTTCGCGGAGTCTCGCTCACCGACCCGAAGATGCCCCAGCAGTGGCGGCAGTTGGTCTGGATCGATGAGGTGCGGCTGGCCTGCGGGACGACGCTCACGGATCTCTCCGCTGGCACTCCGAAGATCGCCTCCGTGCGTGTCCGTCGGGCGGTCGTTCATGTGGTGCGGCATCATCAGGGGGCATGGAACATCTCCCGACTCGCCGGGCGTGCCAGAGGCGGGACGATGGTGCCGGTGAGTGTCGAGGATGGCACGCTCTTGGTCGATGACCTCAGGCTTCAGGCCCGGACGACGCTCCGCCGCGTCCAGGTCGATCTCCAGCCAGAGGCCAACGACACCGTTGCGGTCCGTGGCAGCGCCGACGGCGATCTGTTCGATCGGGCGAGCGTCCAGGGGAGAGTCGTTCCCGCCACCGGTGGCTTCGATCTCACCGGGGCCATCGAATCGATCGACGTCGCCCCCCGCCTCACGCACCTCGTCGCGGCAGAGGCAGAGTCGATCGCGTCGGCGGAGCGGGCTGCCGAAGTCCGGCGTTTCGGGAGTGGCCTCCGGGGTCGGATCGACCTCGGCTGGCGGGCGGCCGGCTCCCTCCGCGATCTCGGCGCTACCCAGACGACGGTGGCCGCGCGGCTGGAGTCGGGGCGCTATGAACATGCCGCGCTCCCCTTTCCGCTCCGCGACATCTCGGCGGCCTTCGTTGCCGACAGGACGGGCGTGCGCTGCGAGCGGATCGAGGCCCATACCGGTTCGGCGCTTCTCCGTGGGTCGGGGCGGCTGGCCGGATGGAGCGGCGACGCCGATTTCGACCTCCTCCTCGAGGCGGAGCGGCTCGTCGTCGACCGGCAATGGGAGGGCCTCCTTCCCGATACGTGGAAGGTGCAGTGGAGCCGGCTCCTCCCTGCCGGTGAGGTCGATCTGCGGGCCCAGTTCACCCGTCGCGCAGGCGCGATCGATCCGAAGGTCTCGGTCCGTTGCCGGAACGCCTCGCTCACCCACTACCGTTTTCCGTACCGCGTCGACCGCACAGTCGGCACCGTGGTCGTCGATGGCGGGGCGGTGGCGATCCACCTCACCGGGCAGGCCGGCGGCCGTCCAGTCCACATCGAGGGGGCGTTCCGGTCGACGCCCCAGGGAACGGCCGGTGCGCTCGAGGTCCGCGGGGATGCGATGCGGGTCGATGATGGCCTGCTTGCCGCGATGCCCGCGCGGAGCCAGGCGATCGTGCGATCCTTGCGGGCGGCCGGCGTCTTCGATTTCGTCTTCCGTCATGAACGCGACGCCCGCTTTCCCACCGGTCACTCAAACACCCTCGGGATCCGGCTGGTCGACTGCTCGATGAACTACGCCGGCTTCCCCTATCCGCTCACCAAGGTCCAGGGGAGCCTGCGGATGCAGGATGGCACATGGACGATCAAGGACATCGTCGGCAGCAATGACACGGGCACGGTGCGCTGCACCGGTGGGCTGGTGCCCCGCGGGCCCGACGACGGCGAACTGACCCTCGAATTGGCTGGGCAAGGGGTCGTCATCGAACGCGAGCTGCGCGACGCGCTGCCCCGCGGCGCCCGCAACGTCTGGGACGATCTCGATCCCCGGGGGATGGTCGACTTCCAGGCCACCGTCCGTCATGCCATCCGGGCCCGCGGCACGACCGTCGAGGTTCGGGCGACGCCGCACGGCGACACGGTGTCGATCGAACCTTCCTGGTTCCCCTACCGCCTGGAGCAACTCAAGGGGAATCTCGAGTGGAAGGACGGCCTGCTCCGCTTCGGTGGGGTGCGCGGCCGCCATGCCCGCACCACCGTGGCCACCGACGGCATCTGCAGGTTCCTCCCCGACGGCGGTTGGCATGTGTCCTTCACCCGCTTGGCAGCCGATCGTTTCCGTGCCGAGCACGACGTCCTCGAGGCGATGCCTGCCTCGCTGCGACGGGCCATCGCGGCCGTTCATCCCCATGGCCTGCTCTCGGTCGACGGGGCCCTCGACATCTATTCCACGCAATCGACCGCAGAGGGACGTCCCGGTCCCGCCGCGGCATCGTGGGACATGCAGCTCGACCTCGAGCAGGCTTCGCTCGAGATCGGCGCCCCGCTCGAGCATGTCCATGGCGGCGTCCACCTCCGCGGCCAGAGCGACGGCAGGGCATGGCGCTGCGACGGCGACATGCGGATCGACAGCGCCATCTGTCGCGGAGTCCAGCTGACCGGCGTCGAGGGCCCCCTGGCGATCGACGCCGCGGGTGTCCGGTTCGGCGCGTCGGCGGCGCGGGAAGGGGAAGGGGAGCCTCGTCGTCTCCTCGCCCGGCTCGCCGGCGGGACGCTCGCCCTCGACGGCAACGTCGTCGCCGGAGATGGCGGTGGGTTCTCCCTTGCCGCATCGCTCTCGGATGCCGATCTCGAACGGATCACGGCCGACACCGGGCGCCGTTTGGCCGGAGGGGCACGGCCCTACAAGGGGCGCGTGTTCGGTGTGCTCGAGCTCTCTGGATCGCGGGCCGGCCCCCATTCGCTCGTCGGTCGGGGGCAGGTTCGGCTCCGCGATGCCGACATCTACGAGCTCCCCGTCGTCCTCGCCATGCTTAAAGTGCTCCGCGTGAAGGCTCCCGACCTGCGCGCTTTCGGATCGTCAGTCATCGATTTCCGCGTCGAGGGGCCGCGGGCCTACCTCGACAACATCGAACTCTCCGGCGATGCCATCAGCCTCGTCGGCAGCGGCGAACTCGAGTTTGACTCGGTCGTCCACCTCACCTTCCGGTCGATCATGGGGGATTCGCAGGCGCAGCTGCCGGCGATGAAATCGATGCTCGGCGGGGCGAGTGGCAGTTTCCTCCTCATCCATGTCGATGGCCCCCTCGCCAATCCCGACATCAAGAGCGAGGCTTTTCCCACGCTCGCCGCGGCCCTGCAACAGTGGCAGTCGCAGACTCGAGCCCGCGACACCGCCGTTCCCCCACCGCCGCCGGGAGCCCTACGGGGCCCGGCCAGCGGCCGTCAGGCAGGGTTCCTCTCGCCGATCTCCAGCCCCGGTGGCTCCCTGCCGCCCGCGGCCCCCGCATCCGTGCCGGCGCTCACCCCCGTGGCGGGTGCTGGAGGCGTGAGCGGCGGCTACAGTGTTGCTGCGCCGGTCACTCCCCCGGCCCCTCCTGCTCCCCGCATTTCCCCACCCGACGGACTGCCATGACCAGCGCGAAACTCCCCTTCGTCAAGATGCACGGACTCGGCAACGACTACGTTTACATCGACGGTTTTTCTGTCGCCGTGCCGTCCGATCCGCCGGCCCTCGCACGACGGATCTCGGATCGGCATCGGGGCGTCGGCGGCGATGGGCTGATCCTCGTCGAGCCCTCGGACGTGGCGGCCGCACGGATGCGAATGTTCAATGCCGATGGAAGTGAATCGGAGATGTGTGGCAACGGCGTGCGGTGTGTCTCCCACCTCGTCGTGTCACGCGGTTACGCGCCGGCTGGGCCGGTGCGGATCGAGACTGGCCGGGGCGTGCTCGATCTTGTCGTCGATCCGACCGGCCGACGCTCGTCGCGCGTCCGCGTCGACATGGGGGAGCCGATCCTTGCCCCCGCGCGGATCCCGGTCGATCATCCGGGGGAGCGGGTCGTCGAGTTGCCCTGCTCAGGGCTGTCCCACGCGGAAGCGTGGTGGGAAGCCGCCGGCTTCGATCCGCGGATGACATGCGTGTCGATGGGGAATCCCCATGTCGTCTTCTGGTGCCGTGACGTCGCCGCGGTGCCCCTCGGCGAGTTCGGTCCGCGGATCGAGACCGACAGGCTCTTTCCGGCGCGCGTCAACGTCCATGTCGTCCAGGTTCTCGACCGGGGGCGCGTGCGGATGCGCACCTGGGAGCGTGGCAGCGGGATCACCCAAGCCTGCGGCACCGGGGCCTCGGCGGTGTGCGTTGCGGGTGTTCTCTGCGGCAGAACCGGCGAACGGATCCGGGCCGAACTGCCGGGGGGTGAACTGGAGCTCGAGTGGGCGGTGAAGGGGCCTGTCTTCATGACCGGCCCTGCGGAGGAGGTGTTCGAGGGGGTTTGGTACGAAGATTGACGTCGGACCGGACGGGACGCCGACAAACAGGGGCGTGGGCAGGATCATGAGCTAGGGACGCGGCGGAGCACGCGGCCCTCGAGGGACATCAGGAAGGGATTCCGAGCGTGAAGATCACCTCGCCATTGGCCGTCGGTGCCGCGTCGCTGGCAGCTGCCGCGGTCATCGGTCGTTGGATGGGGACCCTCGACTACCGGGTCGACTTCGCTGATCCGACGGTCGATCCGGTCCATCCCGATTACCGGGGGGCGAAAATCTACGTCTTTTGGCACGAGGGGATCCTCCTTCCCCTCCATCTCCGCGGGCATTCGAATATCTCAATGCTCCTCTCGCGCCACTGGGATGCCAACATCCTCGAACGGGTGGCGCGGATGATGGGATTCGGCACGGTCCGTGGCAGTTCGTTCCACGGCGGCTCGGCGGCGCTGCGGGAACTGGTCTCGCGGGCGCGCAGCGGCAATCTCACGATCACTCCCGACGGGCCGCGCGGGCCCCGACGTCGGCTGGCGCCGGGCTGCGTGTTTCTCGCCAGCACACTCGGCATCCCGATCGTGGCGATGGGGCTGGGGTATGACCGCCCATGGCGATTGAACACCTGGGACCGCTTTGCCGTGCCCCGTCCCTGGTCGCACGCCCGGGCGGTCGTCAGCCGGGCGATCCATGTCCCGCCGGCGCTCGATCGTGACGGGATCGAACGACACCGATCGGGCGTGGAACGTCTCCTCGTGCGCTTGTCCGACGACGCCGAGGCTTGGGCCCGCTCGGGGCGGAGTCGTGAAGGGGACCGCGTCGTGCGCCCGGAGCCCTCGAGGGTCGCTGGTTGGGCCGCAGCGATGAAGGGGCCGCGGGGCGTGGGGGTCGACGAGGAACTCGACCGCGTTCTCCCCGCCGAAGCGGTCGTCGCGAGTGCTGCGGCCTGAGCCTGTGGCGCGTCGTGTGCCGGATGTGACGGGGGCCTTCTGCTCCCCGCAAGACACTTTGCGCACGGGAGCAAAATGGGTGTCTTCGGGGCGCCGAGAGCGCCGGCGAAGGGCTGCTAGTGCGGTGCATGCGCGGTTTGACAGCATGGTTTGACAGCAGTGCTTGCACCCCTATACTCGCGCCGACGTTGTCACGAAGGCGTTCCAAGGATGGATGCAGAAAACCACTCCAATTCATTGCGCGGGCGAACTTCCGGACGTGCGAGGTCGCCGAGGAAGGAACGCACGGCGGGCGCGGTGGATCCCCGCGAAGCGGTCGCCGTCGCGATCCGTGCCGCGTTCCGTTCGCGGATCGGTGAGGACCGGCATGATGTTTGGTTCGGCGAAAGCTTTCAGGTGGTGGCCGAGCGCGACGGCGACGGCGAGCGGTTGGTGACCGTGCTTGCCGGGAGTGCCTTCACGCACGACTGGCTCCAGCGGACATTCCGGGACGACTTCGTCGCCGCCGTCGAGCATGTTCTGGGGCGATCGGGTGGGCCGACCCGCGTGGTTTGGAGTCCGCTGGTGGCCGGAACCGATGCTGCCGACGGGATTGTTCCCCTGCCGGAGGCGCACGGTGCCGGGAGCGGGGCCGCGACCGACGGTGAAGCCCCGGCTGGCCCAACGCCCTCTGCCGTTGCGGATGCAAGCCGGGTCCACGGCAAGCGAGCGGTGTCGGTGCCGCGGGGGCAGTCCGCGAGGGGGCCAGCCGCGGGCGCCGGTGATCCGGGGCAGGGCAGTGCCCGCCCGACTTCCTCGATCCGCCCCTCCCTGACGCTCGAGCAATATGTGGTCGGGCTGGGGAATCGGATGGCCCACGCGGCGGCAGCGCTTGCTGCCGAGCAGCCCGGAGCGATGTCGCCGCTGGTCATTCACGGCCCGAGCGGCGCCGGCAAGACCCATCTGCTCGAAGGCATTTGTCGGCGGATGCGCGAGCGCAATCCCCGCTCTTCGGCGGTGATGCTTTCGGCGGAACAGTTCACAACGACGTTTCTGGAGTCGCTCCACGGCCGCCGTGGCCTGCCCGGATTCCGTCGCTCCCTCCGGGCCGCAGATCTCCTCGTCATCGACGACATTCAGTTCCTCATCGGGAAGAAAGCCACGATCTCGGAACTGCTCCACACCATCGAGGCGCTGCAACGCGCCGGAAAGCAGGTCGTGTTCGCCAGTGATCGGGACGTCGAATCGCTTGCGGAACTCGGGGCCGATCTCCAGGCGCGGCTGCGCGGCGGCATGTGTGCCCGGATCCTGCCGCCCGACGAAGCGACCCGTGCCGGGATCGTCGAATCGCTCGCTGCTCGCCGTAGCCTGTCGATTCCCGCAGAGGTCGTGGCCTTTGTTGCCGCGCGGATGACGCGCAACACCCGTGAGCTCGCTGGGGCTGTCAATCGTCTCGAGGCCACCAGCCACATGCTGGGGATTCCGGTTACCCTCGACATGGCCGAAGAGTGTCTCGCCGAACTGGTCCGCTCGAGTTCGCGGGCCGTCCGGCTCGCCGACATCGAGCGTGCCGTCTGCTCGGCGCTCGGTGTCGATCCAGGCAGCCTCCAATCTTCCTGTCGCGTCCGCCGCGTCAACCAACCGCGGATGCTGGCGATGTTCCTGGCCCGGAAACACACGCCGGCGGCGCTGTCCGAAATCGGCGCCTATTTCGGTCGCCGCAGTCATTCGACCGTGATCTCCGCGCAGCGCACCGTCGATGGCTGGATCGCGTCGGGCAGCCGGCTGACGCTGGCCGATGCCGAGTGGGGAGTCGAGGAGGCGATCCGGCGCGTCGAGGAGTCGCTCCGGGTCGGCTGACGCGGGTGCCTCGGGCGGGGCTGGTGCCAAGGGGCAACGGGTATCCCGCCGTCACCGGTCTCTGCTTGGGGCGCTCACTCCGTCGCTGGTGCCGACGGTGCATCCTCGGGAGCAGCTTCTGAGATGAGCCGCTCCTCGAGCGTCGATCGGTAGCGGACGCTCGATTCCTGTCCGCTGAAGCCGACGACGCGACGGTCGATGCCGGTCGAACGGCGAATGACCCGTCCGGAGGGGATGTCGAACTCGATGTCGCCGTTCCAGATCCGTTCGAGCAGCCGCGATTCGAGTCGCGGGTCGTCGATCGGCGTCAGCACCGTCGTGTCGATGCTGATCAGGGCCACGTTGTCCCGCACCGATTCCAGCCGGTAGCGGAGCCGCGTGCGGACGGCCCGACGCGGGCCCCCGGGAACCTCCACGACCACCTCCTGGGGGACGCTCCACTCCGCCCCGATCTCCACCTCGCCATCGGGGAGGGGCACGACCATCAGATCGCCGGACGCGGACGGCGGGGTCGGTTGCAGATCGATGCGGGAGATCACCCGCCCGGCGCGATCGATGACGACGCGGGAGAGTGGCACACCGAGACTGCCGCGCACCGTCTCGTAGCCGGGCGGGGCCTGATCGCCGTCGTCGCTGTTCCACCGCACCTCGCCGCGATCGCTGATCCGGGAGGTCATGGCCACGTGATCGACGGAGTGCTCGATCGTCGCCCTTCCCTCGGCATCGACCGAGACGACACGCCAGCGTTTCCTGGAGTCGGTGGCGGTATCGGTCGATTGCGTCGTGCCGGAGATCGTCGTCTCGGTGCGGGCCCGGTGGGACACCGTCATCGCCACCGTCTCATCCGGGAGGAAGCGGTACTCGAGCTTTACCGAGGGTGAGGCAACGTCCACTCCCCCCACCATGCCGCCGCTGGCCGCGATGAGGAGCGGGAGAAAGCCGCCGATGAGATCGCGGCGCGTGGGGAGATTCATCGGAAGCCTCACTCAGGGGTGGAGGGGGGCCTGGCCGGCGGCGTCCCTGCGCCGCGCAGGCCACCGCCCCAATGGAGTTTCTCACGCAGCGTGCGGTAGTAGCCGTGGTTTCGTGTCTCGACGAGGGTAAACCTCGGCTCCGCCCGCCGGACACGCAGTCGGTCTCCGGGGAGGAGCGGGGCGAACACGTGACCGTCGACAACGCAGGCCGAGCCTCCGTTTGGTCGCGGCACCGACACCTCGTACTGGCGGGTGGCGGAATCGACGACCGTCCGATTGGTGAGCGTGTGGGGATTGAGGGGTGTGAAGACGAAGGCGTCGAGATCCTTCCGCACCAGCGGGCCTCCCGCCGACAGGCTGTAGGCGGTGGAGCCCACCGGCGTGCTGACGATCAATCCGTCGCTGCGGTAGGTCGTGGCGAGTTCCCCGTCGACATGAAGGAGGATGTCGATCATCGAGAACGGTGGACCGGCGAGGACCGACGTCTCGTTGAGCCCGAGTTGACGACGGGGGGGCTCCCCGTCGCGGAGCAGTTCGCACTCGAGCATCAGGTGATCGACCAGCCGGAATCGGCCGGCAGCGATCTCCATCAGGACCTCGTCGACTTCGTCGCGGGAGAAATCGGCGAGGAATCCCAAATGCCCGAGATTGACCCCCATCACGGGTACCTGGCCATATCCCATCCACCGCGCCGTGCGGAGGATCGTGCCGTCCCCGCCGAGGACGATCACCAGATCGATCTTGTCTGGATCGGGAGCCTGGGTGTGGAAACCACCCTCCCCCCAATCTCCCTCCGGCGCCGGCCGGTGGATCACGGAGTGGCCGTGGCGTTGCAGCGATGCTCCGACTCGTTCGGCCACCTCACCTACGCCGGGAAGCCCGGCAGGGGCCACGATGGCCACATGGAGGTGGTCCGGTGTCGATGAACGAAGGCGCTGCGAGGGGGGCATGAGAGGCTCCGGCCGGGCGACGGCGCTCAAGTCGAAGGACGTCGGCGTCTGGAATGTCCGGGGCCGTGGGGAACTCAGCGACGGGCGGCGTCGACGGCTAGTGCCGCCAGCGGTTGGGCTTCCCGGCCACTCAGCCTCCGGGCGGCGGCGGCGATGCCATCGACGTCGAGGCCGAGCTCGCCGAGTAGTTCACCGCGCTCGCCATGCTCGACAAACCGGTCGGGGAGCCCCATGCGAAGGATGGGGCCGGACACCAGCCGGGCGTCATTGACCGCCTCGAGGACCGCCGAACCGAATCCGGTGGGGAGGGCATTCTCCTCGATCGTGATCGTCCAGGGACTGGCCTCGATCAATTCCAGGATCGTCGGATCGAGAGGCTTCACGAACCGGGCATTGACGACCGACACTTCGATCCCCTCGAGGGCGAGTCGGCTGGCTGCCGCCAAGGTCGCACCGAGCAGGGTGCCGCAGGCAACCAGCAGCCCGTCGTGACCGCGACGGAGTATCTCGCTGCGGCCCCGTTCGATGGGCGCCCGGGGCCCGGGGTGGTTGTCGACGGTGGCCTTGGGATAGCGGATCGCCACCGGACCGGGCTGCTGGAGCGCCCAGTCGAGCATCGCGACGAGGTCGTGCTCGTCGCCCGGTGCGAGGACGGTCATGTTGGGGAACAGCCGCATGTACCCCAGATCGTAGGAGCCGTGGTGGGTCGGGCCGTCGGGGCCGGTGAGCCCTGCCCGGTCGAGCATGAAGGTGACCGGGAGATTCTGCAGCGCGACTTCCTGAAAGATCTGGTCGAACGACCGCTGGAGAAAGGTGCTGTAGATGTCGACGATCGGCCGACAACCGGCCTTGGCTTGTCCGGCGGCAAACGCCACGGCGTGCGACTCGCAGATGCCGACGTCGAAGAGCCGGTCTGGGAATTCCTCGCGCACCGGCTCGAGTTTGTTCCCCTGGCACATCGCGGCGGTGATCACCGTGACGCGGGGATCGCGCCGCAGGCAGGCGCCGATTGCGGCGCTTGCGACGTCGGTGTAGGCCCTGGCTGACGACTTCTTGATCGACACGATGCAGTCGTCATCGTCGCGCTCGAACGGCGCCGGGGTGTGGAAGAACACCGGATCGGCCTCGGCCGGCTTGAACCCATGCCCCTTCTCGGTGAGCACGTGGAGCAGCACCGGGCCGTCGGCGTCCTTGACGAGTTCCAGATAGCGGATCAGGTTTGCCAGCGAGTGCCCCTCGACCGGGCCGAAGTAGCGGACGCCCATCGACTCAAACAGCATCCCGCCATGGAGCGAAGCCTTGAGCGAATCCTTGACGCTGTGGAGCATCCGCTCCATCGATTCGCCCACCACCGGCATCCCCTTGATCATCCCGCCCGCCTGATTCTTGATGCCGCGGTACCAGGGATTCTCGCGGGCGACGTCGAGGTATTCGGCGAGGGCACCGACGCGTGGGCAGATCGACATCTTGTTGTCGTTGAGGATCACCAGGAGCCGCTTCTTGAGAAAGCCGGCGTTGTTGAGGGCCTCGAAGACGATTCCGGACGGAAGGGCACCGTCCCCGATGACGGCCACACTCCGCCGATCGTCCTCGCCGGCGAGGCTGTCGCCGCTGGCGAGCCCGAGGGCCGTTGACAGGCTGCAGCCGGCATGGCCGGTCATGAACAGGTCGTAGGGGCTTTCTTCGGGATTGGGGTATCCCATCAGCCCGCCTCGGGTGCGGATCGTCCCGAAGCTGGCGAACCGGCCGGTGATCAGCTTGTGGGGATAGATCTGGTGGCCGGTGTCCCAGATCAGCCGGTCGCGACTGAAGTCGAAGACGCGGTGGAGGGCCAGGCAGAGTTCGACCACGCCGAGGTTGGAGGCGAAATGAGCCGTCCGGGTGGCAGCCACCTCGGTGAGCGAGCGGCGCATCTCCCCGGCGAGTTGTTCGAGTTGCTCGATCGACAGCCCGGCAAGGTCGCGGGGGGAGAGGATCGAAGGCAGGATGTCGGGCATGGTTTGGGGCGATCCTCGGGGCGATTCCATTCGTGGAGCCGAAGGGAGCGGTGGTCGGCGTCAGTGATCGCGGGTCACGATCCAGGAGGCGAGATGGCGGAGGTCGTCGGCCGATGCCGGTAGTTCAGAGAGCATCGACTCGGCTTCGGCGGCAAGGGCAACCGCGCGGCGCCGGCTTTCGGACAATCCCAGCACGGTCGGATAGGTGAGTTTCCCTCGCTCGGCGTCCTTACCGACCCGCTTCCCGGTCGTCGCCTCGTTCCCCTCGGCATCGAGGAGGTCATCGGCGATCTGAAAGGCGAGTCCGAAGGCGCGGCCGTAGCCGTCGAGCGCGGCGAGTTGCCGATCGTTCGCTCCGGCGGCGAGGCCACCGAGGGTCAGCGCCGCACGGAACAGCGCTCCGGTCTTGCGGCGATGGATCCGCTCCATCCAGGCAACCTGCTCCTCGCGCCCTTCGGGGCCCGACCGATCGAGCCAGCCTCGTTCGGCCGCGAGGTCATCCGATTGTCCGCCGACGAGCGCCTCAGGCCCCGATGCCTGGGCGAGCACGCGCAAGCCCCGGGCCGCCACGGGGGCGGGGAGGCTGCCGACGAGAGTCTCGAAGGCCAGGGCTTGGAGAGCGTCGCCACAGAGGATCGCGGTCGCCTCGTCAAACGCTCGGTGGCAGGTGGGCCGTCCGCGGCGGAGGTCGTCGTCGTCCATGGCCGGGAGATCATCGTGGACGAGCGAGTAGGCGTGGATCATCTCGACGGCGACCGCGGCCCCTGCGGCGGTGTCCCACGCCTGGATCGGGGTTGCTTCTGCCGCACTGGCCGGCATGCAGGCCTCGGCCGCCCAGAGGACGAGGGCCGGGCGGAGACGCTTGCCGGGCGCCAGGAGGGAGTAGCGCATGGCCTCGAGGAGGCGGGGCGCTGCGTCGTCGGAGAGTTGGAGAGCCCGCTCGAGCCGGGGGTCGATGAACGACATCACGCGGGCCAACGCCTGCGGGACGGCTCCGGCTCCGGAAGCCCCACCTGCGGTCGGCCGCGTTCCTGCGGCGGTGTCGTGACTGACGACCATCATGCTTGGCGAGCCTGCCCTAGCTGCCGGGGACGTGCATGGGGATTCGATCGATGACCGACGGAAGATCAGCCGATCGGGAGAGATCCTGATCGGTCCACCGTCCTCACCCCATGGACCGCCGGATCCTCACGGGAGAATCCTCTCGGTCCCGAAGTCGGAATCGCCTTAAGGGCCTCGATCCTGGATCCCAGGCTCGAGGCCCTACCGTCTCGCCGTCGAGGGGACGGGCGACTGTCGATTCCGCCTTCACGCCCCCCCGGCCGGACTCCGGAAAAGCCGTGGAAGTCTAGACTTCCGGAGAACTATCGTCCATCCCCGGAAGCCTCCGCGGACGGCCAGCGGCGCCCCGTGGCTGCCGGTCGGTCGCCCGTTTGGCGGAACCCTTCCGCGGTCCGGCCGTGGGGGCGTGCGGCACCGAGTCGGCCGGGGCTTCTCCCATCGGGCCGTCGTCTTCCTCATCCTCCTCCGAGGCCTTCTCGGCCGCGGCCGTGAGGGTCTTCACCCGTTGCTCGACATCCGCCAGCTCGGCATGGAGACGCCGGACGAGCGACACTCCCTGTTCGTACGCGGCGATCGACTCGGCGAGCCCGAGTCGACCCCCTTCGAGCCCCCCGACGAGGTCCGCCAAACGGGAGAGCCCATCTTCAAAAGATACCGGTTGCGGGGCTTCTGCCGCCGTCGTCGATCCAGTTCTCCGATCGGACACCTTGGTGGCCTCCTGTTCTTCACGGCCCATCGTCGCGACCTCCCTGCTTCCGGCACCCCCGGACATTCCCCGGAACCGTTATCTCCGGTTCCCCTTCGGCCAGATCGATCTCTTCGACGCGGCTGTGGATCCGGCCCGTGGCGAGTTGGGTGACGAGCCTTGTGCCGGCTGCGAGGCCTTGCACAGCCACCAGCGGCCGAGCCGCGCGGACCCCATCGGCCTCGATCCATGTCACGGAGTAACCGCGAGCAAGGATTGCCAGTGGGCTGACGGCGTCGAGCCGCCCTGCCGCTGCCGTCAACCGTTCCCGCGCCCGCTCGATGCCTCCGGCGATCAGCCGCTTCAGTCGCGTGTCGTGCGTGTCGACAATCGTCTGGCGGTCGCGGAGGATCCAGGAGGGGTCGACGAGCATCCGCGAGCCGCCGAGCCGCTCGAGCCACTCCCGCGCCGTCGCCGTGCGGCGGAGGAGCCCGGCCTGGAGCCGTTGCTCGAACGTGTCGACGGTGGCGAGGACCTGGCGCCGATCGGGAGAGATCCTCACGGCCGCGTCGGTGGGCGTCAGCGCTCGGACGTCGGCGGCGAGGTCGGCGAGCGTGACGTCGATCTCATGCCCCACCCCGGCCACGACCGGAATCGGGCTCGCGGCCACCGCCCGGACGAGCGGTTCTTCGTTGAAGGCCCACAGATCCTCGAGGCTCCCGCCTCCCCGCACCACGGCGATCACGTCGACCGCCGGCACCAGACGGGCCGCGAGCGTCAGGGCCTTGGCCACCTCGACCGCGGCGCCGGCCCCCTGCACGCGCGAGGGCACGACGATCACCTCCGCTGCTGGCCAACGTCCGCGGAGCGTCTCGAGGAAGTCGTGGAGGGCCGCCCCGGCCGGGCTGGTGACGACGGCTATCCGCCGTGGAAAGGGGGGCAGGGGACGCTTTCGCTGCGGTGCAAAAAGCCCCTCCGCCTCGAGGGTTGCGTGGAGCCGGCGGAGCTTTGCCTCGAGGGCCCCGGTCCCGACCGCATGCATCCGATCGATCGTCAGTTGGTAGGTGCCCCGCGGGGGGTAGACCTCGACGCGGCCGTGGCAGACCACCTCGAGGCCGTCCTCTGGCTCGATTGCCAGGAGGGGGAGGGAGCCCCGCCAGACGACGCCCCGGAGCAGCGCCGTGTCGTCCTTGATCGCGAGGTAGACATGGCCCGAGGCCGCGCGGGTGAGGTTCGTGACCTCGCCCGCCACCCACACATCGGTAAACCGCCCCTCGAGGCAGTCCTTGATCCGGGCCGTCACCTCACCGACGCCTGGCACATCGGGTGGCGGTGCTGCACGGCGGTCGATACCCTGGGTGGCGTCCATGGTCGGGAGTCTACGCGATCCCGGCGGGCGCGGCTCCGTCGAGCCCACGTCTCCCATCACCCCGGGAATCCGCATGAAGGACTCCGCCTCGTCTGCTCCTGCTACCACGATCGAGACGGCCCGCACCGGGCCGCCGCGCGGTGCGCTGTTGGTGATCTTCCTGACCGTATTCATCGATCTGCTCGGGTTCGGGATCGTCCTCCCGGTGATGCCGCGGCAGGCCGGGCCCTACTTGGAGGCGCTGCATCTCTCGCCGTTGGCTGCCGGGGCGACGATCGGCCTGCTGTTCTCGGTGTTCTCGCTGATGCAGTTCGTCTTCAGTCCGATCTGGGGGCGGTGGTCCGACCGTGTCGGCCGCCGTCCGATGCTCCTCCTCAGCCTCGCCGGGTCGGTCGTTTTTTACGCCCTCTACGGGTTCGCCGTGACCATCTCTCCAGAGCGAGCGGCGCTCGCGATCGGGCTGATGATGCTCGCCCGCATCGGGGCCGGGATCGCCGGGGCGAGTGTGGGAACGGCGGCCGCCGTGATCGCCGACTGCACCACCCCGCAAAACCGCTCTCGCGGCATGGCTTTGATCGGGATCGCATTCGGCGCCGGTTTCACGCTCGGACCGCTGATCGCCTACTTCGGGATGAAGCTCTTCAACGATCGCCCGTGGGCGGTTGGGGCCCTCGCCTCGGCCCTCTCCGCCGTGGCGTTCCTGTTCGCGTTCTTCGTCTTTCGCGAGACCCGCGATCCGGCGAATCGGGCGGGCAAAGAGTTTTTCAGTGTCAGCCGCTCCGCCCGCGTTCTCGCCATCCCGGCCGTCGGGGCCCTCGTGCTCATTTACTTCCTCTCGATCTTCTCGTTTGCCAATTTCGAGGCCACGCTCGCCCGGCTCACCGAGGAGGCGTTTGGGATGTCCGACGATGACAATTTCCTCGTCTTCGCCGGCATCGGGCTCGTTCTCATGCTCGCCGGTGGCAGCTATCGTCCGCTCGCGAAGCGGGTGTCGGAGACACGCCTGCTCACCATCGGCCTGCTGCTGATGGCGGTGGGCCTGGCGGCCGTCGGTGCCGTGGCGGGAATCGTCCACGCGAATGCCGGTGGCCAAGGTCTGTCGTCGTCCTGGGTGCGCGGCCTGTTCTATGCCGCCGCGGGGCTGTCGGTGTGGGGATTCGCGTTCGTCAATCCGTCGGTCTCCTCGCTCATCTCCCGCCGTTCCGACCCGTCGGCGCAGGGGGAGGTGCTGGGGGTCAATCAGTCGTTCGCGTCGCTGGGGCGGATCCTCGGGCCGTTCTGCGGCTCGGTGCTGTTCACGCTCCATCCGTCGCGGGTGCTCCCCTATGCCGTCGCGGTGGTGACGCTCCTCGGCGTCCTGGCGCTGGTCCGCCGAACGACGGTCGTCGATCGGCTCCCGCAGGGCGGAGCGTGAGAGCCAGGGTCTGAGGAGGGGCATGATGGCCGGAAAAGGACTTCCGCAGGACTGTGGTCTCCTCGTCGTTGGGCACGGCACGGCCGATCGCGTCGGCGAGGCCGAGACCCGGACGCTCGTCGGGCACATCTCCGACGCCTGTCCGGGCGGCGCCGTGGAACTGGGATTTCTCGAGGTCATCGGTCCATCGGTCGGTGAGTCGCTGCGGCGACTGTGCGCTCGCGGGGTCGATCGCGTCGTCGCGGCGCCGCTGCTGCTCTTCACCAACGGGCATGCCAGGCGCGACCTGCCCGAGGCCCTCGCCGCAGCTGTGGCCGAGGAGAGGATTCCCGTGGTCCAGGCGGCCGCGCTCGGGCACCACCCTGAGCTCGTCCGGCTGTCGCGGCGCCGCCGCGAGGAGACTCGTCGCGTGCTGCCGCCGCTCGATCCCCGCGAGGAGGCGCTCGTCTTCGTCGGTCGGGGCGCCAGCGACCCCGCCGCCGCAACGCAGCTGATCACCTTCCTCGAGGCAACGCGGGCCTGCGGCGCCGATTGTCGTCCGGGGGAGCCGGCGGCGATCTGTGGCCGCGGGCTTTGCCCTGCCACGTGTGCGGCGCTGCCGATCCCCCCGGGCCCGGGGCGGGGAGGCGTGGGATTCGTGGCCGCCGCCCGGCCGACCGTCGAGGAGGCACTCGAGGAGATCGTCGATCCGTCCCGACCGGGACTCGTTCCGCGCCGAGTCCTCGTGCAACCTCATCTTCTCTTCCGCGGCCGGGTCGAGGAGCAGGTGCGCGAGGCGGTCGACCGGGCCCGATCGCGCCATCCGGCGATCGAGTGGATCGTCGTCCCCCGTCTCGGAGCCGAGCCGGACGTGGCGCGGGCCGTGGTGGCCAGAGCGCTTGAAACATTGGAAAAAGTCGAGGGATGACTTTTCCGCCGACGTCTGTTGCGCCCGCAGCGGCGTGGCTGGATGATTTTTACCTCGTCAGCGAAGAAGGAACCTGTCACAATGCGTGACCGGGTCAGAGGAAACGCGAAGTGAAGGAGCCAGGCGTGGACACCACGGTCAACGATGCGTCCGAAGGTCGACGGAATGGACGGATGGCAGCGGCTCATCCCGGAAGGGTGACTGCTCCGGCGGTGCTCGGCCGGTGGCTGCTTGTCGCTTTGGCACTGCTCCCCCTCGGGCGGCTGCTCGCCCAAGACCCGGCGCCGGCAGCGGCTCCCGCCGCCGCCTCCAAGCCGGGGCCGAACGACCGCCAGATCACGCTGGCCGTGAAGAGCTACATCGAACGCGAGCACTTCACCCACCATCCGATCGACGACGAGATCGCGCGCCGCTGGTTTGGGATCTTCCTCGAGGCCCTCGACCCGATGAAGATCTATTTTCTCCAGAGTGACGTCGACAGCTTCGTGCAGAAGCGGGAGATGCTCGATGATCTCGTCAAGCGGGGAGACGTCACCTTCGCCTACGAGGTCTTCAAGCGGTTTCTCGAGCGAGTCGACTCGCGCGTCCCGCTGGTCGAGAAGTTTCTCTCCGAGCCGCTCGATTTCACCCAGGACGAATCGATCGTTGTCGACCGCGACGAGACCAAATGGGCCCAGAGCGAGGCGGAGGCGGTCGATAACTGGCGGAAGCGAATCAAGTACGACCTCCTCATCCAGAAAATGGACAAGACGCCCCCCGAGGAGGCCAAGGACAAGCTCACGCGCCGCTACCGCAGCTTTGCCAAGCGGATGCACCAGATGACGGCCGACGAGCTCCTCGAGTCGTATCTCACGAGCCTCACCAGCTCCCTCGACCCCCACACGAGCTTCATGTCCCCCGGCACCCTCGAGAACTTCGAGATCGGGATGCGGCTCCAACTCGACGGCATCGGGGCCTCGCTGAAGAGCGAGGATGGCTACACGACCGTGGCGGAGATCGTTCCGGGCGGCGCTGCCGACCGTGACGGCCGGCTGACGAAGAAAGACCGCGTCATCGGCGTGGGACAGGGGACCGAAGGCGACATCGTCGATGTCGTCGACATGAATCTCAACGAAGTCGTGAAGCTCATCCGTGGTAAGCGGGGGACGATCGTTCGTCTCAAGGTGATTCCCGTCGGGCAGACGGCGCCGAAGGAATACGACATCACCCGCGCCAAGATCGAGCTCAAGGACAGTGAGGCCCGCGGCGAGCTCATCGAGACCGGCCACAAGCCCGACGGCACGCCGTGGCGGATCGGCTACATCAATCTGCCGAGCTTCTACATGGACATGGCCGGTGCCCGACAGGGCCAAGCCGACTACAAGAGCAGCACCCGTGACACGAAGCGGCTGATCGACGACTTCCGCACGAAGGGGGTCGACTGCATCTGCCTCGACCTCCGCAACAACGGCGGCGGCTCGCTCCCCGAGGCGATCTCACTGACGGGCCTGTTCATCGACAAGGGGCCGGTCGTGCAGGTCAAGGATGCCGAGAAGCGGGTCCAGCAGTACGACGACGTCGACGCCGGCGTGTCGTGGGATGGCCCTCTCGTCGTCCTCGCCAACAAGTTCAGCGCCAGTGCCAGCGAGATTGTTGCCGGGGCGATCCAGGACTACGGCCGGGGGCTCGTCATTGGCGACAACGCCACGCACGGCAAGGGGACCGTCCAGAGCCTCATCGATCTCGGTCGGCAGCTCTTTCAGCGGCTTCCCAACGCCCCGTCGCTGGGGGCGATCAAGATCACGATGCAGCAGTTCTACCGCCCCGGCGGGCTCTCGACGCAGCTGGAGGGGGTGAAGAGCGACGTCGAGTTGCCGAGCATCACGACCCATCTGCCCGTCGGCGAGGGGGATCTCGATCACGCGATCGAGTTCGACAAGGTGCCATCGGCAAACTTCCAGCCGAGTGGCCGCGTGCCGCCGGCCATCCTTTCGACGCTCCGCGAGCGTTCCGGCCAGCGGGTGGCAGCCAGTGGCGACTTCGACAAGGTGGCCCGCGACATCGAGCAGTACAAGCGGCGGAAGAGCGAGAAGACAGTCTCACTCCGCGAAGACGAGTTCGCGAGGCAGTGGAACGAGGGGAAGGCTGCCGACGACGAGGAGAAGAAACTCGAGGAGCAGTCCGATCCCCAGCGTCCGATCGTGAAGCGTGACTACTACTTCGAAGAGGCGATGAGCGTCGTCGTCGATTACCTCGCGGCCATGGCCGGCGGCGTCGACAGCCTCGCCAAGATCGTTCCCGCGGCTGCCGTGCCGGCCGAGGCCCCGGCTCCGGCCCCTGCGATCCAGTGACGATTCACAACAGCGTGCTTCCCGACAGGGGCTCATCGATGAGGCGAGCGACCATTCTTTTCCTCGCGGTGATGGCGGTCATGCCGTCGATGAGTCGTGGTGCTGAGCCCGGTTCGGCCGGGACGGTGCAGGAAGAGAAGGTCTTCGAGAGAGAGATCACGGTCACGGCCCGGCTCAAGTATCTTCTCGCCCTTCCTGAGGGTTACGAGACGGGGGTAGAACGCTGGCCGCTCCTCGTCTTCCTTCATGGGGCCGGGGAGTCGGGGGATGATCTCGAGAAGGTCAAAGCCCATGGGCCGCCGAAGCTGATTGCCGCCGGCGATCGCGCCTTCCCCTGCATCGTCGTCTCGCCGCAGAGCCCCGGCCGGGGCTGGAATCCCGACGTGCTCGCGGCGCTGGTCGACGAGATCTGCCGGGAATACCGGGTGGACGAGGATCGAATCTGGCTGACCGGACTGTCGATGGGGGGCTTCGGGACCTGGGCGCTGGCGGCAGCGAAGCCCGATCGCTTCGCCGCGATCGCGCCGATCTGCGGCGGTGCGAATCCCTCCCAGGCCGACAGACTCCTCGGCATCCCCATCTGGGCCTTCCACGGCGCGAAGGACTTCGTCGTCCCGCTCGCGTCGTCGCAGGCAATCGTCGATGCGATCAGAGAGAAGGGGGGCGAGCCGAAGTTCACGGTTTACCCCGAGGCGGGGCACGACTCCTGGACCGAGACCTACGCCGATCCGGCGCTGTGGGATTGGCTCTTCGCCCAGACGCGTAGCCACAGCAAGCGAGAATCGACGCCGGTGAAGTGAGCCCGGCCAGCCTCTTTGCGCCTCACGACAGGATCGGCGTGAGGACGTGGCCGTGGACATCGGTGAGGCGGCGATCAACGCCGTTGTGCCGCCAGGTGAGCTTCGTGTGCTCGAGGCCGAGGAGCCGCAGCACCGTGGCGTGGACGTCGTGGACGGTGGTGGGATTCGCTCGATCGAGTGGCTTGTAGCCCCATTGATCGCTCTCGCCGTGCGTGACGCCGCCGCGGATCCCGGCGCCGCAGAGCCAGTTGGTGAACACGAAGGGATTGTGATCGCGGCCCCGTCCCGCCTGGGAACTCGGCATCCTTCCGAACTCGGTCGTCCAGACGACAAGCGTGTCATCAAGCATGCCGCGCTGGTCGAGATCCTTGATGAGGGCCGCCGCGCCGTGGGCCATGCCGCGGGCGAGCGGCCCGTGATCGCGCTCGACGTCCTCGTGGGAATCCCAGTTGCGGCGCGGGAAGCCGTTGTCGTTGCCGCTCCAGACTTGTACGAAGCGGACGCCGCGCTCGAGGAGGCGGCGGGCGGTGAGGCACTTGAGACCGAAGTGGTGGGTCTCCTCCGGGGCGTTGATCTCCGTCGGCCAGTCCGCCTTTCCAGGCTCGACGCCGTACATCCGCAGGACATGCTCCGGCTCGTCGGCCAGCGACAGCGCCTCCGGGGCCGCCAACTGCATCCGGGCCGCCAATTCATACGTGCGGATCCGGGCCTCGAGGCGACTGTCGCCTTCTCGGCTGCCGAGGTGGGCCCGATTGAGGCGCGCGAGCGCGCGCCTGGTGGCGGCGTCGGAGTCAGTCGTGAGCCACGTGGCCGATGCGTGGGGATGGAGATCGGCGATCGGCTCGGCAGCCCCGGGCTGAACGACCGTGCCGCTGTACTGCGCCGGGAGGAAGCCGGCGTCCCAGTTCTTCACGCCGTTGGAGCCGTACCCCCGGTGATCGGGGAGGACAACGAACGTGGGGAGGTTGTCATTGAGCGAGCCGAGCGCATAGCCGACCCAACAGCCGGCGCCGGGAAACCCGGGGAGGACGAATCCGGTTGACTGAAGGAGCGTCGCCGCGGAATGAACCCCCGACGTGCTCACCATGTTGTGGATGAAGGCCATCCGGTCGACGACATCACCGAGCGGCGCGACGGCGTCGGAGAGCATCTTGCCGCACTCCCCGTGGGCCTTGAAGTCCCAGACCGGTTTGAGCCACGGTCCGAGGCCGTTTTGAAAGGCCTCGACCGGCTCGCCGAAGTCGCTCTCCTCGCCGTGCCGCTTCACGAGCTCCGGCTTGTGGTCCCAGAGATCGATGTGGCTGGCGGCACCGGCCATGAACAGCTGCACGACCCGCTTCGCCTTGACGGGGAAAACGAGGGCCGGATGCGCGGCTCCGGCCGTGGTCGCCTCACCGGCGAGGAGCGACGAGAGGGCCATCCCCCCGAGGCCACCAGCGGCGGTGGAGAGCCAGCCGCGGCGCGAGAGGGGCGATTCGTCGCGGTGTGGAAATGCCGAGCCAGTGTGAAATGCAGATGTCATGGGGGCTCCGGAGGCTGCCAATCGGACCGGGCAGCCGAATCAATCAGTCGATGAACGTGAACTCATTGAGATTGACGAGCGTCCGGCAGACGGCGGGGAGGCCGTGGGCGCGGAGCAACTCGAGCAGCACCGTCGATTCCTCGTCGGTCGGCGCCCGGCCGAAGGCGAGGCGCAAGGCCCGATCGACCTGCGTGCGGGGATCATCTCCTGCCTCGCGGGCCACCCGTGCGGCAAACTCCACGGCTTGCGTGGTCATGAAGCCATTGTTGAGCAGGGCGAGAGCCTGGATCGCCGAGAGGCTCTCGTTGCGCTTCTCGACCCGCATCGACGGATCGGCGCAGTCGAGGCTCGTCATGAAGGGCTGCGTCTGACTGCGAACAATGAAGCGGTAGATGCTCCGCCGCCAGGTCGAACGGTCGGCCGGATCGGCGAGGTCGTAGCGGTAGTGGGGGGAGTGTTCCGGGTGCTCGATGCGGAAGTCCTGCCAGCCAGGGCCGCCTGCCGTGGGGTCGAGCGTGCCGGCGGTGACGAGGACTGCGTCGCGAATCGCCTCGGCTTCGAGCCTCCGTCGGTTCTGCCGCCACAGCTTCGCGTTGCCACTATCGACGGCCGTCATGGCCGGATCGTCATCGGCGCGCTGGCGCCACGTGGCACTTCCGACGATGAGGCGATGGAGATTTTTGAGCGAGCCGCCCCGATCGCGGAACTCGGCCGCCAGCCAGTCGAGAAGGGCCGCGTGGCTCGGCGGGGAGCCCATCCGGCCGAAATCACTCGGGGTGTCGACGATGCCGCGGCCGAAATGGTGGAGCCAGGCGCGGTTGACGGCGCTCCGCCAGGTGAGCGGGTTGTCGGGCGAGACGAGCCACTCGGCCAGCGCCTTGCGGCGGGCCCCTTCCGGGGCACCGGCGGGAAGCTCGAACCGGGCCGGGAGCATCGCGAGCGCCGAAAGCGCTCCGGGGCCGAC
>CAMCCR010000031.1 GCA_945873085.1 Candidatus Kuenenia stuttgartensis | reverse complement strand
CAGGGGCTCGTGCCGAGGATTGTTGCCAGCGACTTCTGCCGGCCGATGCTCGACCGCGGCCGGGACAAGGCCGCGGCGCGACATCCGCAGATTGAATGGGTCGAAGCCGATGCGATGGCCCTCCCCTTCCGCACCGCCGACTTCGATCTTGTCACGGTTGCCTTCGGGCTGAGGAACATTGCCGACACCCGGCGCGGGCTTGCCGAGATGGCCCGCGTCTGCCGCCCTGGCGGAACGCTTGCGATCCTCGAGTTCTCCTTGCCGGCCAACCGCATCGTTCGCTCCGGCTATCTGTGGTATTTCCGCAACGTCCTCCCCCGCCTCGGCAACGCCGTGGCCCGCAATGCCTCCGACGCCTACACCTACCTCAACAAGAGCGTCGAGGATTTTCCGTCGGGGGAAAGGCTGGCGGCGCTCGTGCGCTCGGTCGGCTTCACGGCTGTCGAGCAACACCCGCTCACCTTCGGGATCGCCACGCTCACGATCGCCACCCGCGCTGCGGGGCCGATAACGTCCCCCGCCCCGAAGGACGCGTGACATGGACTCCTCTCCCCATCTGCCGCTCGTCCTGGCGATCACCGGTGCCTCCGGTTCCCCCTATGCGGTGCGGCTCCTTGAGGTGCTCCTCGCCGCCGGCCGGGAGGTGCATCTCTCGATCAGCACGGCCGGTCAGGCGGTGTTCCTCCAGGAGATCGGGCGGCATCTCGACCTCGAGCGGCCCGATCCTGCCATCCTCCTCGGCGATGCCTTCGAGCGGCTCCCGGCCGGGGCCCTCAATCGGCTCCATGTCTGGCACCACCGCGATCTGATGGCCCCGATCGCCAGTGGATCCTTCCTCACCGCGGCGATGGTGATCTGCCCCTGCAGCGGCGGAACGCTCGCCGCCGTGGCCCATTCGCAGGGGGGCAATCTCATCCACCGCGCAGCCGAGGTCCATCTCAAGGAGCGGCGGAAACTCGTCGTCGTCCCGCGTGAAACCCCCCTGTCGCTGCCGCAGATGAAGAACATGGTCGCGATCCACGAGGCGGGGGCGGTCGTCCTCCCGGCGTCGCCCGGCTTCTATGCCGGCGCCCTCTCGATCGCCGATCTCGTCGACTTCGTCGTCGCCCGGATCTGCGACCAGATCGGCGTGGCCAATGCGCTGGTCCGCCGCTGGGGGAGCGAGTGAGATGGCCGCCACGCTCCGCAGCTACCTGGAGCTTGTTCGCTTCAGCCACACCATCTTCGCCCTCCCCTTCGCCCTCATGGCGGTGATCCTCGCCTTCCACGCCCCGGCTCCGGCGGCGACGTCTCCGGCCGAGTGGTGGCGGCGTGGGCTCGGCGTGCTCCTCTGCATGGTGACGGCGCGAACGGCGGCGATGGCCTTCAATCGGCTCGTCGACCGCTCGTTCGACGCCGCCAATCCGCGGACGGCGACGCGGCATCTGCCGCGCGGCGATCTCGCCGTCGGCGAGGTGTTCGGTCTTGTCGCCCTCTCGTGCGGGGCGTTCATTGCCTCCACGCTCCTCTTTCTCCCCAACTGGCTGCCGCTGGTGCTCTCGGTGCCGGTCCTCGCTTGGCTGCTCGGCTACAGCTACGCCAAGCGGTTCACGATGCTCGCCCACGTGTGGCTCGGGGCGGCGCTGGGGATGGCGCCGGTGGCAGCGTGGATCGCGATCCGCGGCGAGGCGTTGCTTGCCAATCCCGCCGATGGCGTTCCGGCGCTGATCCTCGGACTCGCCGTGACAACCTGGGTGGCGGGCTTCGACATCATCTATGCCTGTCAGGATGCCGGTTTCGATGAGAGCCAGGGGCTCCACAGCATTCCGGCCCGGCTCGGCGTGCCGCGGGCCCTGACGCTCGCCGCGGGCCTCCACGTTGTCACGCTCGCGATCCTTGCGGCGCTGCCTCTGGTCGTGCCGCAGTTGGGGGCGGTGTATTGGGGGACGCTCTTGGCGATCGCCGCGCTTCTCGTCTGGGAGCATTCGCTCGTCCGCCCCGACGACCTCTCCCGCGTCAACCAGGCCTTCTTCACCGCCAACGCCGCGATCGGGCTGTTGCTGTTGGTGGCGATCGCCATCGATGTCGCGGTCTGACGGGCATTGGCCTCAGCCACTGTGGTCGTGCATCGGCCCCCAGGCCTGATGGGCTGCGAGGCACGCTGCGACGCGTTCCCGAGGTGCGCCGGCCACGAAGCGCTCGAGCGCCTCGATCCCGACGGCGAACTGCCCGAGGGCCCGGGCCCGCTTCGTCGTCAGGCTGCGAACGCGGAGCGACTCGAGGCTCTCCGGGGCACGGTAGTCGTTGCCATAGACGCGGCGGAGCCAGTCCGCTCCACGCACCTTGAGCGCGGGCTGGACGGGCCCATCGGTCCCCGCGGCGGCGAGCGTGAGCGGCTTAACGACAATCCCTTCGACGCCGGTGGCCGTGAGCGCATGCCACCAGGCAATGGCCGCGGCGACGTCGATGGGGCGGGTGAGATCGACGACCCGGTGCAGCGTCACGCCCAAGGGGCCTCCGTTGGCCTGGGAGGTGGTGATACGGCGGAGCGTGTCGAGGTGCCAGGCATGCTCCCGGTCGAAGAACGTTCCCCCCTCGGCGGCAAGGAGATGGAAAAAGACGAGCCGCGGCGGCGTCGAACGATCGGCAGCGCCATCGGCCATGCCAACGAGCTCCCCGTCGAGGCAGAGCCAATCGGTGGCAAGCGCCTCCCACAGGCCGGCCGCCGCAGCCGCCGCGGCGATCGTCGTCACGAGCGCTGCTTCATCGGTCGCGGGGAGGCAGCGGTGTCCGGTGCGCGAGTGGATGGCGCCAGCCGTGCCGTCCGCGACACCGAACCGCCTCGCTGCCGTGGCCGCATCGCGGCAGACCACGGCGACCCCCCGCAGGCCGGTCTGCTTCTCCTCGCAGACCACCTGCCGCAGCCCCGCCGCGGCGTAGTGAGCGAAGGCGCCCAGCGGATGCTCGAGGCCGTCGCCGTGATGCGACGGATCGCACGACGACATCGTCGGCGGAAGATGAATCACCCACGGATCGCGGGCGACAGCGTTCCCGGGGACGACGCTCGACAAGCGGGCCATCTCCGTGACAGCCAAGCGGCGGAGCGTAGCGATCGCTTCGGCTGCCGGCGGGAGCGGTGGTGCGGGGTGGGCGACAGGGCGGGCTCGGAGCCTGCGCGGCGGCAGCGGCCCCCGTGCCGACCGCCCCCAGGCCCCACCGGCCGACACCGATACGAGCTCCCGCTCCGGCCAGCGGAGGGCGGTGAGCCGGTCGCCGAACACACAGCCGGTGTCGATGCAGATCGTGTTGTTGAACCATTCCACTTCGGCGACCGGCGTGTGCCCCTGGACGACCGCCGCGGCGCCGCCATAGCCGCTCGCCCAGTCGTCACGGACAGGCATCGCCCGGTCGTCGAAATCGCCGGTGTAGGCGCCATGGATTGCCGCGTCGCGGGCGGCGCTTGCGTCGCTGCCATGGTGGTGGTCCTCGAGCCCGGCATGGGCGACGATGAGCCGGCCGTCATCGAGGACGAGATGCCCCGGGAGCCCGGCGAGGAACTCCGCCACCTCGTCCCGGACCGCGACCGACTCGGCTGCGAGTTGCTCGAGCGACGCTTCGAGCCCATGCCCCGGCTCCACCGGCTCTCCCCACAGGGCCTCGGCGAGGCGGATATCGTGATTGCCGGCGACACCCAGGGCCCGTCCCGCCTCGACCAGCCGCTTGACCCGCAGAACCACTGCCGGCGTGGCGGGGCCCCGGTCGACAAGATCCCCCACGAACACGAGCCTCCGCCCCTGCGGATGCGGCCGGGCCGGATCGATTGGGTGGCCCAAACGCTCCATCAGGGCGACCAGTTCGGCGTCGCAGCCATGGACGTCGCCGATGATGTCGAATGCGGCCGGCATGGCGGGGGGCGCCTCGGAGGGGCCGTCACCATACCCCGGCAGGCTCCCGGCTGCCGAGCCTCGACCGGCGGGGGGGGAGGCCTGGCCCCCCCAAACCGACTTTTCAGCCCCGTTATCAGCCTCGGGAAAGTGCGTGTTGCCGAACCGGGCCGAATGCGGTTAGCTGGCAAGCGTCGGGGATCAGCCCCGGCCTTCGTCCGTGCCTTTCCGGAGATTCCTCCCATGATCCGTGCCGCCGTCCCCTCCCTCGATCGGGTGCGCGAGAAGGTCGAGGCGGGGCAACGCCTCGATGCCGCCGAGGCGGAGATGCTGTGGGATGAGCGGATCGATCTCCACGAGCTCGGTGAGCTTGCCAACCTCGTCCGCGAGCGGAAGAACGGCAACGCCGGCTACTACAACATCAATACCCACCTCAATCCCACGAACGTCTGCGTCTACCGCTGCACGTTTTGCGCCTTCCGGGCCGATCTCCGCGACGCCCGCGGCTACGTGATGGAGGCGGAGCAGATCCTCGCCCGCGGGAAGGAAGCGGTCGACGCTGGGAGCACCGAGATGCACATCGTCGGCGGGCTCCACCATCAGAAGGACTACGACTGGTATCTGAACATCGTCCGCCTCCTCCACGACCACTATCCTGCCCTCCATCTCAAGGCCTGGACGCCGGTGGAGATCAACTGGTTTCAGCACCTCACGAAGCGGTCCCTCCGCGACATCCTCGTCGAGCTCAAGGACGCTGGCCTCGGCAGCCTCCCCGGTGGCGGGGCCGAGATCTTCCACCCCGAAGTCCGCGACAAGATCTGCGAGCACAAGGCCGACACGCGCGAGTGGTTTGCCGTCCACCGCATGGCCCATGAGCTGGGCTTGAGGAGCAACGCCACGATGCTCTACGGCCACATCGAGAACGCCTTCCACCGCACCGACCATCTCCTCCGTCTCCGTCAACTCCAGGACGAGACCGGTGGCTTCCAGACCTTCATCCCTCTCGCCTTCCATCCGGAAAACACCCGTCTCTCCCACCTCCCCAAGCCGTCGGCAACGATGAGCCTGAGGACGATGGCCGTGTCGCGGCTCGTCCTCGACAACTTCGACCACATCAAGGCTTACTGGATCATGCTCGGGATCGGCACCGCTCAGGCCTCGCTCGCCTACGGCGCCGACGACCTCGACGGCACGGTCCGCCACGAACTGATCTATCACGACGCCGGGGCGACGACGCCGGAGATCCTTTCGGTGGAGCAAATCCAGCGGCTCATCCGCGAGGCGGGCCGCACGCCGATCGAGCGTGACACCCTCTACCATGCGGTCGAGCGCGATGCGGCCGGCTGGAAGACCGGTGCGAAACTCGCCGCCGGCAGTCAGGCGTAGTTGACGGCCGCGGCGATGTTCTCGGCGAAGCTCCGGGCGGAGTCGACGGCGAGGTCGTTGGCGCAGAAGCCATTGACGACGACGGCGGCCCCTCCTTCGCAGTCCATCGCCACGACGGTCACCATCACGCCGGCCTGCGTCTGCGTGCCGCCGAGGGTGACCTTTCCAGGGGCGACCGGATCGAAGACAGTGAAGCCCGCGCTGACCATCGCCTGCTGCGCCACCTGGAGGGCGAGGAGCGGGGCGATCGGCTTCTTGAATCCGTAGGCGAAGTAGTACATCCGCGGCTCCTCACTTGGGGGCAATTCTGGCCGCGGAGTATAGCCGCCGGCCGACGGAGCGGCGCCTCGATGAGCCTCGCTATACTCTCCAGGGAATCGCGAGGGCAACAGAAACGATTTCGAATCACCTGCGACCTTCCTCCAGAGAGGCCCGCATGACGACCCTGGAGGAGATCATCGCCGCGGCCAAGGCCTTGAGCGCGGCCGACCGGCTGCGACTTGTCGATGCGGTGTGGGACGACGCTTCGCCGGAGAGTTGGCCGAGGCCGAGCCAAGCGTGGATCGAGGAAGTTCAGCAGCGCTCGGCCGACTATGACGCCGGTCGGATGCCCGCCACTCCCTGGCAAGTAGTGAAGGCCAATGCCCGGCGCGAGGCCGGCCTCGATGGCTGACGTGGTCGTCCTCGAGGCTGCGGCAGCCGATTACGCCGCCGCGCTGCGGTGGTACGCCGAGCGAAGCGTCGCTGCTGCCACGGGATTCGAGACGGCGATCTCTCAGGGGATCGAGGCGATCGCCCTTCAGCCGCTCTGGTATCCGGCGTGCGATGAACGCCATCGGTTCGTCATGGTTCGCGGCTATCCGTATCAGTTGATCTACCGCCTCGACAGCCCCGATTCCCTGGTGGTTGTTGCCGTGGCCCATGGCAGCCGTGAGCCGACCTTCTGGCTGGGGCGGTGATCCCCCGCGGAAGCAAAGGAGCCCAGCCCTTCTTCACTTCCTCACCCGATCTGCGCCAGGCCCAGCGTTTCCCCCCAGCGCTTCTGGATCAATTGCCGGAGGCGCGCCAGTTGCGGGTCGGCCAAGAGCGGATCGCGCTCGAACAAGGCAAGCGCGTCGCAGCGGGCTTCGGCGACGACCGACGCGTCGCGGAGAAGATCAGCCAGATACATCGGCGGGGCGCCGCTCTGCCTCGAGCCGACGAGATCGCCAGGGCCGCGCAACAATAAATCCTGCTCGGCGAGCTCGAAGCCGTCGGTCGTGGCGACAAAGGCATCGATCCGCGGGCAGGCTCCTTCCGCCTCGCCGGTGACGGCGCCGCAGATCCCGCGGGTGGCGCCACGGGCGACGCGGCCGCGGAGCTGATGGAGCTGGGCGAGCCCAAAGGAATCGGCGTCGAGGATCGTCATCAGGGTCGCATTGGGAACGTCGATCCCCACCTCGATGACGCTCGTTGCCACGAGGACATCGATCTCCCCGGCGCGAAACTTCTCCATCACTTCTTGTTTTTTCTTCGTCGGCATCCGGCCATGGACGAGCCCCAATCGAAAGGCCTCGAGGGGACCGTTGGAGAGATGCTCATGGGCGCTCGAAATGCTCTCGAGGCCGCGCTTCGATTCCTCGACGGCCGGGACGACGACATACCCCTGACGCCCCTCGCGGAGCTTGCGGCGGAAGAAATCCCACCAGGAGTCGGCCTGCTCCGGGCCGACCCGGTAGGTCGCCACCGGCTGCCGCCCTGGGGGCTGCTCGTCGAGCGTGGAGACGTCGAGATCGCCGTAGACGGCATGCGCAACGGTCCGCGGGATCGGCGTCGCCGTCATCAGGAGCGTGTGGGGATCGGTGTGCCCCTGCTGGAGGAGGCCACGCTGGACGACGCCGAAGCGGTGCTGCTCGTCGATGACCACGAGCGCCAGATTGCGAAACCTGGCCTCGCCGCAGACCAGCGCCTGTGTGCCGACGACGATTTGGGCCTCCCCCGATGCGATCCGCTCGAGGGCCGCCGCGCGGCGCTTCGTCGTCTGGCCCCCCAGCAGCAACTCGACGCGGACGCCGCTGGCACGGACTCTTCCCTCCTGATCGCCGAGGAGCCGCTCGAGCGTGGCAAGGTGCTGGCGGGCCAAGAGCTCCGTCGGGGCCATGAGGGCCGCCTGATAGCCGGTCGCCCGGCCATCGGGCCCCGCGGGCGCACCGGGGATCCGCGCGGCGACGGCGGCGAGGATCAGATAGAGAGCGACGGCCGTTTTGCCGCTGCCGACATCCCCCTGGAGGAGCCGGTTCATCGGCTCCGGGCGGGCCATGTCGGCGGCAATCTCGGCACAGACGCGCGACTGGGCCGCGGTGAACTCATACGGAAAGCGGGCCCGGATCCGGCCGTCGATGCGGGCGTCGAGGGGGATCGACGGGGCGGCGCGGCGCTGCTGCTGCCGGCCCCGGTGGATCCTCAGGGCGAGTTGGAGCATGAACAGCTCCTCGTAGACGAAGCGCCGCCGAGCGGTGTCGATCATCTCCTTGCTCGAAGGGCAATGGATCTCGCGGAGGGCCGTGCCGATCGACAGCAGCCCCTTGGAGGCGAGGAGATCGGCCGGGAGGGCTTCTGGGGGGAGATCGGCGGCATGGTCGAGCGCCGCGAGCACCGCCACGCGAACATGCGACTGGAGCACCCCTTCGGCGAGCGGATAGACGGCGAGCCATTCCGAGGCGTCGGCCCGCTCCCCCGCCTGAAGCCAGCGGACCTCCGGATGGGGAAACTCCCACTGCCCGGACGCCCGCTTTGGCGCTCCGGCGATCACGACCCTCTGGCCGACGGAAAAGCGTTTCGCCATGAACGGCATGTTGAACCAGACTGCGCGGATGACGCCGTCGGGGCAGGCCAAGCGGATGACGAGCATCTGCCGGCCGGAGCCGGTCGTTCGCGACGTCGCCTCGACGACCTCGCCCACGAGCGAGGCATGCTCGCCGGCGACGAGGGTCTTGACGGCATGGGCCCCGGAGAAGTCGCGGTAGTCGCGCGGGAAGTGCATGAGCGCGTCGGCCGCCGTGACCAGCCCGAGCTTCCGCAGCTTGTCGGCCCGCAGCGTGCCCACACCCGGAAGCCGCTCAAGCGGCGTCGCGAGGCTCCGCGGCCTCCCTTCAGCCGGCGAGGGGCGCACCGTGCCAGCCGTTGCCGACGGCAGAGGGGCGGCGGGCGGAGGGGCGGCGGCGGGGTTGTCGGGGGTGGGCATGTGGGGAGTTTATCGGCTCCTCTGTCGGGCGCGTGGTCGCCTGCCTGAACCCCCCGACGTCAGGCCTTTTTCAGCCCTTTTTCAGCAACGGCTGATAGGCCGCCACGGCCATCTTGTCGCAGGCCTCATTCTCGGCGTGGCCGGCGTGGCCGGCGACGTGGGTAAAGCGGACGGAATGCTCGGTGACGAGCCGGTCGAGCTCGCGCCACAGGTCTTCATTCTTGATCGGCACGAGTTTGCCGCCATCCTTCCGCTTCCAGCCCTGCAGCTTCCACTTCGGGAGCCAGTCGGAGATCCCGGTGCCGACGTAGACGCTGTCGGTGACCAATTCGACGCGCGTCGGCCGCTTGAGCCGGGAGAGGCCGCGGACGGCGGCGGTCAGCTCCATCCGGTTGTTGGTCGACACCGGCTCGTTGCCGGAGTCGCGCGACTCCTGACCGCTCCCCGGGTGGCGGAGGATGTAGGCCCAGCCACCGGGGCCGGGATTGCCGCTGCAGGCGCCGTCCGTGAACAACACCACCTCGGCCGCTTCGTCTGCCATCACCGCCTCCTCGAGCCCGATCGATCTGTCGGACAGTCTAGCGGCGATTCGCAGGCTGTCAGTCGGCCAGCGCCAGCGTCGTTCCCAGCGTTGGGCGCACCGGCTGGAGCTGAGCCGGAAGGCGGATCGTGAACCGACTCCCCCGGCCGAGCTGGCTTTCGAGCGTGACGTCGCCGCCGAGGAGCCGGCAGAGCTCGCGGACGATCGACAGGCCCAGGCCGGTGCCGGAGATCTCTCGCGTCATCGCGTCGTCCCCCTTCTGGAACACCTTCCCCTGGCGAAACTTCTCGAAGATCGCCTGCTGCTCCTCGGCGGCGATGCCGACGCCTGAGTCGGAAACGTCCATGACGATCTCCGGCCGGGATGGATCGGTGGTGTCGTCGAGGCGGGCGGTGACCTCAACCCGGCCCCCGCCGGGGGTGAACTTCACGGCGTTGGAGAGGAGGTTGGCGAGGATCTGCTGGACCTTCGACTGATCCTGCTCGACCGCCTCGAGGCCCGGGCCGATCTCGAAGGTGACGTCGATCGCCTTCTTCTCCGCCATCGGCCGGGCCATGTCGCACTGCGCCGAGACGACCGACTCGATATCGAACGTCACCGGGCGGATCTCCGTCTTCCCGGCCTCGATCTTCGCCAGATCGAGGATGTCGTTGATCATGTCGAGGAGCATTCGCCCGGAGGTGCGGATGTTCTGCACGTAGCGACGCTGTTTGTCGTCGAGCGACTGGATCGAGCCGAGCACATCCGAGAAGCCGATGATGCTGTTGAGCGGCGTGCGCAGCTCGTGGCTCATCGTCGCCAGGAAGTCGCTCTTCATCCGGTTCATCTCGTAGAGGTGGAGATTGGCGCGGGCGAGCTCATCCACCTTCCCGTCGAGGCTCTCGTTGACCTTCTGGAGCTCCTCCTGGGTGTCGACGAGGCCGCGGAGCATGCGGTTGAAGGCGACGCCGAGTTCCTCAAACTCGTCCGCGGTGTGGATTTCGGCCCGGGCCTGAACGTTGCCGCGGCGGACCTCGTCGCTGACATCACGGAGATGCTCCAGCGGCTTGACGATCACGTAGCGGACGATGAGATAGGCGGCGAGCATGGCGAGGAACACCGTCATGATCGCCGTCGCCAGGAGGATGGCGCGATTCCAGTTGATGGCCTTCTTCGTCAGCCCGTCGGGCATGACGACGCGCACGACCGCCATCAGGTCACCGACGGCCACGCCGACCGGCGGCACTCCCTCCGTCGGCACGCCGGGGGCGGGACGGACGTCGTGGCAGCGGAGGCATGATTCCTTCGCCCGCACCGTCTGGTAGTAGAAGTACTTCCCCTGCTCGGGAAGGCGGAACTCCCGGTATTCACTGGCAGCGGAGGCGTTGCCGGCAGCGGAGGCGCTACCAGCAGCGGAGGCGCTACCAGCAGCGGAGGCGCTACCGACAGCGGAGGCGCTACCGACAGCGGAGGCGCTGGCGGCCGCAGAGGCGTCACTGGCAGCGGGGGGATGATCGCCGAAGTAGTCGAGGACCGCCTCGTCGAGCCGCGAGTAGCCCTCGGCATGACGCTCCTCGGGGCCTGCCCGTGGATCGAGGACCTGCCAATCGTAGGGCTCGCTTTGGAACTCGCGCCCCACCGATTGGATCATCCCGGAGAACTGGGGATTGGTCTCCCAGGTGTTCCAGTGCGACTGCACCATGATCGCATCGACGAGATGCCGCCCGGTGCTCCTAGTTGTCGCGTAGACGAGTTGCTCGGTGAGGCTGCCGTACCACCAGAAGCTACCGGTGATGAGGACGAGGAGGCAGAGGCCGAAGAGGAAGCGGCACTTCCGCTCGAGGCTTGTCTCGCCGAGGATGTCAGTGAAGGAGCGGTAGGGCATGACAGGCGAGGTCTCCGCCTGAATCGTACCTCGCCGGCCGGCCGTGGATAAAGCTCCCGCCGCCGGATGCGGCGGATGTCTCGAGTGGAAAAAGGTCAGGGATGACTTTTTCCACGGGCTATCAGCGCAGAAGCGACGTTGCTGGCAGCTACAGCATCTCCACCGGATCGACATCGATGATCCAGGCGACGTCGTCGGGGGTGCGGAGCCCTGCGGTGGCCCTGAGAACGAGATCGCGAAGCCGTTCCCCATCGAGGCCATGCACCTGGAGGTGCCAACGGAAGCGGTCGCGAAGGCGGGCGATCGGGGCCGGCGCCGGCCCGAGGACGCGCATCCCCTCCCCCGCCGCCGCGACCGCGGCACGGAGACGATCCGTGAGCGTGCCGGCCCAGGCGGCGGCCGCCTCCTCGCGGTGGCTGCGGACGACGAATCGGATCACGCCGCCGTAGGGGGGGTACATGAGGGCCTCGCGGATCGGCAGCTCGTGGCGGACGAAGGCCTCGTAGTCGTGGCGTCCTGCGGATCGGATTGCTGGATGTTCGGGGGTGGATGTTTGGACGACGACCCGCCCGCCGAGTGCCCCCCGGCCGGAGCGGCCCGCGACCTGCGTGACGAGCTGGCATGTCCGCTCGGCGGCGCGGAAGTCGGCGAGGTGGAGCGCCGCGTCGGCGTTGACGACGCCGACGAGCATGACGTCGGGGAAGTCGAGCCCCTTGGCGATCATCTGCGTGCCGACGAGGATCTCGATCTCGCGGGCGCGGAAGGCGTCGAGCGTCCGCTCGTGGCTGCCGCGGGTGCGCATCGTGTCGGTGTCCATCCGGGCGACGCGCGTCCCGGGGAAGAGCCCGCGCACCTGCTCTTCGAGCTTCTGCGTCCCGGTGCCGCGCTGGGCCAGTTGCGGTGCCCTGCAGCTCGGGCAATCCGGAGGAAGGCGGGCGATGTGCCCGCAGCCGTGGCAGATCCCGCGATTGCCCGGCTGATGGAGCGTGAGGGCCAGGTCGCACTGCTTGCAGCGGGCGGTGTCGCCGCAGGCCCGGCACTGGACATGGGTGGCGAAGCCGCGGCGGTTGAGGAGGAGCATCACCTGCCCCCCCGAGGAGAGCGCCCACTTGATCCCGGCGACGAGCCGCGGGCTCAACGCGCCCCGCGAGCGGCTCCGTTGGTCGCGCAGGTCGACGGTGATCACCGCCGGGAGCTGCGATCCGCCGACCCGGTCAGGGAGACGGCACATCCGCCATGAGCCGTCGAGGCAGCGGGCGAAGGTTTCGAGAGACGGCGTGGCGGAGCCGAGGACGAGCGGGATGCCGGCCGACCGGGCGATCCATTCGGCGACATCACGAGCGTGGTATCGGGGGGCTGTTGCCTGTTTGAAGGACGTCTCGTGCTCTTCGTCGATGACGATCAAACCGAGCCGCGGAGTGGGGGCGAAGACGGCACTTCGCGCGCCGACGACGACTCCGACCCTTCCCGAGGCGATCTCACGCCACTCCGCGTGCCGCTCGACGGCAGTGAGGTGGCTGTGGAGGACCGCGACGCTGCCGAACCGGCTGCGGAAGCGGTCGCAGGTCTGGGGGGTGAGGCTGATCTCGGGGACAAGGATGATGGCTTGGCGTCCCTGGGCGAGCGTCTCCTCGACCGCCTGCAGGTAGACCTCCGTCTTCCCGCTTCCCGTGACCCCGAACAGGACAATCGTTTCATGACGGCGTTCGCGGAGCGGCGCGAGGATGGCGTCGAGCGCACCCTGCTGGGCTGGGGAGAGCTCGGCGGGACGATGGTGGGGGAGACCCTGGCGCGCTTCGGCCCGCCCCGGCTCGCGTTCGCGGGTTCCGGCGTCGACGAGGAGGCCGGTCTCGACAAGCCGGCTGATCACCGAGCGTCCACACTCCGCCCGGCGGGCAAGTTCGCCCGGCGTGGCCGGCGTGGCGGCAGCGGCGAGGACACGCGCCTGCGTCGCCGTCGGACGACGGGTGGGGGCCGTGCCTGAGGCGATAAGGAGCGCCTCCTGGCGGGTGCCGCGGGCGAGACGGACGCCCGAGGGGAGGACTGCCTCGAGCACCTCCCCCCAGCGCGCCATCCACCGCTCGGCCATCCACTTCGTCAGCTCGAGCATCCGTGGCGACAGAAGCGGGGCAGGATCCTCGACGCCGATCACCTCCTTGAGCGGGGTAGTCGGAAGCTCACCGCTCCGCAGGGCGACGCAGTAGGCGATCCGTTCGTGGTTGGCCCGCCCGAGCGGCACGCAGACGCGCCGTCCCGGCTCCACCGCCCCGGCGAGGCGCTCGGGCACGAGGTAATCGAGCGGCTTGTCAACGCCGTCGGGAAGGACGACGGTGGCCACCGTCCCCTGACGGGCGTCGTCCTCCTCCCACTCGGGGCGGTGCTCGAAGAGATCGCGCTGGCCCGTATGCTGGTCTGCCATGAACGGATTAGACCCCCGGAGGCCGACGCGGCCAACCGGAGGGCCTGCCGACGGCTTCCAGGAACTCTGTGCCATGCGATTGGGGATTTACGGCGGCAGTTTTGATCCGGTGCACCTCGGCCATCTGCTCGTCGCCGAGAGCTGTCGAGAGCAGGCCCGGCTCGACCGGGTGCTGTTCGTCCCCGCCGCCACGCCGCCTCACAAGCAGGGGCGGCGACTGGCCGCGGCTGCGGATCGCAAGGCTATGCTCGCGCTGGCGATCGGCGGGCAACCCGCCTTCGAGGTCGTCTCCGCCGAGCTCGACCGTGGCGGCGTGAGCTGGACGGTCGACACGCTCGAGGCCCTGGCCGCGGCGCATCCCACCGACAGCCTCCACCTCATCCTCGGGCCCGATGCCATCGCCGGACTTCCGACCTGGCGCGCTCCTGGCAGAATCCTCGAACTCGCCACACTGCTGGCCGTGGAACGAGAGGGCCTCGACGACATCGGTGCCGTGGTCACTGGCCAGCCGTTGCTCGAGCTGCTCGGGGCCGCGAAGGCCCGGCAGATCGCCGCGGATCGCGTCATCTGCCCTGCCGTCGGCATTCGCTCGACACAGCTCCGCTCGGCGGTCGCCGTCGGTCGCAGCATCCGTTACCGGACTCCGGCTGCCGTCGAACGCTACATCGCCACCCACGAGCTCTACCGATCGCCGTCGCAATGACGCGTCAGCGATCGGACGAGTGCCTGCGGAGACGGGATTCGAGGAGGTGGCTGACCGGTTGGTCGGCCACGCCGGGGTCGACGGCGAGGATTTCGAGGAGCGTATCGAGCCGCTGGCTCGACGGGTGAGCCGCATTCAAGAGGATCTGCCGCTTGCCGCCGACGGCACACGCGCCGCCCGGTAGGTCGCCGAGCGGTTCCTCGCGGACGCGGAAGCCGAGATCCCGGGCCAGTTGCATCGCCTCCTCGAGGAGGCCCAGCGTGTCAGACAACGGTTCAGCGCCCTCGTCCACCGCCGGGGCCACCCCAACCGTTGCCGAGGCCGAGTTGCTGCCGGCGCTGATCCATGGCATTGCGAAACTCGGTAAATTGGGCCCGCTGCGAAGGGCCCGTGCTGTCGAGCATCTGCTTCCGCCAAGCCTCCGGATTGCCGCCACCACCCGGCCCACCGCCAGCCCCACCACCGCCACCGGGGCCACGCCCACCACCACCACCGGGGCCGCCACCACCACCCGGGCCGGGACCACCCGGCCCACCGCCGAACCCACCGGCTGCGGCGAAGGCTTTTTGCATCATCTGTTCACGCTTGATCTGCCGGTCGAGCTCTGCTTCCCGTTGTGCCGGAGGGGTCGCGAAGAAGGATTTCATGTTGGCCTGCATGGCGGCCTGGAAGCCGCGCCCCATCCCCCCGCCGCGAAACGCCTGGCCCCGCAGATCCTCTGGCAAGGCCTGGATCTTCTCGCGGATCTGCCCCATCGACTGGACAAATGCCTTGGCCTCGTCTTCGTTTTGTGGGCCGCCGGTCGCCATCTGCTTCGACATTTCGTCCGACATCTTCCGGATCTCCACGATCCGGACGTCGGTGCGGCGGCCGAAGAGCCCCGTCGCCCAGGCTCCCATGAGCCCGAAGATGAGCAGCGCCACGATCACGCCGATCCACCGGCCGGCCGATCCCTTGGCCTTCTTCTCCTCGGGGGGCACGTAACCACGCGACTTCCCGCGGGCGGGGTAGGAACTGGCCATAAAAACTCTCCTCAAAAGCGGCGTGCTGGGATGGGGAATCGGCGGAGGAAGGGGGATCACATGTTCTCGACGTGGCCATCGAGGTAGAGGAAATTACGGGCCCCTTCCTGGGGAGGCGGCCGATTCGGATCGGGGTCGTTGTATTCGTTCTCGTCAGTAAACAACGCACCGAGACCGCCGCCGTGGAAAGCCTCAAACTCATACGTCACCCACAGCTTCGACGTGGCCCCGGCAGCGCCCGACCGGCTGACGAGCGCTTCTTCGCGTGTCTTGTTGGCAAGACGCCGCGCCGGGAACTCGTAACTTAAGCCCTCGTAGGGGAGCGTCTTGTATTCGTCAGGGGCGTCGTTGGGGATCGCGCGGCCGATGGCCGCAAGATTCTGCTTGAGCTTCTCCATCGCCTGCGTGTTCTTTTGGAAGTAGTAGATGTCTGACGGGCACTTGAAGATGTTGCGGTTGTCCTCGGAATAGGGGCCGAGGACCTTCGCCAGGCTCGGTTTGATCGGCCTGGTCGGCGTGAAAAAAATCAGCTCTTCGCTGGGGAGGATGGCGGCGTCGGGGAACTTGCCGCGCGATTTGCGGTCGAGATACATCGTCATCGCGATCCCGACCTGCTTGAGATTCGACTTGCACTCGGTCCGTCTGGCCGCCTCGCGGGCCGACTGGACGGCCGGGAGGAGGAGGCCGGTGAGGAGGCCGATGATGGCGATCACCACGAGGAGTTCGACAAGGGTGAAGCCCGGACGCCCGGTGCCCGACATGCCTCGACAGCGACAGCGGGCAGATTCATGACGCGGAGGAAGTGGCTGCATTGCTCGGGACCTCATCTGGATTGTTTTGTTGGACGACGCCACGGCGACATCTGGCAGCCTCCCGGGGGGAGCGAGTCGAGCGGCCGTTTGGTCTGGGGAGTGGATCGCGAGCCGACAAACACTTGTTCGGACGATCTTCCGTATCGTAGCCACCCGTGGAAAACCGGGCCATGCGACGAAGATGAAACGGTCGAGCCGGAGGAAAGGTGCGGAAGGGATCAGATTCGGGGGCCACCCGCTCGGGCGACGATAGGGATCAGAGGAACCCAATTCGTCGCATTTGCCTGCCCTGAAAAGACTTGCGTCTACCAGTCAGGGGGGGCAGGGGGACGGGGTTGAGTCGTCCTGCCGGGGCATTGTGCTGGCTTCGGGGGGCTGGGAGGGCTGGTGTGTCGCCGCGGAAGCGGCGGTTTGAGGAGTGTTGCATGGTGATCGGAAACGGTGAGGGCTTGGGCGGGGGAGAAGCGTCCGCGGGGCGTCGGGCCGGTCCGCTCCCTCCGCCAGCGGTTCGCCGCGTGGCCAGAAAGCTTTCCCCTCCCAACGGAGCCCCGTCCGTTTCCGCTCCGATCGCCGGCCCCTCGGGAGCGGCCCCCGTCCCGGCGGCATTGATCGACGGGAGCGACGGGACCCTCCGTCAGCTCGAGGCCCAAGCGCGGCGGCACGAAGCCGAGCTGGCCCTCCTCCGCCGAGAAGTCCTTGAGGCCCGGAAGGCCGCCACGCTCGGCGACCTCCTCGGCACGACGACGCACGAGTTCAACAACGCCCTGACCACGATCCTCAACTACGCCAAACTCGGCCTCCGCCACCGCGACGCCCCGACGCGCGACAAGGCCCTCGAGCGGATCCTGTCGGCCGGAACGCGGGCAGCAAAGATCACCGCCAGCGTCCTCGGCATGGCGCGGCGCGGGACGACGCGGATGGAGCCGGTGCAACTCGAGACGCTCATCGAGGAGGCGCTGGTGCTCCTCGAGCGGGAGATGATGAAATACCGGGTGCAGGTGGAACGCGAGTTTTCCCCCGTGCCCCAAGTGACGGCGAATCCAGGCCAGGTTCAGCAGGTGCTCCTCAACCTCCTCGTTAACGCCCGGCAGGCGATGCCGCAGGGGGGGCGGCTCATCATCCGACTCTCGAGGGATTCCGGGGCCGGATTCGTCGATCTCTGTGTGCGTGACACCGGCTGTGGCATGACGCCCGACGTCATGCGGCGGATGTTTGAGGCCCATTTCTCCACGAAGGCGGGTCCGGACGAGACCGGCAAGGGGGGGGCGGGCCTGGGGCTCTCCGCCTGCCGCGAGATCGTCGAGGCCCATCAGGGACGCATCCGGGTGGAGAGCGCTCCCGGCAAGGGAACGGCGATCACGATCCGCCTCCCGCTGGTCACCCCGCCCCGGCCCGCTGGCGGCTGAAGTCAGCCCCCGCGTCACGTCGGATCGGCATGGGCCCCGATTCGACGATGACACACTCCCATTCGTGGCGGCGCAGCCGGGGGCGCCTACAATCGGCGGAGTCACCTGGAGACCCGTCGATGCCCAACGTTCCCCCTGCGTCCCCTGCCCCGATCGATCCGCGTTCGCTGCCACGCACCCTCGCCGACCTCCGCGCCGCCGGCTGGCAGAGTCGGACGGTGAAGGAGGAGGTGCGGGAGAACTTCCTCCGGGCCCTCGCCGACGGCACCGAGCTCTTCCCTGGCATCGTTGGCTATGACGACACCGTCATTCCCGAAATCGACATCGCCCTCATCGCCGGCCACGACATGCTCTTCCTCGGCGAGAAGGGGCAGGCGAAGAGCCGCGTGATGCGGCTTCTCGGCCGGTTTCTCGACGAGTGGATCCCCTACCTCGACGATCCCGCCATCCCCCTCCACGACGATCCCCTGAAACCCATCACGTCGGCCGGGAAGGCGCTCGTCGCCGGTCGCGCGGAGCAGGACGTGCCGATCCGCTGGTGGCACCGCTCTGAACGCTATGCCGAGCGGCTCGCTCCCGGCACGAAGTTCGCCGACATCATCGGGGAGATCGACCCGTCGAAGCTCGCCGGGGGCACGAGCATGGCCTCGGAGGAGGCCCTTCACCTCGGCCTCATCCCCCGGATGCACCGCGGTATCTTCGCCATGAACGAACTGCCGGAGCTCGACGAACTCGTCCAGGTGGGGATGTTCAACATCCTCGAGGAACGCGACGTCCAGATCCGCGGCTATCCGGTCAAGTTCGACATCGATGTGATGCTCCTCTTCTCCGCCAATCCCTCCACCTACAACCGCTCCGGCAAGGTGATCCCGCAGCTCAAGGATCGGATCGGCGCCGTCATCCACACCCACTACCCCCGTGAACGCGCCCTCGGCATCCAGATGCTCGAACAGGAAGCGGGGGTTGACGGTGGCCACTCCTGGCCGGTGCTCGTGCCCCCGTTCATGAAGGAGCTCATCGAGCAGATCACGATCTGTGCCCGGGCCTCGAAGCACATCGACCAGCAATCGGGCGTCAGTGCCCGGTTCTCGATCGCCAACTACCGCACGATGGTCGCCAGTGCCCGCCACCGGGCCGTGAGACTCGGCGAGAAGCCGGCGGTGCCCAGAATCAGCGATCTGGGCCATCTCTATGCCTCGAGCCTCGGCAAGATCGAGCTCGATCTCATGGGGAGTCATCAGCTCTCCGAGCGGCAGGTTCTCGACGGGATCATCGCCGATGCGATCGCCACGGTCTTCAACGAGTATGTCGAGAAGCACTCCCTCGACGGGATTGCGAAGGTCTTCGCCGAGGGGATGAAGGTCGAGGTCGGGGACGCGGTGCCCTCGGCCGACTATTCGACGATCGTGGCCGACGTTCCCGAGCTGTGGGAGAAGGCCTTCGAGGTGAACGCCGCCAAGGATCCCGCGGTGCGCGCTTCGTGCATCGAGTTCATCCTCGCTGGCCTCTATGCCACCGAGCGGATCTCCCGGATCCAATCCCACGGCCACACGATCTACGACACCCGCGGCTACGCCTGAGGAGCTTCCATGCCCACGCGCGACGACCTCGGCGGCATCGTCCACTCCTACCAGCGTTACGACCCGGCGCGGATCCCGTCGCCGCGGCCGGCGGATGTCGATCTGGTGAGCCCCGCGATGGAGCACCTCCTCGAGTTCGGGGAGCTCGACGATCTGACCCCCGAGGAGCTCGCCGGTGCCGTGCTCCTCGATCCGGAGCAGATCCGCGGCTTCGGCCCGTCGATCGAGTCGCTCCGAAGGATGCTCGAGGCAAGAAAGAGAAAGATCCTCGAGCACTGGGATGCTGCCGGCGCCCGGAAGAGGGCCCGCACGGCCTTTCGCGAAGCGGCAGCCAAGGTCAAGCCGCCGGCCAAGCACAAGGAGATCTTCCACCGCGCCGTTCGCGAGGAGCAACTCCGCCTCCTCGAACGGCTCTGGTACGCCCAAGACGACGATCAAAGCCGGTTCGGCGCCGATCTCGTCGGCCTCGTCGACCGCCTCGGGGCCGTCTACCAGATCGATGAATTGGCGACGAAATGGGCGTTCACCGGACGCGAAAAGCTCGGGGTCGAGGAGGCTCTTCGTGTCAAGGAGGAGCTCGAGGAGATCGACCGGCTTCTCGCCCAACTGGCCGAAGCGCAGAAGAACGCCCGCGTCGGGCTCATCGATCTCGAAGCCCTCGGCCGTTACGCTGCCGAGGGGGAGCTCGACGACCTTGCCCGCCTCAAGGCCCAGGTCGAGGAAATGGTGGCGCGGATGGCTGCCGAGCAGGGGCTCGACAAGGGGAAGAAGGGCTATTCCCTCTCCCCCAAGGCGATGCGCCTCTTCCAGGGGAAGCTCCTCGAGAAGATCTTCTCCGCGCTCGATCCCTCCCGCACCGGCCGGCACCAGGTGAACGTCATCGGCGAGGGGGCCGTGGAACTGGTGCCGACGCGCCCCTATGAGTTTGGCGATTCGGTCGCCAACATCGACATCCCCGGCTCGCTCGTCAACGCGATGCTCCGTCAGGGGAAGGAGCGGCCACTGCGGCTCGACGCTCGCGACATCGAGGTCCACACAACCCGGAACACGCCGAAGTGCGCCACCGTCGTCGCCCTCGACATGAGCGGCTCGATGCGGCACGGCGGGCTCTACGTGAGCGTGAAGCGAATGGCGCTGGCTCTCCAGGGGCTCGTGCAGCGCGAGTTCCCTGGTGACACGCTCTCGTTCCTCGAGATGTATTCCTTTGCCAAGCCCCGCCCGGCCGGGGAGATCGTCACGCTCCTCCCCAAGCCGGTGACGATCTTCGAGCCGGTCGTCCGCCTCCGGGCCGACATGTCCGATCCGGCGATCACGGCCGAGGATGTTCCTCCGCACTTCACGAACATCCAGCACGCCCTCCAACTCGCCCGCCGCCAACTCGCCCGTGCCGACACGCCGAACAAGCAGGTGATCCTCATCACCGACGGCCTCCCCACGGCCCATTTCGAAGGGAACCAGCTCTATCTCCTCTATCCCCCCCACAAGCGCACCGAGGAGGCGACGCTCCGCGAGGCGGAGGCCTGCCGGCGCGAGGGGATCGTGGTGAACGTGTTTCTCCTCTCTGGCTGGTCGCAGTCACGGGAAGACATCCAGTTTGCCTACAAGCTCGCGCAGACCGCTCAGGGCCGGGTGTTCTTCACGTCGGGAAAGGATCTCGACCGCTTCGTCGTCTGGGACTACGTCTCCCGCCGCCGCTCGATCATCGGGTAGGCGGGGCGCCCACCTGGATGGCTCAAACGTGGCTTCGGGGTCGCCCGTGCACCGTCGCCGGACGTTCGCTCCGGGCATCCCTGCCCTCCGCTCTCTCCGCGCCGCCTGCGCTTTCGCCCTCCGGGCTTCGCTTGCCGGCGAGGCCGTCTCCCGTGGTACGGCCAACCCCTCGCAGAGGCCGTTGATGATTCAAGGGCAGCCGACGGGCCGTGGGTGGCGTATCGCCATTCGACGAGGCGTCGCCGGATGCGACGCCGTCGGTCGTGCCAACCCTTGGCGTTGGCACCGACCGACCAAGCAAAAAAAGGCCATGGATGGCTTTTTTTGCGCTCAAGTCAGTGCGGGAGGAAGGTGTGGCGGATCGTCACCTGGCGGAGCTGACGGCTCGTCGGCTCGTAGCAGCGGAGGCGGATTTCGATGCCGCGGAGCGGTGACGGATACGGCGGAGAGGTCTCCCTTTCCCCGGCGTCGTCGACAACGCCGTCTTTCGGCCAGAGGGGCACCGCGCCGTTGGCCCGGGAAGGAACCTCATCGTCGAGATCGTTGCTCCCCTGATCGACGCCTGCCTCGCCATCCTCGTCGAGGCCGTTGGATTCGTAGTGGGTGCTCCAGGTGTCGTAGGTGCGCCGCGCGGAGGCCGAGCCCGCGAGCTTGCTCAACGGGTGGCCCTGCCCGGCGAAGCGCGGGGCGGATGGGGGGGCGGGGAAGCCCGACGCGGCGTTGATGCCGTTGCCGAGATCGACATAGGCCCCGGTGGCGGGCCCCGGTGTGATCGCCACGTTGTCCCCCGGCGCGACAACCGTGCCGGAGGACTCGGCGAGCGGCGCCGCCGGGTCGAAGACGCGGACATCGAACGCGACCACGTTTGCGAGCATGATGTCCTCGCCGCGACGGGCCGATGGGCCGTCGAAGATCAGCCCCGCGGCGGCGGCCGGGAGGGTGTCTCGCGCCGGATCGGTGGAGGGGATCTGGTGGTCGGCGAGGAACGGGTAGGGGAAGCCCGATCCGGTGATGTCGCCGGCGACGTTGTGGAGGAAGCGGCGCTCACGCCGGGTGAGATCGGAGAGCGTGTTGGGGATGAGATCGTCGCCGAGCCGGGCGACCGAGAGATCGAATTGATCGAAGAACGAGCGAAAGCCATCGGCAAACGTGCTCAAGGCCACCCGGTTGCCGTTGGCGTGGAACGGATCCTTGCCGACGTAGCCGAGGACGAGCAACTGCCGTCGGTAGAGGGTGTGGGTCGGCGGCGCGGTGGCCGGCACGGTGGGGCGGAGGAACCAGGCCACTTCGGCCGTGTCGCCTTGGATCGAGCCGCCGGGGAACCGGCCGGTGAATGGGGCGCGGACATCGCGCGTCGTGAACAGGAGGACGTCGTCGTCGTCGGCCCGGAGCTCCTCGGAGCCGGCGGCGGCGTCGAGGTCGCGGCGCGGGCCCTCGAGGATCTCGAAATATCCCGCCCCTTCCGACGGGCTCAAGGGGGGAAGGAGCACCGCGGTCGCCCCCTCGAGATCGCGCCGCAGCCGGTAGGAGGTGGTGCGCAGCCGGGCCGACAGCTCGGTGAGTGAGCGGCTCCCCGAGACGCTCGCGCCGAACACCGAAAAGAGCTGCGCCACCACCGCCATTACGATCATTGTCAGCGCGGTAGCGACGAGCATTTCCGTGAGGGTCAATCCGCGCCGGTTCAACGGATCACCCGCTGGAGGAGGATACCGTCGCGGACGTTGTGGTCGTGGCCCGGCGCGAATCCGACCGGGATCGAGCGGTCGTAAAGGAGAAACATCCGGTGGTAACGGATCGCATCGCGATCGATCGGCGCCGGCGTTCCCGCCCCCGTCGTCGTTCCAGTCGTCGGGATCGTCCGCAGCGTGATCCAGATCCCGAACACGTGCGAGCGGTTGGTGGCAATGTTTCCCAGCCGCAGCGCCGTGTGGTATTCGTGCATCGGATTGAGATTGGCATCGGGGATCGAGACGGCGTCGTTGCGGATGATGAGCGGCTTGATGCCGTCGTTGCCGGAGAGATTGAGCAGTTGGGGCGTCGACTTGGCCGGGTGGAGCGTGCCCGCGGTGCCGCTGCTGGCCAGTTCCGCGTAGCCGATGTCGGCGGCGTTGGTGCCACTGGTGCGGGCCTTCACGAGGCCGAAGGGGGGGCGCTTCGAGCGGGCCGGATCCGTGTCGCGTCGCACCGATCCCTGCACGACCACCTCCCAGACGGCATCCGATTGAATCGTGTTGACGTTCACGCGCCCCGGCTCACGGCCGGTGGCGATCT
>CAMCCR010000030.1 GCA_945873085.1 Candidatus Kuenenia stuttgartensis | reverse complement strand
GACGTTGACGGCTGCCGGGCGATGCTCGAGCGCGTTCATGCCGACGACCCGAAGGTGCCGCCGCCGGGGGTGATGATGGCCACCTTGTGGCTGAGCGTGAAGCAGGCTGCCGCAGCTCGCGCGGAACTCGACCAGACCGTTACCAAGTTCCCGGAAGATCCGGAGCCCTATCTCGTCCTCGGGGATCTCGCCTTCCAGGATCGGATGGTCACTGATGCGTCGGTGCTTTTCGATCGCGCTGAGGAGCTGTCTGCAAAGTTCACCTCGAACGCCAAGCGGAAGCGCGACTTCGATATCCGTTGCTATGCCGGCAAGGCGGCGGTCCACGAGGCCCGCGGCCAGTGGGATGCGGCGCTTGCCGAGATCCGCAAGTGGGTCGAGATCGATCCCGACAGCGCCAGCGCCCGGCAGCGGCTCGGCAGCGCCCTTTTCCAGCTCGAAAAGCCCGACGAGGCGCTGACAGCGTTCGGGGAGGCGCACGACCTTGACAGCAAGCTCCCCCGCAAGGAGATGCTCCTCGCCCGCCTCTACGATCAGGCGAAGAAAACCGACAAGGCCCGCGAGCTCGTTGAGGCCGCAGTGAAGGCCGCCCCCGACGACGCTGTGGTCCGGCTCGGTGCGGCCAATTGGTTCCTCACCCATGGCGACACGGTCGCTGCCAGGGAGAACGGTGACAAGGCGATCGATCTCGATCCGAAGAATCTCGAAGCCCGGATCGTCAATGGGACGATCGCCCGCGTGGCCCGTGACTTCGAGTCTGCGTCCAAGTTCTTCGGCGAGGCCCACGCGCAGTCGCCACGAAACTTCGTTGCCTCCGACTCGCTCGCCCTCTCTCTGGCGGAACTGCCGGAGAAGGAGAATATCCAACGGGCGCTCGAGATCGCCGAGACGAACGTGGCGATGGTCAAGGACAACCAGCAACTGCAGATCGCGTCGCTGACGACCCTGTCGTGGGTGCTCTACAAGCTCGGTCGGATGGCCGACGCCGAGAAGATCCTCGCTCAGGTGTCGCAGAACAACTCGCTCACCGCCGACGGCGCTTATTACATCGCCCAGATTCTCTCCGACAAGGGAGAGAAGGAGCAGGCTCAGCGGCTCCTCGAGCAGTTGATGACCAACGACCCGATCTTTGCCAACCGCGCCGCCGCCGAGGAACTTCAAGCGGCGCTCAAGGCTGAAGCCGAGGCGTCGGCAAAGTAACCGGCGGCGGATCCCCCGCCCCGGAATCCCGCTGTCAGCGTGCCTGTCCGGCCCCCGGCACACCGGTGGATGGGGCTGTCGGCGCCGTGCCGGGGAACACCGGCTGCGTGAACCCCGGCAGAGTGTTGCGTCCGGGGAGACTGGGCGTCGGCTGTGGTGGCACGACCGGCTCAGCCACGGCGCGCTGTGCGGGCACGAGGTTCGACCAATTCGTCCCCCCTGATGCGTTCGGCGACGCACTGGGCGAGCCCGGCACCGCCGACGGTGCCGGGGCCTGCGGGAATCCGCTCCCTGACCTTGCCGGTCCAGCCGCCGTAGACGGAGACGTCGGCTGTGGGTTCATGGGGCGGACGGTGATGCCCCCGCCCGGAATCCCGGGAAGGCCGTCGCCGGCGGGCGTGACGCTGGGCTGGCTCGCAGCGGCACGCCGCATTTGCTGAGCCCGGGATCTGGCCCGGATGCGGTCGCTCCGCAGGGGGATCCCTGGGTAGGCCTGAACAGGCACCTCGAGGCTCGGCAGCCCGATTCGGCTGCCGTCGCCGAAATAGGTGAACATCTCGATGGCCCGCGCCGGGAGGACGAGGACGAGCGACAGGAGCGTCGCCCCGGTCAACCAACGGCCCCCCCGGGGCCACCGACGTGGCGTACAAGTCATGGATCGGCCTCCCTGCCGATGTCTCGGTGGATCGAGGGGCAGCCGTCCCGCCGACGACGCACATCCCGTTCCACTGGTGTCTTCGGATCATTCAGCGCTCCCACTCATCGATTCCTCCGCTCCTTGGTCGCCACCGGCACGACCGTCACGACCCGACCCGGGAGGCACCGGCCGCGCGCCGCGGTAGGCTGGTTGGCATGATTTCCACCACGCTTCTCACGATCCCCGCCAGCGTCTGGTGGTCAGTCTCCGCCCTGGCGGCGCTGGTCACCGCCGGCACGGCGATGCGTGCCGCCGTCTCCACGCGAGGCTCGACGGCCGTTCCGGCAACCCTGTGGGCGATCGCTGCCTGCCTCTCCCTGGCGCTCGATACGGGTTTGCGCGCCTCAGGGGCCATCTCGCAACCGTCCGCTGCCGCGTCGCTGCGGATGGTGACGGCTGCCCTGTCGCTGTGCCCGGCGATGTCGCTCCTCGGTGCAAAGCGCCCCCAGCATGGGGTCTGGCAGTTCATCGTCGCGGCGCTGGCGGTGATCCTCCTCCTCCCGACGCTCGCCACCGCGCTTGTGCGCCCCGACAGCGTCCCCGATGCCCACCTCCTCGGCCGTGGCTTCGTCGTCATCCTGTCGCTCGTCGGCTGGATGAACTTCGTCGCCACCCGCCACGGCCCCGCCGCGACGCTCGTCACGCTCGGGCAGTTGGTCGTGGTCCGCGGGTTTCTCCCCTTGGTCGACAGTGAACAGGCCTTCCCGCCGACGGCCTCGACGGCGGCCCCGATGGCGGCCGCGATCGATTGCCTGGGGGGCTGCCTGGCCGCAGTTGGGGGCCTGCTCGCCATGACCAGCAGCCTCAGCAGCCTCAGCAGCACTCGGCGGCGGCCGTCACTGGCACCGGCGGGAACCTTCGCAGCCGCGGTTGAACCGGCTTTCCTCGGATTCCGGGAAACGCTCGGGGCCGCCTGGACGCTCCGCGTCGCCGAGCGTTTCGATGCGATCGCCGCGAGCCGTGGCTGGCCGTGCCGGCTCCACTTCGACGGCATCCATCCTGCCGACACCCCGATTGACGGGCCATGGCAGCGGGATGCTCAGCGCGCGTTGGGGGCGCTCCTGCAACGGTTCGTGTCAATCCAATGGCTCCGTCGCCACGCCTGGCCGGCGCGGGCAGGGGGGCGATTGGCCCGGGACGAACGGCGGCGATAGACTGTCCACCTTCCGGGGAACCTGGCCGACGGCCGGATCCACGGTCCGTGGCCGATCCATCTCAGAGTCCCCCAGGGAGCCAGTCATGTCCGAGTCTTCCGCCCAGCGCCCCGCTCAGGAGCCGATGCAGGTTCCCGTCGATGAATCCCACATCGTCGCCACGTACGCAAACTTCTGCCGCGTGACCGGCACCCCGGAGGAATTGATCGTCGACTTCGGTCTCAACAAGCAGGTGGCCGGGACTTCCCCGGAGACGATCCAGCTCACCCAGCGGATCATCGTCAATTTCTTCACAGCCAAGCGGCTGGCCTACGCACTGCAGATGGCGGTTGCTCGCCACGAGCAGGCCTTCGGCGTCCTCGAGACCGATGTCCAGCGTCGCGTGATCCACCAGCAGGCTGCCAAGGCCTGAGTCGGGAAAGCTCGGAAATGGTGACGATTCCAGGCGATCCGCCTCCGGGGAGCCCGCCGATCCAGGGATCCTCGCGATCCTGCCAGGCGACCCCGATGCGGAGTTGCCACGTATGACAAGCGCCACCCGGCTGGCGTCGCCGGCGGATCCACCGCCGGCGACGCCCAGCCCCATTCTGGTCAAAGCCCGATGAGCACCGTTGATCCCCGCTCCGTCGATGAGGCCCGCCAGCAGATCCGCGCGATCGTGGCGGAGATCGATCAACTCGGGCGTTCCGATCTGGCGGAGGCCGACTTCTTTCGTGGCCTCCTCGATCGGGTCCTCGAGGCGATGGGGGCGGTGGCAGGGCTGGTGTGGATCGTCGGGGAAGGGGGGAGGTGTGAGCCGGTCTGCCACGCCGGCGTCCCATCGACCGGGCTGACCGCTTCTCCCGAGGCCCAGGAGGTGCACGGCCACCTCGTGGAGTCGCTCCTGGCGGGGACCGAAGGGATGTTGATCCCCGCCCGCGCCCAACTGGCCGGCCCCGACGGCAAGGCGGTGGCCAGCAATCCGACCGATCTTCTTCTCATCTCGGCACCGATCGACCGCAACGGCCAGCGGGCGGGCCTCCTCGAGGTCTTCCACCAACCCCACCCCCCCGAGGTCGAGCAGGGCTTCCTCACGTTCCTTACCCAGGTCGGAGCGGTGGCGGGAACGTACCTTGCCCGCCGGCAATCGAAGACGGTCGACGCCCAGCAGACCACGCTCACCCAGGTCGATCGCTTCAGCCGGGCGGTTCATGAATCGCTCGATCCGATCGCCACGGCCTTCGTGCTCGCCAACGAGGCCCGCCGGATCATCGGCTGCGACCGCGTCAGCGTGCTCGTCCGCCAGGGCCGCCGCCTCCGACTGGAGGCCGTCAGCGGCCAGGAATCGGTGGAGCGACGGGCCACAGCCGTGCAGGCGATCGAGGCTCTCGGCAGGGTCGTTTCCCGGGCCCGCGATCCGCTCTGGCATCCCGATCCGGGGCGTGAGCTCCCCCCGCAGATCGAGGAGGAGCTCGAGCACTTCATCGACGAATCGCACGCCACCGCCCTGGCGGTGATCCCGCTGGATCGCCCCCGGCCGACGCCGGTCGTCAAGCAGGGGGGCGTGGATGCCGTGGCGGTCGCCCGCGCCGAGTCAAACGCCGATGCCGATGCCGAGCCGGTCGGCGTGCTGGTGGCCGAATGGTTCTCCTCCTCGTCGTTCGACGGCGGGAAGCGGGCCCGCGTCGACCTCGTCTCCGACCACGGGCGGGTGGCATTGGCCAACGCCTTGGATCACACGAGCCTGCCGCTGTTCGGCCTGCTCGATCTCCTCGGCAAGTCGCGCGTGCTGACCACTGCCCGCAATCTCCCCCGGACACTGACCGCAGCCGCGGCGGCGCTGACGGCCCTGGCAGCCCTCATCCTCATTCCCGCCGAATTGCGGCTCGAGGGGAAGGGAACGCTCGAGCCGGTCCATCGCCGCGACGTCTTCGCCGGGATCGACGGCGTGGTCGAGTCGATCGCCGATGGCGTCGCCCACGGGATCGACGTCAAGGCGGGGCAGTTGCTCGCGACGCTCCGCAACACCGATCTCGAGGTGGCCCTCACCGACATCCTCGGCCGCAAGGCGTCGAGCGAGGAGCAACTCGTCTCCACGCAGCGGGCCCTTCTCGAGGACAACAAAATCTCCGCCGACGAGCGGACGCGGATGTCGGGCCGTGTGGCCCAACTGCGGCGTGAGATCGAGAGCCTCGAAGAGCAGCGGAAGCTGTTCCTCACGAAGAAGAAATACCTCGAGGTCCGCAGCCCGATCGACGGCGTCATCGTCACCTGGCAGGTCCGCGACCGGCTCCTTCTCCGCCCGGTCGAGAAGGGGCAGGTGCTGCTCGCCGTGGCCGACAAGACCGGCCCGTGGGAACTCGAGGTCCACATGCCCGACGACCGCCTCGGCCACGTGAACCGGGCGGCGGCTCTGGCCCACCAAGATGGCCGGGAACTGAACGTCGACTATGTCCTCGCCACCGACCCTGGCACGCGGCACTCCGGCTCCGTCAAGGAGATCCACGAACAGGCGGAGGTGCGAGGCGAGGCCGGCAACACGGTGATGGTGCGGATCACGATCGATCCCTCGAATCACGAGCGCGAGGAACTCGGCGCCGGGGCGACCGTGACGGCCCGGATCGCCTGCGGCAAACGGTCGCTAGGGTTTGTGTGGTTCCACGACGTGCTCGCCTTCATCCAGTCTCAGATCCTCTTCCGGCTGTGGTGACGTTTCCGCTCATCATCGCTTTCCACGCCTCGCCCCGGGGCGGGTGAATCTTGGAGGTCCTTGTGCGTTTTTCCCCCGTCATCGCCCTGTTCGCCGTCGCCGTAGCCGCCCTCGGCCTCGCCGCGGCGCCCCCGACAGCCCCCACTCCATCCGCTTCCCCGCGGAGCGCCGCCGAGCCGGTCCTCGAGCATTGCCTCGTGTCGGTCCTCAAGGAGGCGAAGGTGCCGGCCAGGGAAGGGGGGGTGCTCATCGACCTCCTCGTCCGCGAGGGGGACTCGATCAAGGCCGGCGATGTGATCGCGAAGATCGACGCCAGCCAGCCCCAGTTCGAGCGTCGCAAGGCCAAGGCCGAACACGATCAAGCGGTGGCGAAGGCCAGCAGCGATGTCGATGTCCGCTTCGCAGTGGCCTCGGAGCTCGTGGCGGCGGCGGAGTATGAAAAGGCACAACTCTCCAACGATCGGCTCCAGGGGAGCATCACCCGGGTTGAGCTCGACCGGCTCGAGCTCAACGAGCGGAAGGCCGAACTCCAGATCGAACAGGCCGAGCTCGAGCGGAAGATGACGTCGCTCGCTGCCGATTCGAAGCAGGTCGAGGTCGATGCGGCCGAGAACGCGATCGAGCGCCGCACGATCACCGCGCCGCTCGAAGGCACCATCGTCCAGGTGTTCCCGCATCAGGGGGAATGGATGCAGCCGGGCGATCCCCTCGCCCGCGTCGTGCAGACCGACAGGCTCCGCGTCGAGGGCTACGTCGACTCCTCCCGCTGGAATCCGGAGACGGTGCGGGATCGGCCGGTGACGGTCGATGTCGTGTTCGCCGACAATCGGACGGAGTCCTTCCCGGGACGGATCGTGTTCACCAGCCCGCTCGTTGATTCCGGCGGCGATTACCGCGTGTGGGCGGAAGTGGAGAACCGGCGCATCGGTGACTCGACGCAGTGGCTTCTCAGGGCCGGACAGTCGGCCACGATGACGATCCATTCCAGCCAGGCGCCCCTGGCGCCGGTGACGCGATAGCCTTTCGCGGAAAGCTCCCCCCACTCCCATGTCCACCGCCGCGGATGCCTTCCGATCGAGTACCACGCGCCCCGTCGGCCTGCGCCGGCGCGGTGACCTCGTGGCCACGAGGCAGTCCTACCAGGGGCAGATCTGGTGGGTCGTGAAAGACCCGATCTCGCTGGGCTATTTCCGCTTCCGCCCCGAGGAGTATGCCCTCCTCGACATGCTCGACGGCCAGGCGAGCTTGGAGCGGCTCAAGGAGCAGTTCGAGGCCCGCTTCCCCCCCCGCCGCATCACGGTCGAGGAATTGGCCCGTTTCGTGGCCACCCTCCACCGCAGTGGGCTCGTCATCGGCGACCGCCCTGGCCAGGGGCCGCAGTTGTTCGAGCGCCGCCGGCAGCGAATCTGGCGCCAATGGATGGCGTGGCTGGCCAACATCATGTCGATGCGATTCCGGGGGATCGATCCCGACCGGATCCTCGACCGGATCGACCCCGCGTTCGGCTGGCTTTTTTCCGTTCCCGCGTTGGCGGGAGTCTCCGTGCTGGTGTCGAGCGCGTTGCTGCTGGTGCTCGTGAACTTCGACGTGTTCCGTTCCAAGCTCCCGGAGTTCCAGCAGTTCTTTGCCTCGGGCAACTGGATCTGGCTGGCCGTGGCCCTCGGATTCACGAAGGTTCTCCACGAGTTCGGCCACGGCCTGTCGTGCAAGCACTTCGGGGGAGAGTGCCATGAGATGGGGGTGATGCTCCTCGTCTTCACTCCCTGTCTCTACTGCGACGTCTCCGACAGCTGGATGCTGCCGAGCAAGTGGCAGCGGGCCGCGATCGGTGCGGCGGGAATGTATGTCGAGCTGATCCTCGCCTCGATCGCCACCTTCCTGTGGTGGAACTCCCATCCCGGGGTCTTCAACCAGCTCTGCCTCGACGTGATGTTCGTGTCGAGCGTGTCGACGCTGATGTTCAACGCCAACCCGCTGATGCGGTACGACGGCTACTACATCCTCTCCGACCTCCTCGAAATCCCCAATCTCCGCCAGAAGGCGACGACGATCCTCGGCCGGATCGCCTCGATGTGGTGCCTGGGCATCGAGCAACCGGAGGATCCGTTCCTCCCCACCCGCAACCGCGGCCTGTTCGCTCTCTTCGCCATCGCCTCGAGCCTTTACGGCTGGATGGTGACAGCGTCGATCTTCCTGTTCGTGTGGAGCGTCTTCAAACCCTACCGCCTTGAGGTGCTAGGGCAGATGCTCGCCATGGGAGCCCTGTGGGGGCTCGTCGTCCGGCCGATTCAGAACATCGTCAAGTTTCTCAATGTTCCCGGGAGGCGTGAGGAAGTGAAGGTCCGTAACCTTGTCACCACGGGAGTCGTCGCCACTGCCCTCGCGGCGGCCGTGGCGCTCATTCCGCTCCCGCAGCGGGTGTGGTGTGCCGCTGAACTGCGTCCCCGGGCAGAGGAGACGGTGTACGTCTCCGTCGCCGGCGTCCTCGAGAGCATCGCGGTCAAGCCGGGCATGGTGATCGAGGCCGGCACCGAGATCGCCCGGCTGTCGAGCATCGACCTCGATCTGGCAATTGCCGACCTCGACGGGAAGGCAACCCAGGCGAAGGCGAGACTGGCGAGCCTCGAACGGGAACGCTTCACCGATCCCGCCGCCAGCCTCGAGATCGGCACGGTCGAGGAATCGCTCAAGAGCGTCGAGGAGCAACTCGGCCGCAAGCGGAAGGACCGGGCGGATCTCGTACTCACCGCCCCGCGTGGCGGCGTCGTGCTCCCGTCCCCGGCCGTCAAACAGCCCCCGGACGGAACCGGCCGGCTCCCAGGATGGAGTGGTCATGTCCTCGGGGAGCGAAACATCGGTGCCACACTCACCGAGGGCACGGTGCTCTGCCTCGTCGGCGACCCGAAAGCCTTCGAGGCGGTGATGGTCGTAGATCAGTCGGAGATGGAGTTCGTGTCGCGCGGGCAGCGGGTCGACCTGAAGCTCGACGCGATGCCATGGCAAACATTCCGGGGCACCGTCGAAGAAATCGCCGAGACGAATCTCGAATCAGGATCGGAGCGACTGAGCGTCAAGGCCGGCGGCCAGGTCCCCACGCGGACCGACGAATCGGGGCGGGAGATGCCGATCTCCACCAGCTACGAGGCCCTGATGGCGGTCAACGACGCCGACGGCTCCTTCACCGCCGGGATGCGCGGCTCGGCGAGGATCCGCGTGGGTCAGCGCACCGTCGGCAGCTGGTTGCTGCGTCTCCTCTGGCAGACGTTCAACTTCCGGATGTGATTCCCTCCCCCTGCGGGGCCCCCCTCCAGTCCCCCGCCACCCATGCCGCAGCTCGAGCGGATCACCCTCCACCCGATCAAGAGCCTCGACGGCCTCGACGTCGATCGGGCCTGCGTACTCCCGTGTGGAGCTTTGGCCCACGACCGACGCTGGCGTCTGGTCGACCTCGACGGGGGTGTGGTCAATGCCAAACGGTCGCCGCTGATCCACCGGATCCGCGCCGATTTCGAACTCTCTGCCACCCCGACGGTGAGGCTCTCGGCGGGTGAGACGGCACAAGGAAGCAGGGCCCCGGAGCCTCCTGCCCCGGACATTTTTCCCCTCCTCCCGGGGCCGACCGGCCCCAGCCGATGGTTGTCGGCAACGCTCGGCGTGGAGGTCCTTCTCCAGGAACGCCCCGACGGGGGATTCCCGGATGATCGCGACGCCCCGGGCCTGACGCTCGTGTCGAGTGCGTCCCTGGCCGAGGTGGCACGCTGGTTCTCGCTGCCGATCGTCGAAGTCCGTCGCCGGTTCCGTGCGAATCTCGAGGTCGGCGACTGCGATCCCTTCTGGGAAGACGCGCTGGCAAGCCCGGCGCTCCCACCCAAGCCGACTCCCTTCGAGGCAACCGGGCCGACCCCGTCCGACGAACTCCACCAGGAGATACCCCCTCTGCCGCCGATGCATTTTCGGGTCGGCGGGGCCGGATTCACCGCCGTCAACGTCTGTCGACGATGTCCAGTGCCGACCCGTGACTCCATCAACGGCACGATCACGGAGCACTTCCGTGAGGTGTTCGAGGCATGGCGGCGGCGGCGAGTCCCCCGCGATGTCGATACGGCCGGCTGGGGGAGCTACTACCGCTTGGCGATCAACACCGTCGGCGACGGGCGGGGCGGGAACGTGCAGGTGGGCGACCGGATCGAACCGGTCGCCCACCCTGGAGTTTCGTGAGGTCCTCTGGCCGCCGATCAGTTGGGCGGCAGCGGGACGAAGAGGGCCGGATCGTAGAACGGCGGCGGTGGGATGAGGATGTTGCCGTCGCCATCGATGACATCCGCGGGCATATCCTGGACGGAGGTGCTGTAGTTGAGCCCTTGGAGATTGGCCTCGTCGGCAGCCCGGATGTTGAGGATGCCCTGACCGGGGATGACGATGCCGTTGGTCGCATCCCAACTCCAGCCCACCGAGTCGAGAAGGATGTTGCCGTTGGTGGAGGCGACGGTGCCCGACACGATGGTCGCAGCGCCGCTGACCCGGTTGCCCACCACGCTGGCATTCACCACGGCTCCCGGCGCGTCAGCCACGGACATGATGATTCCGTTGCCCCCCGTGGTGACGATCCGGTTGCCGTTGATCGTGACATTCATGACGCCGTTCTCGGTTGCCTGGGCCCGGACACCGACCGGCGCGAGCGTGAACGTCGAATCGACCACCTGAACGGTCGCCTCGTTGCCGAACACCCCCGGCGCGGTCCCGGCGGTCGCATCGACGCCCGCTGTCCCAATCCGCTCGAACTTGGTGCTGGCGATGTAGGCCTGGCCGTTGGTCACCTGGATGCCGGCAGCGGTCGTCCCTTCGATCGCGGAGTTCGTGACCCGGACCCGGCCTTCGTTGTAGACGTCCTTGACGACCACGGCCGATCCACCGGTGTTGACGAACGTCGACTGGTCGATGTTCACCTTCGGATCGCCCGCCCCACCGTTGCCGCCGTCGACGACGAAGCCGTCGGCCGTCAGCCCCGTGAGGGCCATGTTCGAGAAGTTGAGCGTCGAGTTCGCCCCGTTGGCGTCGTTGATGACGACGCCGGTCTGCTGCGGGCCGCTGCCGACGATCCGCACGTCGTTGACGATCACGAAACTCGCCGGGTTGGTGATGTCGGTGTCGGTGATGCCGACCCTCGATCCGGTGATCTGGAGGTGATCAACGACGGCTCCGTTGCGGAGCGTAATGGCGGGCGAAGCACCGGAGGCGATGACGGGATAGTCGGTGCTCTTCACGCCGCTCCACACCGGCACCAGCCCCATGTTCGCCGTCGGGAGCCGCATCGCGGATCCCTGTCCGGCGAGAAACTGGTGATCGGCCGAGAAGTGGAATCCGCCCGCGTAGGGCTGATTCGAACTGATCCCCTGGTGGACGAGGATGATGTCGTACTCTTTCGTCGCGACGAGTTGGGCGTCGGCGAGCGTGGCGACCGGGGACTCTTCCGTGCCGAGTCCCGAGGCCGCCATCGCGCGGAACGCCGGTGCCGCCGCCGTCCCCGGCGCCGCGGCGCTGTCGACGTGGATGACGTTCCAGGGAGTGTTTGTGAAGGGGTTGAGAGCCTGCACCGGAGCCTGATGGGCACGAACGATGTGCTCGTTGCGCATCATCGGCTGTTCGAGCTGATCGGAGACGGTCCGCCGCCGCGAGCCACCCATCCGGTAGGTCAGCCGGGCAAAGCCTGTCCAGTCGAAGTAGCTGTCGTTGTTGGCCTGGAGGGAGAAGTCCCAGTTGTTGAGGAACGTCATGTCGAGGCGGGTGTACACACCGCCAAAGTACGGGACGACGTCGGCACCGCTGGGGAGGTCGTAGCGGGCGTTTCCGAAGCTGTACCCGCCGACGCTCACCATGCCGGCCCAGTCAGACAAGCCGGGGACGTAGGCACCGACTTCGAGATCGGCCCCGGCGAGGCCCGCATTGACTCCGAGCACGCCGAGGAGCGAATTACCAACGTACGGCCCCATCGTCGACGCCGTGGTGCCGACGGGGATGTAGCCGTTGCTCCGCAGATTGCCGTAGTCGGTGAGCCACTCGGCCGACACGCCCACCTGGTTGTACGTCGAGCCACCGGCAAACACGTAGCTGCCGCTGGCGTCGTTGATCCAGGTGTCGCTGTACTGGTTTTGATCGCCGTCGTAGTCCCAGTAGACGCCGATGCCGCCGATGGTGCCGCCCATGAACTGCTTGCGGACGATACCGACGTTGGAGAAGAACCCGCCGTAATTGGAGAGGTGACTGCGGAGATCGGCAGACCAAAACCCGCCCAGATCGTCCTCAGCGTAGGGAATGAACCCGCCGAGCGTCATGTAGCTGCCTCGATAGCCAAGGCCGCGATCGGCGGCGTTGAGGCCGAAATACATCCACCCCGGGCCGTTGTCGTTGAGGTTCGCAAACCCGGCTGCCGCCCGGTTCACAACTCCCCCAGCCGGAGCCATGCCCATCTGCCCCGTCTGGGCGAGGGCCGTCCCGGAATGCCCCGCCGCCGCGGCTGCGACGAGCATGCAGGCGGTCATCTCGCGGACGCGGCGCCGCCAAATGGCCAAGCGGCCACGACTGGCCTTCGGGCGGAAGCGACCGCTGCCGGCAGGACGATGCGCTGTGTTCTTCATTGGATTCGGATTCCGGTCGGTGGCCGGTTCGCACGGTGGATTTCCACCGAGCGCCTCATAACCGGCATGATCGTCAGCAGTGATCGACCCGCTCTGCCCCGCACCATGAGCATTTCCGGAACAGCCTCCGGGCGCGGAGCGGTCACGGCGATCGGCCCAGATTGCCTCCCCTTCCTCGGCTCGCGCCGGCCGGGCTCCCAAACGGGCCGAAAGCCCCCCGGAACCGCCCAGATTCACCGTTGGGAACAGTCTGGTGCACCGTGCTGGCGGTGGAAATCTTGAGATGGAGGCAGCGGCGCGGATGCCGCCCGAAGGCCTTCACCCATCGAGGTCGTCGAGGCGGAAGCGGCTCACCGATTCGTTGAGGCCGTCGACAGCCCGCGCCATGTGGCTGGACGCTTCCTGAAACTCACCGAGCGCTTCGGCCGCCGCTCGCGACCCGTCGGTGAGAGTGACCAGCGCCTCGGCAATTTGCTGGGCGCCGGTGGCCTGGGCCCGCATCCCCTCGTTCACCTGATCGAATCGCGTCGACAACCCCTGCACTTTGCCGATCACGTCGGCGAACTGGCCGCTGATCCCGGTGACGCGTTCCACCCCTGCCTTGACCTCGGTGGCGAACGTCTCCATTTGCGAGACACCGGCACTGACCGCCTGCTGCATCTGTTCGACAAGCCGTTCGATGTCGAGGGTCGCCACGGCCGTCTGGTCGGCGAGCCGGCGGATCTCCCTGGCCACGACGATGAATCCCTGCCCGTACTCGCCCGCCTTTTCGGCCTCGATCGAAGCATTGATGGAGAGAAGATTGGTCTGGTCGGCGACCTTCGTGATTGTCGTGATGACCATGTTGATGTCCTCCGCACGCTCACGGATGAGGGCCAGACGCTCACTGAATTGGTTCGTCGACTCCTCGAGGTGGTGCATCGTCTCCCCCACCTCTCCCAGATTCTCACGCCCCGCATCGGCCACCGCCGCCGTGTCGTTGGCGACCGCGGCCACGTCGTTCATCGTGGCGAGGAGTTCGCGCCCGGTGACCGAAATCTCGCGGCTCGCCGCCGCCGCCTCGGTGGTGCTGGCGCCAAGAGAATTGATCGCCTCCTCTTGGTGCGATCCCGCCGTGGCGAGGTCGCGGGACGTGGCCCCGAGTTCACGGCTGGCATCCTTCACCTGCTCGACGATGCTCCGCAGGCTTTGCGTCATGTGACTGACATCCCGGAGCAGTTGCCCAGTCTCGTCGCCGCCCCGTTGATCGAAGCCACCGGTAAGATCGCCAGCGGCCACCCTCCGCGCCACGGCGGCGGCCGAGGCGACGCGACGCCTGACCCGGTTGGCGAGCCACGTGATCAGGGCCGTGAGAAGGGCAAGCGCCGCACCGGCGGCGAGGAGGATGTCGAACATCGGCCGCTGGACACGGCCGGTGATCCCGCTCCAGGCGAGTTTCACGACGACAGTCCACCCCGTGCTCGGTGCCTCGGCGCCCGCGAACAGGCAGTCGGCACCGGTCTCAACATCGGGGCCGCGGATGACCGAGGACTGTGCCCCGTCGAGAAGGTCGACAATCCGCATCCAGGCCGTCTCGGCCAGCGCCTGACCACTCTCGTCCGCCTTGGCCTCCGTGCTGGCGATCATCCGGCCTTCGGGGCCCACCACCGAGATCGCCGCCGACCATCCGGCCCGGGCGAGTCGGTCACGGATTTTGTCGAGGCGTCGATCGAGATCCTCGAGCGATGAGCTCACGCCGGCAGATCCATGGAATCGCCCGGCAACGACGATCGGCCAAGCGTGGTCGATGACTTTGCCGCCGCCGTCTTCGTGGGGCTCTGTGACGATTCCGACATCGGTGCGGACATTCTCCTCGGCCAGGATCCTGCTGCGGCCGTGCCCACGGGCATCGAGCGAGGCACGCGATGACGCCGCCCCCCCCGGGGTGGCATTGATCGTGCCTGGATTGAGGGGATCGCGGTTCCAGCCGAGGACCCGCGCCGTGGTCGCCGCGCTGCCCTGTTCCGGCTCAAGGACGTACCAGGTCGCCGCGAACCGAGGCTGTCCGTCGAGAACGGCCCGAGCGAGATTGCCCAGGGACGCGTCGTCTTCGGCCAGCCCCTGGGCTGCGGCCAGCGCCATGCCCCGGGCCGCCGTCAGCGCCTCGAGCGTGCCGCGATCGAGCTCCGCGGCGATCGCCGCGGCCTGCCCACGGATGGCTTCCTCGGCCGATTCACCGAGCACCTCCACACCACGGCGGTAGCCGCCCCACACGAGGAGCGTCAGGAGGAAGAGCGTGAACGCCCCCAGAACGAGGATCCGGGGACGGATGCCGATGGCAGGAAGGCGCATGGCGGAACGACGATGCCGGGCGGAACGGGAGGGCGAGCCCCGGAGCAACACCTCCGGAACAGCAGAACCATAGGTTACTTCGACGGCCAGCGACGGGCTTGGATCGGGCGAAAAACCGTGCCAACCCGTATAACTGCCGCTATTGCCCCCTTTTCGGGAGGCACCGACATTCCCCCACGATCTCACCATGTGGCACCTCCAAAACCACGACGCCCTCCTCTTCGACTGCGACGGAACGCTCGCCGACACCATGCCGGCCCACTTCCTTGCCTGGCTCCATCTCTCTGAACTGCACGGATTGTCCTTCGACGAGAACCGCTTCTACGCCATGGGGGGCCGCCCAACCCGTGACATCGTGGCCACGCTGGCCCGGGAGGCCGGTGTCGACGTCGACCTCGACGCGGCCGTGCAGACGAAAGAGGAGTCGTTTTTGACCCGCCTGGAGCATGTCGCGGCGATCGACCCTGTCGTCGACGTCGTGCGTCGATCACGCGGGCGAATCCCGATCGCGGTGGTCACCGGCGGACATCGGGCCGTGTGCGAACGGATCCTGGCCCATATCGGGCTCTCCGGTGCATTCGACCTGATCGTCGCCAGTGAGGACACGGCCCGCCACAAACCGGACCCAGATCCGTTCCTCGAGGCGGCGCGGCGTCTCGGAGTCCGCCCTGAACGCTGCGTCGTCTGGGAAGACAGTGACCTCGGCATCGCCGCCGCCACGAGAGCCGGGATGGAATGGATCGACGTCCGCTCGTTCCACGCCCCGAAACGGATCACACCATGACGAGCCGGCGACCACGACCGGCGGTGACGATCGATGACATCCGTGCAGCCCACGAACGGATCGCAGCTGGCATCGCCCGCACCCCCTGTCCGCCGAGCATCCCGCTCTCTGACCTGACCGGTTTCCGCATCTGGTGCAAGCTCGACCTCATGCAGCGGACAGGTTCGTTCAAGGAGCGAGGCGCCCGCAACGCCCTGGAACTCCTCGATGCCGACGCCCGGTCCCGCGGGGTGATCGCCGCGTCCGCCGGCAATCATGCACTCGGCCTGGCTTGGCACGGTCGGCTTCTCGAGATTCCCGTGACGGTCGTGATGCCCCGCTTCGCCCCGCTGGTGAAGGTGGCCACCTGCCGCCGTCTCGGTGCCAAGGTGATTCTCGAAGGAGAGTCGTTCGAGGACGCTCGGGCGAAGGCGGTCGAGATCGCTGCCAGCGACGGGCTGGAGAGAATCCACGGGTTTGATGATCCGCGGGTGATCGCCGGTCAGGGAACGATGGCCCTAGAGGTGCTCGCGGACGTGCCCGATGCCGACGCGATCATCGTGCCCACCGGCGGGGCCGGGCTTCTTGCCGGGGTGGCAATCGCCGCCAAAGCACTGCGACCGTCGATCTCGATCATCGCGGTGGAGCCAGCCTCCGCCGGAAGCCTCTCGGCGTCACTTGCGGCCGGGCGCCCAGTTCAGGTGCCGCTCCGGCCGACCCTCGCCGATGGACTGGCGGTGGGGAAGGTGGGAGATGTGTCGTTCCCATTGGCAGCCCCGTTGGTGGACCGGGTCGTGACGGTCGATGAACAGGCCCTGGCGCTGGCCGTTCTGCGGCTCTCCGAACTGGAGAAGACGGTCGTCGAGGGAGCGGCGGCAGCGGCTCTGGCAGCGACGTTCGGCGACGAATTGACCGACCTCCGCGGCAAGCGGGTCGTGCTCCTCCTCTGTGGCGGCAACATCGACATGTCGACGCTCGGACGGGTCATCGATCACGGCCTGGCGGTCGACGGTCGCTTGTGGCGGTTCCGGACCCGCATTGTCGACCGTCCTGGTGGCATCGCCAAGCTGACCGCGACGATTGCCGCCGCCGGTGCGAGCGTTCTCGAGATCGTTCACGATCGCACCTTTTCCGGGGCGGATGTGTTCTCGGTGACCGTCGAGGTGACGGTGCAGACGGCCGATCAGGTCCAGGTTGATGCGCTCCGGAAACGTCTTTTGGACGACGGCTTCGTCGTCTCTCCCGCCTCTGGATGCTGAGCGATCCCGCGCGGACGACCACGCCTGGCTGCTCTTCCTGGGCAAGCTGGGGAAGGGATGACGACCATGCGGACGTTTCCGCCTCATGGTCCTGGGCTGGCTCCGTGCCCCCGTCCCCGCCGATGAGCCAAGGACCGGGAGGCGCCGCGCGCCCCCGCCCCAGGAGGTCGGGCGATGGTGACGCATTCTGGTCAGGGATTGAGACGCAAGGCGGCAAACGCGGCGGCCGAGGTCGAGCAGGAGCGGGCCCGGCTGCGCGAGGAACTGCTCCAGCGGATCCTCGCCCGGGAGATCCGCAGGCAGGCGATGCGGCGCGCTCCACGCTGAGCCATCGCCCTCGGGGAGGCCCGAGGTCGTTCCGACAAGGGCGCCGGGGAAGGAATCCGATGCGGAGTCTCGCTCGCGCACTGGCGTGGGTGGTCGTGACGCCATGGCTGGTGGTGACGGCCCCGTCAGCCTCGGCACAATTGGCGCCGTGGAATTGGGGCTGGTCACCCCAAACGCCCTCCAAAGAGTCGTTTTCACCGGATGTCTTCGCCGATTACCTCGGCAGCGGGCAGCCTCCCCACCCGGCCGTGGTACGCATCATCGCCCCGGAGAACGGAGGCACCTCGATGGGGTCGGGGGTGCTTGTCGATATCAACCCCTCGCAGGGCCTTGTTCTCACCAATTGGCATGTCATTCGTGGGGCAACGTCGGCGGTCCTCGTCCAGTTTCCGGACGGATTCCAGACGGCGGGAACGGTCATCCGCCACGACGAGCCTTGGGATCTCGCGGCGGTCGCGATCTGGCGACCGCGGACCGTGCCGATCCCGATCGCGCCGGCCCCACCGGCGATCGGCGAGCCACTCTCGATCGCCGGCTACGGTAAGGGTCCGTTCCGATCGGAGGCCGGGCCCTGCACCCAATACCTGGCTCCGGGGAGCGGGTATCCGTTGGAGTTTGTCGAACTCCGGGCCACTGCCCGTCGCGGTGATTCCGGTGGCCCGATTCTCAACGCCCGCGGTGAACTGGCAGGAATCCTTTTCGGCCAGGCCCAGGGGCACACGATAGGAGCTTGCTCGACCCGCGTCCAAACGTTCCTCGCCAGCGTCGGCTCAAAGGGACTGACCCCCGAGATGGCCGCCTCCCTGCGGGCTTCACTCCCAGCGGACCCAGGCACCGTCGGGGCAGGGGGTGACGCAGTCCTCGCCGCGGCGCCCGCCGGAATGCCAGCAGCCACGGTGCCCCCCACCTTGCCGTTGTCGCTCCCGCCGGAGCCAGAATCCGAGCCGTCCCCCCCTGTCATTGCGGCGGCGATCGGCATGGCTCCCCGGGAAACGTCGGCGTCCCCGCCACCGCCGTCGCCGTCATCGATGGCCGCCGTTCTTGCCACCCCTCCGTCTGGCGATCCTTCCAATTTCTCCCCGGAGCTTGTGCCTCCTGTCACGTCGACGGCCATGCTTCCGGCGACGATTCCGCCGCCGCCTCCGGCCTGGGGCGAACTCCCCGAGGGGAGGCCGGTCGGTCGGACCTTGGATGAACTCCTCGACTTCCGCACCAACGGCCAGGCAATTCTCGTGGCCGCGGGGGGCGCCGCGCTCACCCTCTTCGGCCTGAAAACGGTGCTCGGGGGAAGGCGCGGCTCCCGACGCGCGCAGCGGCCGACGCGCGATGATTGGAACGGGGACGATTGAATTGCCGAAACCGCGCGGCGGTCCGATACTGGCGGAGTGATGCACAGCGACCTTCCCATCCGCGGCCCCAGAGACCTGTCCGGCACGCGTCTGGGGGGCTACCGTCTGCTTCGTCGCCTCGGCAGTGGAGCGATGGCCGACGTCTATCTCGCGGAGCAGGCATCGCTGTCGCGGGCGGTCGCCTTGAAGGTCCTCCGGCCCGAGACGGCCGCCCGGCCGAACGCCGTCCTCCGATTCTCGCAGGAAGCCCGTGCTGCGGCCGGGCTTGTGCACGGCAACATCGTGCAGATCCACGAGGTGGACTGCATTGAAGGGCACCATTTTCTCGCCGAGGAATACGTCGCCGGCCCGACGCTCCGGACGTGGTTGCAGGAGCGTGGCCCGCTCGACGCCCGACAGGCCCTCGCCGTGCTGGCCCAAGTCGGCTCGGCCCTCGAGCGGGCGGCGGGGCAGGGGGTTGTCCACCGTGACATCAAGCCGGAAAACCTCCTCGTCACGCCCGCCGGGGAAGTGAAGGTGGCCGACTTCGGCCTGGCGAGGGTGTTGTCGGCCGTCGAGGAGGGGCCGGAGCTCACCCAAGACGGCACGGCGCTCGGCACGCCCCTCTACATGAGCCCGGAGCAGGCCGAGGGGCGTGCGGTCGACACGCGCAGCGATCTCTATTCGCTCGGAGCCACGCTCTACCATCTTCTCGCCGGACGGCCCCCGTTTGGGGGCTCGACCAGCGTGGCAGTGGCCCTGGCGCACCTCCAGGAGATGCCTGGAGCGCTCGAGCTCCACCGGGACGACCTGCCCCCATCCCTGACGACGATCGTCCTCAGGCTCCTCGCCAAGTCACCGGATGAGCGCTACCAGTCCCCTGGCGACCTCCTCCACGCGGTCGAATCGGCTGAGGAGACCGAGTTTCCGGGATTCCGTCGACAGAAATCCCCTCTGGCCTGGTCGGATGGGAGCGCCCCACCGGATGGCCGGTTCCGTACGGGCGTGGAGGATTTTCGCGAGCGATCCAGCCACGACGGCACGCGGTCGACCGATCGGCGGGCCTCTCTGGCAACGAACGAAGTGCGCAATGCCACGCTCCGACTCCAGTCGGCGATGGAGCGCGAGCGGTACGAGGCGGAGGCCACGCGTCGATCGTGGATGAGCGTCGCCGCGGTGGCGTTCGTAGCGCTCGGGGTGGGATTCATCCTCGGCCGAACTCCCCCCCGGCGCAGTCGTTTGTTTCGGCTACCTTCCCGCTGAGCCCCCCGAGTTCTTTTCGAATTGCCTTCGGCCGCGGGATGCGTTGGCCGCAGGCTGCCCGCCATGGAGCCCGACCGGGGTGGGAAAGTGCCGCCCGCATCGGTCCTGCGGCCCATCGCCGGCTCGATCAAGCTCCGGGCCCAAGCCCGTCGATGAACCAGCTGGCAGGGGTTTTCCCGCAGGAAAAGGCCCTCACTCCAGAGTCGGCGGCTTGACACCCGCGGCTCTGCTGCTAAAAGTTCAAAAGTGCTTCGCCCCCATCGTCTAGTGGCCCAGGACGTCGGGTTCTCAGCTCGAAAACCGGGGTTCGACTCCCCGTGGGGGTATTCGGGTTTGGCACAGGTCAGCCGTACAGTCCGCGAAAGCGGGTTGTACGGCTGATTTTTTTTCCGGGCAGCCTGCTAGCGCCCCTTCCGCGGCCCAGCGGTCCGGTTTTTCCCGACTTAGTGACTGCACCGTCGGCGCCTCGTCCGCCCCTGGTTTTTCGATGACGGGCGCTCGTTTTTGGGTGTCTAACGCCATCCAAAGGCGTCGAAATCTCCACTGAAGAAGCCAGTGCTGCGTCGCGGCCACTGTCGTGCGTGCCACCTTAGGTCGTTCGCACCGTTTTTCCCGCGCCATTTCCTCGGCTGTCCGTCCCCCCCACACGCGCGACTTCCCCATGTCACGAAGCTCCACTTGGCTCCCGCCCCTTCCTTTTGGCGACTCCTTGGCCCGAATCAGCAAGGACACCTCCGGCTGCCAGCGGGCGCTGAGTGAGGCGATTCCGTCCCTGCGGTCGTGCGATCCGATCGGCAACCCCGACCACTTCCGGCAACGAGCGATCGCGGTCCGCGTCAAGGAGCTGTGCCTTGTCGCTTCGGCAACGTCGGCCATGACTGCGAAGGCGGAACGGAACGACCAGACTCTCCTCCTCGTTCCTTTCCATGGAAGCACGACGCTTCGATCAGGAAGCTTGAGCCTCACGAGTGCTGCCGGCCAATCGGCGATCTTCGTCCGTGGCCGTCATCGATCGGGCGACACGGTCACCCGCGGGCCGCGTTCGTCGCTGTGCATCGCTCTCGATGTCACCCGCTTGGCCAGCACCGTCCGCGACATGCTTGGCCTCTCCCCCGACGCTGTACTCCCGTTCGACCTCGATCGCGACCGGACCGTCCCCCTCATCCACGGCGGAGTCTCCTTTGACACCACGATCCGTCGTCTTTGCAGCACCGTTGACGCTCACGTCCGCCAGCCGGCGGTGCTCACGATGATGGGCATCGACGACTCCTTCTATCGCACGATTGCCATGGCTCTGGCCCCCGAACAACTCCTGCCGTCAGTGCTTTTGGCTGTTGAGTCGGATGACGACGCCAACCGGATCCGTCAGGTCTGCGAGCACATCAAGGCCCACATCACCGAGCCGCTCACCCTGACCCACCTGGAGCAAGTGTTCGGCAGGGGGGCACGGAGCCTCCAGTTGGCATTCCTAAGGCGTCTCGGGGTCTCCCCGACCCGCTGGATTCGCGATCATCGGCTCGACCTTGCCCGCCAACGGCTGGAAAGTGCCAATCCCGAGGACTCGGTGGCCGCGATCGCGACAGGCTGCGGCTTCTCCCGCCTTTCCACCTTCTCTCGCGAATACGCCGCACGCTTCGGGGAAGCTCCTTCCAAATCGCTCGAACGCCGCCGCGCCTGACCACCCACCAACTCGTGGCGCTGACGTCGGCCGCCCCCTGATCGTGCCACTGCGAAGGCCGGCACGGATGCGGCGGGCCAACGATTGCCGATCGGGATAGGCCTCTGCCGGCGGAATGACGCCGAGCGATTCGCCTGACGCACGCTGCGTGAGGCACTCTGCCCGACGCAGACCGCGGCAGCAGGGACTCTTTCCCGCAGCGAACGGCATTTATATGCGCGACGCAGATCGCCCGCAGCAAGATGCGTGACACGGGATTGCGCTTTCTGCACTTCGCAATGCGCTTGGTCAATTGCGCAAAGTGTCTGATGGCGAGCCGCACTTCCTCGCATCTGGAAACCGGTGGTCGGTCGCAGACATGCGGTTTTCCCGATGAAAACAATCTGTTTTCCGATTGTCCAAAAGGCCAATCGTGAGAACCCGGCGAGTGGTGGTTGCGTTGGCGATCTTTTCGGGCATGACTCTCTCAAAGAGTGATTGAGTGTCTGTTCCGGAATTTTAGAAACCCCGTGCTCTTGATTCGCGGTTCGCTTTCGCCCCGAGGTGAAACGCGCACGCACCACGAAATCGCAGCGCCAGGGTGTCGGTGGAATTGAAGCGTTTTTCACGGTTTACGTCGTCTCATTGGCACGATGCCTCCTAAAGAAGCCGACTCATGAAGAGTTTCATTCGCTTTCGGATTGCTGGATTGATCGCTGCAGGGCTCTCCTTTGTCGCGCAGACAACGGGGTTTTCGGCAGAAGTTGGCTGGTCCTCTCCCGCCGCCACAGATTCCCCGGCAGCGACCCTGTGGCTCAATGACTCCACGGGAGCGACCACGTACAGCCAGGGATTGCTCCAACTCAATGGTTCCCGCGACGGCTTGGTGATCGACGCCACGGACGCCGGTGTGTTGGCGCTTTCAGGCGCCTCCTCGGTCATCCGCACGGGTCTCACCGCAGGCACCCAGTCGCTGGACGTCGGCACGATCACCACTTCCGGGAATTGGCAGATCGACGGTTCGGGGCAGTTGGTGGTCAATGCCCAGATCGTCGATCCCCTCGGTGACGTCTCGAAAGTCATCAAAATGGGCGTCGGGGCGCTGCTTCTCAACGATGCCAGCACCTACACCGGCGGGACGACGCTCTCGCAGGGGACCTTGGTCGCCGGCAACGACCGGGCCTTCGGCACCGGGGCCTTGGCCCTCAATGGAGGCACGCTCTCCTCGTCTGGGCCCGAAGAAATCACCCGGAACTTCGCGAATAGCATCGTCGTCGGCAACTCGATGACGTTTGGCGACTCTGCCAACCCCGGCAGCATCGCCTTCAGCAGTGGCCTCGATCTCCAAAATTCCGTGCGGACATTCACGACCAGCGCTAACGTCACCTTCGACGGTGTTGTGGCCAACGGAGGCATCGTCAAGGCGGGTGCTGCGGCGCTCACGATGACCGGCATCAACACCTACGCCGGGGGCACAACCCTCACGGAAGGCGTGCTGTTTGCGGGCAGCGACCGGGCGTTTGGCACGGGCGAC
>CAMCCR010000029.1 GCA_945873085.1 Candidatus Kuenenia stuttgartensis | reverse complement strand
GGCCAACCTCGAGCGCAGCTCGGCAAACCGATCGATGACCTCGGAAGACGATCGGCCCGACTCGATCGCCGCCCGTTCCGCCTTGGCCAATTCGAGCGCCACGAGGCTCAAGCTCCGATACCACCCGACCAGCGACTGCTCGCGGGCAGTTGGATCCCCACCGGGGCCGCCCCCCTCGCCGAGACTGTCGGTGGCAGACGTCGCCGCGCTGATCGCCGCAGCAACCGGGGCAAGGTCGATCGCTTCCACTTTTCGCCCCGGTTCGCCCCCAACGCTTCCCGCGTCGACCGAGACCGGGTCGACGACCAGCTCGACCTCATCGATCGGGTGGGGCGGCAGCGAAGCAGGAAGCCCACGCTCGGCACCCCCAACATCATCGGCCGGTGCGTCGGAAGCCGTCACGATCGCTCCCCCCACCAGCTCCGCCTCATCAACGATGGTGGCCGCGGGGGCGGGAGGCACGGCCGGTTCAGGATCCGGTTCGACCGCCGCCGTTGCCGCGGAGTCTGGAGTGGGAATCTGATCGAGCGTCAACCTTCCCGGGCCACCGGTCGTCTTGTCGGTGCGTCTCTCCTCGCCGACCGAGCGGAAACGGGAAGGGAGGAGGAATCGAAGGCCGTCAGGAACCTTCGGGGTGATGTGGAGGGGATCACGCTGAAACCCGAACAGGAGGATCGCCAGCGTGACGGGGATCGCCAGGACGCCCCCGATCACCACGCCGACCATCTGCCCCAATCCACCGCCTGCTCGCTTCGAGCGCGGTCCCGACGTCACGATCCCACCGGAGGCGACCGCGGGGGGCAGGGCTGCCGAGAGCGCCCCGACGTCGATCGTTTCGCCGTGGGATTCGTCGATCCCCTGCGAGTCTCCGTGGTAGGAGTCCGCGATAGCAGGATCGACAACCTCCGCTTCACCAACGAACGCGCCGAATCCGATCGACTCCGACGGCATATCATCGCGTACCGTCGCGACGATGTCACGCCACTCTTCCGCAGTCTTCTCAGCGCCGGAGTGGAGTTCCTCCTCGGGCAACGGATCTGTCCCGGCCGGCCAGACGGCCTCCTCGTCTGGAATCTCTTGGGCAAGCGTACGGACCAAACGCTCCTCCGGTGGGCTGACCGACGACCCGACATCGCTCGGCGACGCGATACCCGATTGGCCGGTGCCGATCTGCACCCGCGAGGAGTGGGAAACTCCCGACGCCTCGGGATCGTCTTCGGAAGTGGTCACGGCAAGCGGGTCGGGGCCGAGATCGATGGCAACATCGAGGTCGGCCGGTCCATCGAGCCAGCCTTCCGGCATACCATCGACACGGGAACGCTCCTCTTCGGAGGTCTCTCCGTTGCCGACCGGCGCGTCATCGATCCCGAGTTCGAAGCGATCGGCATCCGTGGGCTCGATGCTTTCCCAAGCCTCCGCAGACGCCCGGTCGATCGGGGAGTCATCCCCGGCCGACGAGTCCGGAGTGATGTCATCCCCATCGGGCACCGGTCGGTCATTCTCGAAAGTCATCGCCCCCTCCAGCCACTCGTGATCGGCGATCCACACGGGGGGGACGCGGCGTCTCGGGTGGCGCCACACGCCACCAAGACCACCGGATCGATCGCCTTCATCCCGCCCCTGACGGTAGCGAGTGTACCACCGGGTCCAAGGCTCAACCGTCCTGGCCTGGAGCATTCCATGCCCCTGGGCAAGGGGCCGGTCGAGGTCACGAAGGCGACGTTCCCAAGCCGTGGGCCGGTCCGTAGCGGGACCACAGACTCTCCACCAGCCACCGCTCCGAGACGGGCCGCCCCGTGGCCCCGGAAACGAGCGGCCCGGGATCGATCAATCGCCCGTGCTTGTGAACCCGCTCCCGGAGCCATTCCAGAAGCAGGCCGAACCGTCCAGCGGTGATGGCTGCGGGGAGATCGGGCAGATCGGTTTCGACCGCGGCCATCATCTGCGCGGAGTAGACGTTGCCGAGGGTGTAGGTGGGGAAGTAGCCGATCAATCCGGCGCTCCAGTGGATGTCCTGGAGAACCCCTTCGGCTGCGGTGGCCGGGCGGATCCCGAAGTCCTGTTCGAATCGATCGTCCCAGGCGACCGGAAGATCGGCCACGGCGAGCTCCCCACGGATGAGGGCCCGCTCGAGATCGAAGCGGAGCATGATGTGAAGGTTGTAGGTCACCTCGTCAGCCTCGACACGGATCAGCGACGGACGGACGACGAGCAACGACCGCTGGACTTCCTCGGGGGATGCGCCCGACAACGCTGCCGGGAACATCCTCCGCGCCTCAGGCAGGCACCACTCCCAGAACGGAAGCGAGCGACCGACGAGATTCTCCCACAGCCGTGATTGAGACTCGTGAACGCCGAGCGAGGCCGCCTCGCCACCCGGAAGTCCGAACGCATCGGACCGCAGGCCCTGTTCGTAAAGCCCATGACCGGCCTCGTGGAGCACGCCGAACAGGGCGGTGGGAAGATACGACTCGTCCCAGCGCGTGGTGAGTCGGCAGTCGTGCGGCCCGGCAGTGCTACAAAACGGGTGCTCCGAGGTGTCGATCCGCCCACGGGCGAAGTCGAAGCCGATTGTCTCCGCCACCATCCGGACGAACGACTCCTGGGCTGCGCGGGGAAAATGCTGTCGCAGCAGGTCGTCCCGCGGAGGGCAGCTCGATCCACGACACGCCCGGACAAGCGCCACGATCCCAGGGCGCAACCGGTCGAAGAGCGCCGAGACGTCGCTCGACCGGGCGCCTGGTTCGTGGTCGTCGAGGAGGACGTCGTAGGGATCGAGTTCGGGGGACTGACAGGTTGCCTGCTCCCGCTTCAGCCTCACGATACGGGCGAGGTGCGGGGCGAATCCCTTCCAGTCCGAATGCCGTCGGGCTTCGACCCACGCCTGCTGGCCATCGATGCAGGCCCGCGCGATCTCCTCCACCAGTCGCGCGGGCAGTCGGAGCTGCTTGTGAAGGTCGCGGAGGAGGCGGAGGACGGTGACACGCTCCTCGTCGCTCCAGTCGCCCTCGCCCCCATCCATCGAGGCGGCGAGCCGCTCGAGGCGATCCTGCTGTGCCGGTTCGGTACGGGACGCGTGAACCAAGGAAGCGACGGCAGCGGCCTGGTCGGCGCGGTACGCCCCGCCAGCCGGCGGCAACATCGTCTGCTCGTCCCAGCCGAGGAGCGATTCGACCGAGGCCAGCACCGCCGTCCGCCGTGCGTGGGCGGCCGCAGCGGCATACTCGGAGCGGAGATCGGGGGGAGACCTGTGGGGTTCGTCTGAGGTGGGCATGGGGGGAGAGTATGCTCCCGGGGAACCCCCTGACAACCGGCCCCGTGCCATTCATCCAGGCCCCCGTGGAAGCTCCCATGCTCGACGCCCTCGTCATCGCCCCCCATCCCGACGATGCTGAACTCGGTATGGGAGGCACCATCGCGCTCATGCTTGCCCGCGGGCTGCGCGTCGGCGTCCTCGATCTCACCGATGGTGAGCCGACGCCGCGGGGCACGACCGAGATCCGTGCCCGGGAGACCGCCGCCGCCACCGACGTGCTCGGGATCCCCTGGCGGGAGAATCTCGGCCTCCCCAACCGCCGTCTCCGGGCCACGCTCGCCGCCCGTGCCAGCCTCGCCGCCACGATCCGCCGCACCCGCCCGAGATGGCTGTTCTCGCCACACTGGGTGGACGCCCACCCTGACCACGTCGCCGCCACCCGCCTCGTCGATGCGGCGCGATTCTGGGCAAAACTCACGAAATGCGACCTGCCGGGTGAACCCTGGCATCCGTCGCGCGTCTACCACTACTCGTGCGTCCACCTCAAAGTGCTGCTCCGTCCGGCGTTCATCGTCGACATCAGCACAACCTGGGATCTCAAGGCCCGCAGTCTTGCGTGCTACGCCAGCCAATTTCCCCCTCCGTCCTCTTCCTCCCCGACCACGTCCCCGCCGACCGTGCTCGAGAACGTCGATGCCGCGGCACGGTGGTGGGGCTCGATGATCGGCGTGGCCCGCGGCGAGCCGTTCACCTCCCGCGAACCGATTGGACTGCGTGGTTTCGGGGATCTTTTCTGACGCCTTCCGAGGGCTGCCGACAGCGGATCGGCCCCTCGGGCAAACTGCGCCGGCGGGCACTGCCGAGGGGAGACGGGAGCGCCGCCGGGACTTGGCCGGATGGGAGCGATTCGAGGGGCGAACGACGGAATCGTGCGGCTCGCGGTGGGCCCGGGCCGATACCCTCAATGCGGTCGCTTGGGCGTCCGCCGCCGTTCCCTCGGCCCACAGGGTCTTCACAATGCCCGCCCGAGACATCAACGTCATGGCCCTCGTCAAGGGGGGCGAACGGTACGTCTTCCTGTACGACGACGAAAGCCGTGCCGAAGCGATTCGCACCCTCGGCCGCTTCGCCTCCGACCCGGAGCTGAGCTTCACGTGGCACGACGCCGCTGTCCTCGGCGAGAAGGTCCGCCACGCCGCGCCGCGGGTCAACCGGGTGCGTTTTGTTCCCCCGGCCGACCGGACGGCCTGATCGCTCCACGGGGCAGGGATCCCGATGCCCACACCGCCACCTGACGCCATCGCCGGATTCATGCCGGTGATCGAGCGCTTCCTCGGGGCCATGGCCGCCGAACGGGGCTGCTCTCCCTTCACCGTCAAAAGCTACCGCGAGGATCTCCTCCAATTGGCGGAGTTCCTCGCCTCGGCCGGCTGTCGCAGCCCCGGCGATGCAACGAGCACGATCCTGCGCAGATTCGCCGGCGGACTCCACGCGGCCGGCTACGCCTCGGCGACGGTGGCCAGGAAGCTGGCAAGCACCCGCAGCTTCTACGCCTTCGGCCAGCGCGAGGGATGGGTGCGGACGAATCCCGCCAAGCCGCTGCGGGGTCCAAAACGGGCGAGAAAGCTTCCCAAGTTTCTCACTGGCGAGGAAATCGGCCGCCTTCTTGCCGCCCCCCAACCGAAGGCCGCCGGCGGGCTTCGTGACCGGGCGATCCTGGAGCTGATGTATTCAGCGGGGCTCCGCGTTCGCGAGCTCGTCGGCATCGACGACACCGACGTCGACCTCCGCGGTGGCACGGTGAGGGTCCGCGGTAAAGGACGCCGGGAGCGTCTGGGAATCGTCGGCCGCCATGCCCAGCGGGCGATCGAAGCCTGGCTCGCTTCTCGTCCCCGTCCGAGAAGCCCAGCCGTGGCGCGTGTTCAACCGTTGTTCACGAATCGGTTTGGAACGAGGCTCTCGGTGCGAGGCGTTGCCCGGCTTCTCGAGAAACATCTCCTCACGGCCGGGCTCGTCGGGCGGGCCAGCCCCCACACCCTCCGTCACAGTTTCGCCACCCACCTGCTCGACGCAGGAGCGGACATCCGCAGCGTCCAGGAACTCCTCGGGCACAAGAGCCTCGTCACCACGCAGATCTACACCCACGTGACGACCACGCGTCTCCTCGACGCGTTTGACAAAGCCCATCCCCGCGCCCGTTAGCAGGCCGTGGCCCGCGAAGGTTTCAGACGAGGCCCCGGCGCACGGCCCACACGGCCGCCTGCGTCCGGTCGGTGACGGCGATCTTGCGGAGGATGTTTTGGACATGCTCCTTCACCGTCTCGACGCTGATCGTCAGCGACTGGGCGATCTCCTTGTTGGAGAGTCCCAGGGCCATGTGGCGGAGGACCTGCGTTTCCCGCTGCGTGAGGGGGATATCGGGATCGGGCGTGGCGACCCGGTTGGCCATCGTCGTGGCGACGCGGCGCAACTCGCCAGCACGGGCCGGGAGTTGACCAGCTGCCGCCCCGGTTATCGCGGCAATGATTTCGCTGCGTGAGGCCCCCTTGAGGATGTAGTCGTGGGCCCCCGCGGCCACCGCGCGGGCAACGTAGGTGGGATTGTCGAAGGTCGAGAGCATCACCACCCGGACGGTGGGCAGATCGGCCCGGATCTTCTCGAGGGCCGCCAAGCCATCCTTCCCCGGCATGCGGATGTCGAGGAGCACGACATCGGGCTTGAGTTTCTTGGCCAGCTTCAGCGCCTCGTCACCGTTGGAAGCCTCGCCCAGAATCTTGACCTCGGAGCCAGCAAGCAGGCTGGCGAGACCGCGGCGAACCACTTCATGGTCATCGGCAATGAGGACTTTGACTGACATGCTCTCTGGCTCCTTCAATAATGCGAAACAGCTTCGCTGTGTCTGTCATCGTAGCTCCATTGCCTCCGACCTACAACGATGGGGACGAAGCTCCCCTCACGCGACGTATTCTACCCCGCTAGGGAGCCAGAAACAATGAACAACGCCTTCGGCCTACCCCTGCCGTAGCCGCCCCTCGGCTTCGCGTCCCAGGGCGAGCATGTCGTCGGCCCCCTGCCGCAGCAGGTCTTCGGCCACCCTCCGGCCGAGCTCCTCCGGCATCTCGGCGGCGCCAGCGACGGCCCGGGACGCGATCGTCGCGATCCCTTCGCCATTCGGCCCGAGGACGCAGGCCCCGAGGTGGAGGAGATCCCCTACGAATCGGGCCCAAGCGCCCACTGGCGCCAAGCATCCCCCTGCCAGGGCCGCCAGACAGGCACGCTCGGCGCGGACGGCCGCGTGGGATGCCGGATCGTCGATCGCACTGACCACGGCCGCCATCCGCGGATCTCCACTGCGGATCTGCACGACGAGGGCTCCCTGGGCAACGGCGGGCCAGAATGCGTCGGGACGGAGCACCTCGGTGATCCGCTGCTCCAAACCGAGACGCCCCAGGCCGGCGGCCGCGAGGATCAATCCGTCACACGCCCCCTCGTCGAGTTGACGGAGACGGGTGTCGACATTCCCGCGCACCGATCGGACCTCGAGGTCGGGACGGCGGGCCCGAAGTTGCATGACGCGGCGGACACTCGAGGTCCCCACGACGGCTCGGGGAGGCAGTTGGTCAATCGTCGGCGCCGCACGCCCCACGAAGGCGTCGAAGGGGGATGCCCGGAGGGGAACGCAGGCCAGTTCAAGGCCCGGCGTGACGGCGGTGGGGAGATCTTTGAAACTGTGGACCGCCGCATCGATCCGCCCGTCGAGGAGGGCACGCTCCAGCTCGCGGACGAACACCCCGTCCCCGCCCCGGATACCGGCGATCGGGACATCGGTGACGACGTCGCCCCGGGTGGAGACGAGTTCGACCGACACTTCGTGCCCGCGGGCCCGAAACTGGTCAACCACCCACCCTGTCTGCGTCCGCGCCAGCGCACTTCCCCTCGTCCCGACGCGGATCTCCGTCCGTTCCATCGCACATCCCTCATGCTCGGCGCCTACCTCGTGGCGCAGTGGTCGACATTCCAGGGCACCAGCCCGGTCTTCTCAATCGTCACCGTCTCAATCGTCACCGTCATGATCAGCCCGGGCAATGACGGCGACATGAACTGCGGCGGCCCCTGCCGTCGACAGCGCCCGGCGACAGGCCGACAGCGTACCACCGGTGGTGACCACATCGTCGACGAGCAGCACCCGCATCCCGGCAACCCCGCGGCGGCGGCCGCCGAAGGCATCGCGGACGTTGGCCCGCCGCTCCCCGAACGGGAGCCGGTTCTGCATGACCGTGGCCCGGGTACGCCGCAGCAACCATCGCACCGGAAGCCCCGAGAGCCCCCCCAACCGCCCGGCGATCACCTCCGCCGCACTCGTGCCGCGCACGACCCGACGCCACCAGTGCATTGGCACCGGCACGACGACGTCCGGCGCCCAGGAGGCGATTGTGGCGGCGTGGTGGCGGTGAAGGAGCGTGGCGAGCGCTGCCGCAACGTCATCGCCGCGGGGATGCTTCGCGCGGAGCACCGCGTCCCGGAGCAGACCGCCATACCCGCCCAGCACGACGATCCCGTCCCAGTCCCGACACCGTCCCCGACATGACCGGCACTGTCCTGTCGCCCCACCCTGCCCACACGCCAGGCAGCGCGGGCCGCCGGCCGTGAGTTCACCGACACACCCCCGGCAGAGCGGAAGCGGGTTCTCCCATCCCGTCACTGCCGTCGGGGCGGGCGCCTGCTCCGTCGACGGTGCCACATCCCCCTCTCTCCGGCAGAGGACACAGCGGGGGGGAAAGAGCAGGTCGATCGCGGGTCCTGCCCAGGCCCCACGCTGCCGCTCCAGCCAAGTCCGAAGCCGTGTCATCGCCGCGGAAATCCCGTGTTGAGCCAGGTTGACGCTGTTTCCAGGCCGCCCTATCCTCCGCTCCGCCCCGCCGCCCGGCCCCAGGCTTCCGCTGCAGGGCCATTCCCCCGCCGTTCGCAGACTCCAGGCCCGGCATGCTGATCGACCGCTACATCGCCCGCGCCCAACTCCATGCGTTCATGATCGTATTTGTCAGTCTGGCAGGGCTGACGTTCGTTGTCGACGCCTTCACCAACATGGAGGAGTTCGTCACGCACGCCGCCGAAGCGGGTGGGTTGTGGAAGGTGCTCGGCAAGTACTACGGCTACCGCCTGATCTCGTTCTTTGACGCCACAAGCGCCATCATTTCCCTGGCCAGCGCCATGTTCGCCCTGTCGTGGCTGGAACGCCACAACGAACTGACCGCCCTGCTGGCTGCCGGGGTCACCCGCTGGCGGATCGCCCGCGGATCGATCGCGTTCGCTGCCATCGTGGCGATCCTCGCTGGCGCCAACCGCGAATTGGTCCTCCCCCAAATCCGGGAGGCGTTCTCCCGCAACGCCCAGGACCTCAAGGGCAACAAGGACCAGCCGTTCGAGGCCCGCTACGACCACGAGACCGAGATCCTCTTCCGGGGGCGATCGGTGCAGGCCGCCCCCCGCCGGATCGAGTCGCCGAGCCTCCTCCTCCCCCAGCCGCTGGCGGAACACGGGACGCAGATCGATGCGGCCGAGGCCCACTGGCTCCCCGCGGACGCCCGCCACCCCGCCGGCTACCTCCTGGGGGCGGTGCGTGAGCCGGCTGGCATCGACCGCCTCGCTCCGATCGAGGCCGGTGGCCGGACGATCATCCAGACACCGGCCGGGGCCGACTGGCTGGAACCGGGCCAGTGTTTCGTGGCCAGCGACGTCTCCTTCGAGCAGTTGATCGGGTCGTCGAACTGGAGCCAGTATTCCTCGACGCCCGAACTCGTAGCGTCGATCGCCAATCCCGCCCTCGGAGTCGGCGCCGACATCCCGCTCCGCGTCCACGCCCGTTTCGTGGCGCCGTTCCTCGACATGTCGCTGGCCCTGCTGGGCATCCCGCTGGTGGTCGGCCCCAACCGTCGCGGGATTTTCGTTGCCGTCGGCCTGTGCGTCGCGATGACCGTGTTCTTCTTCCTCGTCACGCTCGGCTGCCACGCGGCAGCCTCGAGTTACGTCATCAGCCCGTCGGTCGGCGCCTGGGCCCCACTGCTCATCCTCGCCCCTCTGGCCGCCTGGCGGGCCCAGCCGATGTGGCAGTGACACTGCCGACACTCCACGGCCGTGGTCGTCGGGCCATCCGGATGAAGCGGTCGTGACGATTGCCCGAGATTGGCAGGCCTCAAGGGGGGCGTCGCGGATGCCCCCGCCCCCCCCCAGGCCGCATCCCTTGCCACACCCTCCCCGTTTCGCCAAACCTTTTTTCTCGACCCGGACACCGCCGTCGGCCGATCTCTCCTTCTATGGGAGGGCACCGACACCGGCACCATCCCGCAACGTCCGGCAAAGGAGTGCCCTGGCCATGCGCATCAACACCTCACGATTCGGGCGCATCGACATCGACGCCGCCGACATCATCAGTTTCCCCAGCGGACTTCCCGGGCTCGAGGGATGCCGCGAATGGGCCCTGCTGGCGGACGCGACCAACGACGCCCTCGGTTGGCTTCAGAGCACGACGCGGGGCGACATCGCCCTGGCCGTCGTGAGCCCGAGACGATTCGTCCCCGATTACCAGGTGCGCATCCCGCGCAGTGAACTCACCCCGCTTGCGATCGCCGATCTCCGCCAAGCCCAGGTGGTGGTCATCGTCGGTAGCAACGGCAGGACCCTCACCCTCAATCTCAAAGCTCCGATCGTCATCAACCTCGAAGCCCGTACAGGCCGGCAAGTCGTTGCCAGCGGCGAGCTTCCGATGCAGTACGAATTGCCCTGCGCGACTCCCGGCCTCAAAAAGAGCGCATAATGATAGTGACAGCCGACCGGGGAATGTCGGCTCCACGACAGGATCAGGAAGGATCGACCGATGCTCGTGCTCTCCAGACAGCGTGATGAAAGCATCATGATCGGTGACAACATCGTTGTCACGATCGTTGACATTCGGGGAGACAAGGTTCGCCTTGGCATCAACGCCCCTTCGGAGATTCCGGTTCACCGCCAGGAGGTCTACGAGGCCATCCAGCGCGAGAATCTCCGGGCGGCGCGGCTCGAGCCAGGTGACACGGAGGGACTCGGACGGCTAGCCGACCGGGCTGCCGTTCAGGGCCCGAAGAAGCCCACCGAAGGCCCGCGTCGCTGATCTCGGGTGCAGCCTGTCAGCCCCCGACGAAATAGTCGGGCTCCTGCCCAGGCTTCCACTTGATGTTGCAGCCGAGACTCGGGCGCTGCACTTCGGCGGGCTTGTTCCCAGCCACGAGGGCGTCGAGCGCCACGCGGAGATCGGCTCCGTTCACCGGCACCCCGTTCCCGGGGCGGCTGCCGTCGAGTTGGCCACGATAGGCCAGCTTCCGCCCCGCATCGAAGGCGAAGAAGTCGGGCGTGCACGCCGCCCGGTAGTCGCGGGCAACCTCCTGCGTCTCGTCATAGAGATAGGGGAACGGGTAGCCCCGCAACTCCGCCTCGTGAATCATCTGCTCCGGCGAGTCGGCCGGGTGCCCGGAAACGTCGTTGGAACTGACGGCGACGAAACCGATGCCGCGCGTTGCGTACTCCCGACCGAGCTGGGCGAGTTGGTCGGCCACATGCTTCACGAACGGGCAGTGGTTGCAGATGAACATCACGACCGTGCCACGTTCCCCGACGACATCCTCGAGCGACAGAACCCTGCCATCGACATTGGGGAGGGAGAAGTCGGGCGCGGCGGTGCCCAGTGGCAGCATGGTGCTCGGGGTGCGGACCATCGGACGAGTCTCCTGGGGGCTTGATGGGGAGAAATGGTGACTTGAAGGGAAAAAGGGGGAACGTAGGACGCGGGGGCGCTGTCGTGGAGCCTCAGCGGCAGCGAAACAGCCGGCGGGCATTGGCAGCCGTCGCCGCCGCGAGCGCCTCGGGCGGACAGTCCCGGGCGAGCGCCAGGCAACGGGCCGTATGAACGACATGGGCGGGCTCGTTGCGTCGCCCCCGCAGCGGCTCCGGCGAAAGGAAGGGGCTGTCGGTTTCCACCAGCAACCGGTCGATCGGAACGGTTGTCGCCACCTCGCGGAGTTGGGCCGACGAACGAAAGGTCACCATTCCAGCAAACCCGAGATGGCAACCGAGATCGATCGCCTCGGCAGCCTCCGCCGCCGTGCCGGTGAAGGCGTGGAGGATCGCGGCCAAGGGCCCACGGGCGATCGCCTCGCGGAGCATGGCGAGGACGTCGGGAATGCTCTCGCGGGTGTGAATGACCAGTGGCAAGGAGAGACGCTGGGCCAGTCTGAGGTGACGATCGAACCACTCCCGCTGAACGTCCTTGGGCGCGTGGTCGCGGTACCAATCGAGCCCCGTCTCGCCGATGGCGGCAACCCGCTCCGACTCGGCCAGGGCCACGATCCGATCCCATTCGCCCGCGACCACCTCCCCGACATCATTGGGGTGAATGCCTGCCGCTGCCACGATCCCAACTTCACGGGAGGCGAGATCAGCCGCTGCCTCGCTGTCAATCGCCCGGGTGCCGATCACCGCCATCCCGCTGACTCCCGCGGCACGGGCCCGCGCCACCACCTCGGGAAGCTCGTCCAGATAGCGCATCGGATCGAGATGGCAATGGCTGTCGAAGAGGTCCATGCCTTCCCCCTGCACCGTGAATCGCCTTTTTTCTCCTGACAACCTCCGGAAACCGGAGTCGATCAGGGAGCGGTCGCTGGGGCCTTTGCGCCACTGCGACCGCCGCGGGCGAGTTCCTCGAGCACATCCGCGTGTTGGAGCGAGGCTTCGCGGGCCTCCAGCACCAGTTCAATCTCCCCTGCCGCGCCGCCGGCATCGACAAGCCGCTGAAGACGCCCGATTTGACGGCGCAATCCGTCGAGGACACGGGGGAGCATCGCTCCCAGATCGACGTCGTGCGTTGCCGTGTACCGGATCGGAAACACCGGACTCGGCGGCGTCTCGCCCCGCTCCGCGAGCAACCGGCCGGCCCGATCAGCGAGGCTCCGTTGATCATCGACGAGATCGACGATCGCGAGTTTGATCGCCTCGTCCCCGGGGAAGCTCCACACCCCCGCCGCAGCGACGTACGAGTGGAGCGACGAACCGAGTGTGTCGACGAGGTCGGCCAGAGTCGTCTTCATGGAAGGTGCCGTGCGGGTGTTGGGGGGTCAGGAGGCAAACGCCCCGGCGAGCCGGGCAAAGGCGTACAGACCCGACCAGAAGATGCCGAGCGAAACGACCGGGACAACAAGAGCCGTCACGAGTGCTCCGGGGATCGACACCAGGGGGAACGCGTCGGCGGTCCGATCGGCCGGCGGCGGATCGAACGTCATGACCTTCAGCACGCGCAGGTAATAGAAGAGGCTGATCACCGTGTTGATGCCACCGACCACGAGAAGCACGAGCATCAGCGGGCGTTCGGCGTCGAGGGAGACCGCCTCCATGATGGAAGAGAACACGAGGAACTTGGAGATGAATCCCGCCAGCGGCGGAAGCCCGATGAGGCTCACAAGGACGATGCCCGTGGCGACAACGATCCCCGGGTTCGTCCGGATCAAGCCGGCGTAGGACGCGATCTCCTCGCTCCGCAGCGAATTCCGCAGCAGCGCCACGATGGCGAAAGCCGCCAGATTCATGAAGACGTACGTACCGAGATAGAAGCAGACGGCAGCGACCGCGGATCGGCTGGCATCGGCATCGCGGCCTGCCAGAGCCACCGCCGCCGCCACTCCCATCATCAGGTAGCCGGCGTGGGCGATCGTGGAGTAGGCGAGGAGGCGCTTCATGTTCGTCTGCCCGTAGGCAGCGAGATTCCCCAGCGTGCAGGTCAAGGCCGCGAGGAGGGCGATGACGCCGACAATGAAATGCCTCGTTTCACCAAGCGCCGCCATCTCCACTGCATGATCAGGCCCCGGGCCGGTCGTTCCCATCCCGAACGCGACGCGGAGCAGGAGCGCGATGGCCGCCGCCTTGCTGGCCACCGAAAGGAATGCCCCGATCTCAGCCGCGGCTCCAGCGAAAACGTCGGGGCACCAAAAGTGGAACGGCACAGCGGAGAGCTTGAACGCCAAGCCAACGGCCACCATCAACCCGCCGATGGCCAGGGCCAATCCCGTGCCGCCAGGCATCCACATCGAATCGAGCGATGCCAGCGCCCTGGCCATCGTCGGCATGTGGCAGGTGCCGAGCACGCCGGCCAGAAGGCTCAAGCCATAGAGCATCACACCCGCGGCCCCGGCACCGTAGACGGCATACTTGAGGGCCGCCTCGGAGCTCGCCTTCCGCCCCTTGAGAAGCCCGGCGAGGGCATAGGAGGGAACGCTCGCCATTTCCACCGCCATGAACACCATCAGGAGGTGATTGGCGGAGGCCATCAGGCACATGCCGAGGGTCGAGCCCAGGACGAGCGTGTAGAAGTCGGCGCCATCCTCGGAATCGGGAATGCCGGAGACCTTCGTGAACAGGATGAACAACACGAGGAATCCGGCGAGGAGCAAGCGAATGTAGGCCGTGAGCGAATCGAAGGCGAGGAGACCACCAAACAATTCCTGCCGCCCGGCGAGCAGATCACCGATCGCTGAGACCCAAGCGCCGCCGCGAAGGGACAAGACGTCGTCCCAGGCGAAGAACAACGAGAACAAAACTCCGCCCAGCGCCAGAAAGCCTGAGTCAACGTGGCGGAGGAGCGGCAGCATCCGGCAGAGCAGCAGCAGGACGATCGTCGCCGCGAGGCAGAGCTCCGGGCGGAAATGGGGCAACGACACGGCAAGCGTGTCATGGAGCGTGCCGTCGAGGAGCGTGCCGAGATTGCGGTCGGGATTCACCGGCCACCCCCCACGGTGAAGGTATCGATCGTGGCCTGCAGTTCGACAGCACCGTTGTCCGCTGCTGCCGTCGCACCGGCCGCCGCCGGGTGACCGTCATGCACCGAACGGGTCCACTCGGCAAGCGTCTCCACCTGCCGGTTTACCGTCGGCGTGATGTAGTTGAAGATCAACTGCGGCGCCACTCCGAAGACGATGGCCAACACGACCAGCGGCACGGCGATCGCCAATTCCCGCCGGGTCATCGGCGTGAGATGGTCGCCGTGTGGGCCCTTGTACTCCGCACCGAGGTAGACACGCTGAATCGCCCAGAGGATGTACGCGGCGGTGAGAATCACCGTGAACGCGGAACAGACGGCGAGCAGGCGGCTGTAGTTCCAGCTCGAGAGCGTGACGAGCACCTCGCCGATGAATCCGCAGAGGCCGGGAAGCCCGAGCCCGGCGAAGAAGATCGCCACTGCCAGCGAGGCATAGAGCGGCATCCGGTTGAAGATCCCGCCGAACTCCTCGAGGTTGCGGTGGTGGACGCGGTCATAAAGGACGCCCACCATGAAGAACATGCCAGCGGAACTGATGCCGTGGGCGAGCATCTGGAACATGGCGCCGTTGACCCCCTGGGCCCAGGCATCCCACTGGTACTCGTGACCGGCCACCGCGCTCCACACACCGAGGCCGAGCATGACATATCCCATGTGGCTCACCGAGCTGTAAGCCACCATCCGCTTGAAGTCTTTTTGTGCCAGGGCGGCGAAGGCCCCGTACACCATCGACACCACGCCAAGCCCGCACACCAACCAGGCGAACGACAATCCCGCTCCGGGGCAGATCGGGTAGCAGATCCGGAGGATTCCATAGCCGCCGAGTTTGAGGAGGACCCCGGCGAGGATCATCGAGATCGGCGTCGGAGCCTCGACGTGGGCATCGGGTAACCAGGTGTGCACCGGCACGACCGGGACTTTGATGATGAAGCCGATGAGGAGGAGGAGGAAGGCCCACGACTCCAGCGTCATGCCCCAGAACGAAGTGGCAGCGAACGGGGAAACCGGGGACTGGCCGATCGCCGCCAGCGCCAGGAGGTTGAACGTGTGGATCGGCTTGGGATGGGAGTGTACCGCCGTCAACGCCGCTGTCCGGTCGGCCCCTTCAAGGACCGGACTGACGACATGGGTGGCGAGCAGTTGGTCGTCAGAGAGCGTGCGAACGTCGCTGGCGAAGTAGAGCATCAGGATCGCCAGAAGCATGAGCACACTGCCGGCGAGCGTGTAGAGGAAGAACTTGATCGCGGCATACTCGCGACGGGGTCCACCCCAGATCCCGATGAGGAAGTACATCGGGAGGAGCATCACCTCCCAGAACACGTAGAAGAGGAAGAAGTCGAGGGAGACGAAAACCCCGATCATCCCGGTCTCGAGGAGCAGAAAGAGGATCCAGTAGGGACGCACGTGCTTCTCGATCGGCCAGCTCGCCGCAGCAGCGAGCACCGCGAGAAACGTCGTGAGGAGCACCAGCGGCATGCTGATTCCGTCCACGCCGAGGAGATACTCGATGTTGAAGGCAGGAATCCACGGCTGCTTCACGACCGCCTGCATCCCCGCTTCGCCGACCACGAACTGCCCGGGGCTCCCTGCCCCGAAGATCGCGGGAACGGCCATCCAAAGGGAGAGGATGAAGACGGCAATGGTGGTCGCCAGTCCGACCCAGCGAATCGAGTCGTCCTTCCCGCGCGGAATGATCGGCAGCGCCAGGAGCCCGGCGACGATGGCCGGCAGGAAGAGGATGAGCGTGAGGGGCCAGAACGCAGGCTGCGTCACGGCCAAGGTCGGTGCGATTCCCATGGGGCGTTGATCCGGAGAGGAACTGTGTGCGGTGCTGGAGGGATGGGGGGAGCCGGCGGGAGGATCAGCCGGCAAACGAGGAACGGAACAGCAATCCGGCGAGGACGAAGATCGCAACCGTTCCGAGGGCGATGAACATGACGTACTGGCGGAGTTGACCGGTCTGCAGTTTCTTGAGCTCGAGTCCGGCGCTGTACGTGGCGCTCGCCGTCCCGTTGACGAGGCCATCGATGAGCGTCCGATCGAGCCACGCATCGAAGCCGGCCACCTGCTTGGCCCCCCAGGCGAGCCCCTCGATGAACCGATCGATGACCCCCTTGTCGGTGCCACTCACGAGTCGGGAGATGCCAAGCACCGGGAGGACGAAGAGGAAGCGGTAGATCTCGTCGAAATACCACCGGTTGGCGAGGAACGTGTAGAGCGGCTTGAAGGCGGCGGCCACCATTGCCGGCGGGATGACGCCCCAGACGTACATCAACGCTGCGAGGAGCACGCCGGTGGCTGCCGTGGCGAAGGCCGTCAGCGAGGCGGTGACGTGGATGTCGTGAGCATGGCTGGCATGCTCCGCCGGCACGCTGAAGGCCGAGAACAGCAGGCCACCGAGTTCGGTCCCACCGGTGCCGGATGGACGAGCCTGCTCGATCATGTTGGCAATGCCGAAGCCCCCCGGCAGCGTCCACCCCGCCACGACTGCGAGGATCGACAAGGCCACGAGGGGATAAACCATCACCGGCGGCGACTCGTGGGCATGTTCGTGAACGTGATGGTCGCGGGGGCGGCCGGCGAACGTCATGAACCAGAGGCGAAACATGTAGAACGCCGTCAGCATCGCTCCGCCAGCGACGGCGTAGAAGAGGATCGAGTGGGCCGGATTCTCGCGGGCGAAAAGAAGCGCTTGGGCGAGGATCGAATCCTTCGAGTAGTAGCCGCTCAAGCCGATGTCGAGGAACGGCACGCCGGCACCGATGATCGCCAGACAGCCGACGAGCATCGTTCCGCTCGTCCACGGCATCACCTTGGCAAGCCCCCCCATCTTCCGCATGTCGTTGGTGTGACAGGCATGGATCACCGACCCCGAGCAGAGGAAGAGGAGGCTCTTGAAGAAGGCGTGAGTGACGAGATGGAACAGCCCGGCCAGCCACCCCCCGACGCCGAGCGCCAGCATCATGTAGCCCAGTTGGCTGACGGTGGAGTAGGCGAGCACCCGCTTGATGTCGTTGGCGACCAACGCGATCGTGGCGGCGATGAACAGGGTGATCGCTCCGACGTACGCGATGACCAAGAGCGCATCGGGCGTGAGGACGGGATAGAACCGCCCTACGAGATAGACGCCAGCGGCCACCATCGTCGCCGAATGGACGAGCGCTGAGACGGGCGTCGGCCCCTCCATTGCGTCCGGAAGCCAGACGAAGAGGGGAAACTGGGCGCTCTTCCCGATGCACCCGCAGAAGATGCCGAGTCCGGCCACGAGGAGCAGCCAGCGCCCGTAACCCTCATCCCGCCAGTCCTCGACCTTGGCCTCCACCTGCTCCACCCCCGCCCGGGGATCATCGGCGTGGGAGCGGAGTACCGCCCCGACCTTCTCCGCCGCGGCAAACTTGACCATCCCATCGGGAACCCACTGGGCATGCCCCGCCACCGGGGGCCTGACCAGCGAGAACAACCCCGGCCGGGCATGGCCATCGGGGCCGGTCGAGTCAGCAAAGTGCAGCGTTCCCAGAGCGCCCCACAGGGCCATCAGCCCGATCAGCATCCCGAAATCGCCGATGCGGTTGACGATGAACGCCTTGTTCGCGGCGTTCGAGGCGCTTTTCCGCTCGTAGTAGAAGCCGATGAGGAACCACGAGCAGATACCGACCAGTTCCCAGAAAATGAACACCATCGCCAGGTTGCCCGCAATCACGATGCCGAGCATCGAGAAACAGAACAGCGACAGCGCCTGAAAAAACCTGTGGAACCGCCCGGGGCGGTGAAGATGGCTGCCGTCGGCGAGATGGACCTCGTGGTCGGTAAAGTCGTGCAGTTCATCGTGCATGTAGCCCGACGCGTAGACATGGATGCAGGTGGCGATGAACGTGATCATCACGAACATCAACACCGTCAGCGCGTCGATGTACCAGCCGATCGAGAGCTTGAGGCGTCCCCCCTCGTAGAGCGTGTACCAGTCGCCGGAATAGTGCACCGGCGAGCCGGCATGGCCAGCTTCCCCGTGCCCCGTGTCGTGCCCCGGCTCATGTCCGGCGGCCGTGCCGTGAGGCGTGGCAGCATGATCGCCCGAGCCGTGCGTTGGGTCGGCCGCGGCATGGGCGCCACCGTGATCGTCATGCGCCACGGCGCGGACCGGGTGCTGCGCCACCCAGGAGATGAACGCGAACAGCGAGAGCACAAACGCCCCGACGATCGCCGCGGTGGCGACACCGGCAGCCCCCTTGCCGTGATTCCCGAGCCGGGGACCGGCAAAGAGGATCACGGTGAAGGACACCAGAGGCAGCAGCCAGGCGAGCCCGAGAAGCGTCGGCAGGAGGGATTCGAGGTCCATGGGAGTACGGGAGCGGAGCTCACCCCTTCAGGTCGTCGGCCCGGTCGACGTCGACGGTGGCGTGGTTGTTGTAAAAATTGAGCGTGATCGCAAGCGCCACGGCGGCCTCCGCCGCAGCCAGCAGGATCACGAACAGCGCGACCACCTGCCCGTCGAGCCCGAGCGTCGGAGCCCCCTCGGCACGGAGGTAGGAGGAAGAGAACGCAACGAAGTTGATGTTGGCGCCATTGAGCACCAACTCGATCCCCATGAGGATCCCCAGCGCGTTCCGCTTGAGAGTCATGCAGGCGATGCCCGCAGTGAACAGCACCGCTCCGACGATCAGGTAATGGATCACCCCGACCGGCTCGGTAAACGGATTGGCAGCAAACAGCGGGATCATTCCAAAGCTGACGGGCAACGGGAGCCCTGACGGCAGGATGGAAGCGGCCACGGAAACGTTCATCATCGTCCTCCTCCCACGAGCGCCGACTTCGCCCCGCCGGTGGGCCGCCCTGGCGCCACGACGGCGGCCGTAGCGACCACGGCAGGCTCAACCGGCATCGCCGAAGCGACGGCATCGATGGCCCGCGGAGTCCGGCGGCGTTTGGCACGGGCGAGGTAGGCGGCCCCCACGAGAACCACCAGCAGGTGCACCGAGACGATCTCGAACGGCAGCATGTATCCGGCGTGGCCGCCGCTCGGCGAACCGGACGGCGGCGTGTCGACGCGAACACCGACCAGCGCCATCCCCAGAGGAGTCGCCGTCGGAGCCGGCACCACCCCGGCCCCGGGCGCCATCCAGGCATCGACTGAAAATGCCGCCGTCAACAGGAGGGCCAACAGCGAGGCACCGGCGACGGCGGCAAGGGTGCGGTCGGACGACGACGGCTTGATCGACACAAAAGGCGCCTGGGCCGTGAGCATGACCCCGAACACGAGAAGGACAAGCGTCCCCCCGACGTAGATCATCAGTTGCATCGCGCCGAGAAACTCGGCGCCGGCAAGAAAGAACAGCCCAGCCGTGGCGCCGAGGGAGAAGACGAGATAGAGGGCCATGCGAACGACGTTGTCGGCAGCCACCACACCAACGGCGAACCCGCAGGCCAACCCGGCGAAGAGGAGGAAAAGCACCGAGTGCCAGTTGATACCGGCCATCGGCAGAGCGGGCAGGGCCGTCGTTGCCAGAGCTGGAACGATCACGTGCGTCATGGAGGAGATGTCCATATCGAGCATTCCCGTCACCGAGGGCTCCGCTTTGCCAGACCGGACGAATCGGACGGTTCAGCCGCCGCAACACCGGCGGAGCGAACGACCGCCGGTGCACTGGTGGCCGGAAGCCCACCCGGACCTTCGAGCCAGCCCTCGCGGATCTCCCCGGCGGGACGACTCCAACCGGGGAGGAGACCACCGGGGAGGAACAACTGCCAGAACATCGCGCCAGCAAACATCACCGCCGCGATCGGCGTGCAGTACTTGAGGCAGGTCGTCATCACCTGATCGATCCGCAGGCGGGGGAGAGTCCACCGAACCCACATCATCAACAAAACGCCGAAAGTCGCCTTGCCGATGAGGTTGGCCAGCCCGAGCAGCCGGACAAAATAGGCGGCACTGTCCCCGGTGCCTTCACTAAGGCCGACGAGTTGTGCGACAGGCACTGGCCCGTTCCATCCGCCCAGGAACAGCACCGCTGCCAGGGCGCTGACGAGAAACATCGAGCCATACTCGGCCATGAAGAAGAAGCTCCAGCGGAGCCCCGAGTACTCCGTGTGGAAACCGGCCACGAGTTCGCTTTCGGCCTCGGCCAGATCGAACGGAGCCCGATTCACGCTCGCCACGGCACAGGTCACATAGATCCAGAAGATCACGAACGTGAACGGATCGTGGAACAGATACCAATTCGACATCCAGCCGGACTGCTTCTCCGCGATCGTAACGAGGTCCATCGTACCGGCGAGCATCACCGGCACGACGACGCACATCCCCAGCGGCACCTCGTAGCTCACGACCTGGGCCGCCTCACGCATCGCTCCGAACAACGACCATTTCGAGGCAGAGGCATAGCCGGCGAGGATCACGCCAAACACCTCCAAGCCGAGCACGGCGACGACGAAGAAGACGCCTACGTTCAGGCGTTGGCCGACGACGTCAAAGGCGAAGGGAAGGGCGATGAACGCACAGAACGAAGCGCAGAAACTGACGTAGGGGGCGAGGCGGAAGAGCAGACCATCCGCCCCTTCGGGCATCAGATCCTCCTTGGCCAGGAGTTTGATGCCGTCAGCGAGCGACTGGAGCCACCCGAAACGGCCGCCGGTGCGGGTGGGGCCGAGTCGATCCTGGATACGGGCGGCGATCTTCCGCTCCGCCCAGATGAACACCAGCGCGCCGCCGGCGATGACATTGAGGAGGAGGATGGCAGCCACGAGGGCGGCGATGCTCCACGCCAGCCAGCCAGGCAGTCCGAGTCCGATGAGGAAATCAGCCATGTAACACCCACTTCACGCTCTGGAAAAACCCGGTCGAACGGAGGTTTTTCCCGCCGGAAAACGACATCGTGAAAATTCGCACGAAGTTTGACCTACACCGCCCTGAATCACAAGTGCCGACGGGGAATCCGCCGCAGGGCCGACCCACACGCAGCCTGCCAGAATCATCGCCCCGGAGTCAGCGGTCGATCTCCCCCATCACGATGTCGAGGCTCCCCACGATCGCCGGAACGTCGGCAATCAAGCAGCCCCGACAGAGTTCGTGGGTCACCGAAAGGTTGGAGAAGGAGCTGGACCGGGCCCGGACACGCCACGGGATCGACGTGCCGTTGCCGACGATGTAGAAGCCCATCTGCCCCTTGGGAGCCTCTGTCTCGAGGTAGGCGTCTCCGACGGGGAGTTTCTCGGCAAGCTTCAGCGGTTCGCCGAGCGGTTCCCGGCAGGCCGCGTAGCGGTCGATCGACTGGCGGACCAGATCCATCGACTGCACCACCTCGAGCATCCGCACGAAGAACCGGTGCCAGCAGTCGCCGAGCACGACCTCCTTCGGAACGGAAGGATAGGTGTGGTCCCGGGGATATCGGCCGTCTTTTTGCACCGCCACTTCGAAGGCATAGCCGTCGTACATGCCGGTGTAGAGGCTCTCGCCGTCGCGCCGCATGTCCTGATCGACGCCACTGCCACGAAGCACAGGACCACTGCAGCCATAGTCGATCGCCATCTCCCGGGAGAGGACGCCGACGCCTGCCGTGCGCTTCACGAAGATCGCGTTGGTGGTCAGGAGGGCGTGATACTCCTTGATGATCGGCTCGAATTGATCGAGGAAGGCCTCGCACTTCTGCAACCAGCCCGACGGCAAATCGGCCGTGGCCCCGCCGACGGTGATGTAGCTGTACGTCAGCCGGGCACCGCAGGCCTCTTCAAACAGGTCGAGGATCTTTTCCCGTTCCCTGAATGCGTACAGAAACGGGCTGAAGGTTCCCAAGTCGAGGCCGTAGGCCCCCATCCCGACAAGGTGGCTGGCGATGCGGTTGAGTTCGGCGATCAGCACCCGGAGGTGGCGGGCCTTTTCCCCCACCCCGTGCCGCATCAGCTTCTCGACGGTCAGGGCCCAGCCGAGGTTCATGTTCATCGCCGCCAGGTAGTCGAGCCTGTCGGTGTACGGAATCCACTGCCGGGGCGAGACGTTCTCCCCGATCTTCTCCGCACAGCGGTGGAGGTAGCCGATATGCGGCTCGGTCTCCGAGACGATCTCGCCGTCCGTGCGGAGCACGAGCCGGAGCACACCGTGCGTGCTCGGGTGCTGGGGGCCCATGTTGACGAGCATCTCGTCGGTGCGGACGTCGAACTCAATGATCCGCGGATCGTCGTCGATGAGGTTTGACATGGCGGCTTGCTACGGGAGGGACAAGGGTGCAGAAGTTGCAGTCGGGGTTGGAAAAAAAGCCAGGGACGGAATCAACGGGCGCGGATGCCGTGATACTCCAGAGGCATCTCGTAATCCTTGCGAAGCGGATGCCCGACCCAATCCTCCGGACAGAGGATCCGGCGCAGATCCGGATGGCCGGTGAACAGAACTCCGGAGAGATCGTAAACCTCGCGCTCGTGCCAGTCAGCGGTGCGCCACACCCCCGTCACGCTCGGCAGCTCCGGAAGATGGCCGGCCACATCGCCGCTCCAGCGGGGCAGATTCACTTTGAGCACGAGGCTGGCCCGCGCCGGCGTACTCCAGAGGTGGTAGACGAGTTCGAGGTGGGGCTGCCACGAGACCTTCGCGGCCTTCTTGGCATCAGGCTCGAACCAATCAACGGCCGTGATGCACTCAAGCGCGTCAAAACGCGGTTCGCCGGCAGTCTTCAACCAGCGGCAGACGTCGGCGAGCCTGGCCGGCGCGATCTCGATCCACGGATCGAGCGCCTCGAGTTGGCTCCCGACCACGGCACCGGGACAGGC
>CAMCCR010000028.1 GCA_945873085.1 Candidatus Kuenenia stuttgartensis | reverse complement strand
CCCCTGGCCGTCGTGGTCCGGCGGAGCCGGCGGGAATCGCCCGAGGCCCGCGTCGAGCGGATCGTGAGCGACTGGGAGATCGAACTCGGCAAACGACTCCCCCGTCCCCGGGTGCTCGCCGGCGATCTGACGATGCCTCGCTGCGGGCTCTCCGATGCCGATCTCGGATGGGTCGCCCGGCACTGCTCGGGTCTCCTCCACAATGCCGCGAGCTTGAGCTTTCGGGGGAGCGACCGCGCGGCCGAACCGTGGCTCTCGAACGTCACCGGCACCGCGAACATGCTCGACGTCGTTCGCGCCGCGGACATCGAACACGTCCACCACGTCTCCACGGCCTATGTCTGCGGCCTGCGAGCCGGCACCATCGCGGAGGACGACCTCGACGTCGGCCAGGACTTCGGCAACGACTACGAGCGCAGCAAGGTCGAGGCGGAGACGATGATCCGGGCTGCCGCCGGCCCGGCGAGCGTGACGGTCTACCGCCCCTCGATCATCGTCGGCGATTCAAGCACCGGGTTCACCTCGACCTACCACGGTCTGTTTGCCGTCCTGCGACTCGGGCACACGCTCCTCGCGAAGGTCCCTCTCGGCACGACGAGTGGTCCGGCCATCATCCGGCTCCTCGGGGCAGCGCCGTCACACACGAAGAACTTCGTGCCGGTCGACTGGGTGTCGGCGGTCATCGCGCACTGTGTCCAGAAGCCCGAGGCCCGCGGCCGGACGTTCCACGTCACCCATCCGGAGCCAGTCTCGAACGTCGCTCTCGGCACGCTCGTTCAGGAAGCGGTCGAGCGCTACTCGAAGGCCGCTTCGCCGGATGATCCGGAACTGTGCGACGAGCAGTGGTTTGCCGACAATCTCGCCGCCCAACTCGACGTCTACCGCTCCTACTTCCGCAACGACCCCACCTTCGACCGGGCCAACGTCGAGGCCATCGCGGGCCACATCCCCTGCCCGACACTCGATCATCCGCGGCTGATGCGGATGGCGAAGTTCGCCATCGATCAGGATTTCGGTCGGGTGCCACGGCCTGCCCGACGCACCACCGATCCCGTGGCGGGGAATGTCGGATCGCCGGTCGGCTGAGGCCCGCCGGGCTGGTCCGCCTGTAGGCGTCGTGCCGGGAACACCCCAGGTGCCGACGGCAACGCCTTCAGAGCAGCGAGTGGATCCGGCCGCCCACATGGTCGATCAACACCGCAGGCAGCCGTGCGCTGCTCCCCGACGGGGAGCGCGGCGGGCCATCAGGAGCGGCCCACCGCCGCGGCAGAAGGAGCGATGACGGCAATGGCGAAGAACACGTGGCGGATCGTGACGAGGGGTGCCGACGGTGAACTGCTGATCCGCGACTTCGATTCCCCGGAGCCGCTCCTCAAGACCCACATCCAGGTGGGAATCGACGATTGCAGCACCGACCTCGAACTCCGCGGCGCACCGGTCTTCCGATCACTCGTCGGGCCGATGCCGGAGGGGAGTGACGTGATCCGCTACGAAACGCCCGAGGTGTTCGAGTGTCTCACGAAGGAGTGGGCGCTCCCCAAGGCCCCGCGCCGGCGGATCCGTAAGCCGGCCGCCACGAGCAACGCCTCCAGCCCGGCCGCAGACCCGCCGGCCGCCGAATGAGCCGGGGCGGTTTCGAGCCATGCCTGCCGGAGTGATGCCTTGACCGACACGATCTTCTCGAAAATCATCGCCGGAAGCATTCCGGCCCGGATCGTCCATGACGACGATCGGTGCCTCGTGTTCCACGACGTCAACCCGCAGGCACCCGTCCACCTCCTCATCATCCCCAAGCGGTCAATCGTGAACGTCGCCGCGCTGGCACCGGAGGATGCGTCGCTCGTCGGGCACCTCGTCCTCACGGCCGCCGACGTGGCCAGAAATCTCGGGATCACCGACGGCTACCGGCTCGTGTTCAATTGCGGGCGGGATGGCGGGCAGTCGGTCGACCACCTCCACCTTCATCTCCTCGCCGGCCGGCCACTCACTTGGCCTCCCGGCTGATCTGACCTGACCTGATGACGACGGCCGCGCCGCGGCTTCACTTCCACCAGCGGCGCACCTGATCGAGGAAGCCGGTCCGTGTCCGATCGGCGCTGGCCTTGGCGTCGGCGGCCTTTTCGGCCGAGCCGCGGGCTCCGCCTTCCTCGGCATCGACTCCAGCCCCACGACGGGCGCCGATGCCCGCAGCGAGCGCCGCCCGATCGGCGGCGTCGTCGGTGACGAAGGCGTCGAGAAACCGCGGCCAGTGGCTGTCGAGGTCGAGGACGCAGGCACCGAGATCGCCTGACGCGAGATGGTGATCGGCCAGCGCCAAGACCTTCGACAGCTGAACTCGCTGCGACTCGTCGAAGGCGAGATCGAAGATCCGCACGTCATCGACCTGCACCGTCCCCCCGGCGAGCAGATCGAGCCGGACGCGGAGCGATTCCATCCCGCGCGTCGGCAGGTCGTCAACCTGGAGAACAAACTGCGACCACTGCGGAGAAAGGGGACGTGACGCGGGGCCGTGGCCGACCGCGGCAAAGCGATAATACTCCCGGTCGTCCTGCAGGCCCTCCAGCGCGATTCGCAGCACTGGCTGGGGATCGCCCGGCTCGATCCGCAACCAGAGGGCGATGCTCAACCGGCCCGTCGCTGGCGGTGAGAAAGGATTGCTGCGGAGGGTGGCCAGGCCATGTTCCGAGCCGAAGGCCACGCCCCGACCGGTGCCATCCGGAGCGCCGGACACGATCCGCAGTTTCCCTCGCTGCGGTTCGAGAAGCTCCCATCCCGGCACGCCACCGTCGTGGTCTGGAAACTCGAAGCCGGGGTTGTCGAGCACCTCGACCGGGGCCGGCATCTCGAGCGCCGCTCGCCGTTTCCGCAATCGCATCAGATCGCGCTCGATCCGCTCCGCCAGACCGGCATCGAACTCCACCCCGGCTCCCCGCAACGTTGCCGGCCCGACACCGGTCACCACGCGCGTCTGCCAGGGCCCGAGATCGAAGGCGATCTCCCCCGTAGGATCGGCAGCGAGCGGGCGCGTGTCGACGCCGTCGAAGAGTCTGGCGGTGGTGGCAGTCGTGTCGAGAAGGGCTCGACACCGCACCGGCGAGAGATTCGTGACGACGACGGCCGTTCCCGCTTTCCCGGACACGGCCCGAGCCACGAGGGGAGGCGGAGCGTCGGGAATCGTCTCCAGCCGACTCTCCGGGAGCGTGGCGAGCATTCGGGCGAGCCGATGATCGAGATCGTCAGCCTGCCGAAAGGCGAGCGCCGAATCGTAAACCCGCTCGCAGTCGGCAGCCGAGACGATCTCGGCGAGCATCCGCTCGCGGGCGACGCCGGTGCGGACGGCGTGGACGCGGGCTGGCGCGGTGGTGGCGGCGCTGCCGAACGTACCGGCGGCAACGACGGGACGAAGATCGATTGCGGTCGGCTGCTCGAGCGCCAGCGCCGCCCGGCGCCGGGCCCGCGCCGCTTCCATTCCCGCAGTCCGGTTCATCAGCCGAAGCGTGTCGCGCTCGACCATGGTATCGGTGGCGACATGGACGTGCGGCGACACCCACACGACGGAGTCGGTGGCGGTGAGTCGCGCCGGATCGAGCCCGATCTCACGGCCGATCTCGGCTGTCGCCGGCTCCTGGGCGAGGACGGGCCGGAACCGGGTGGCGAGATCACCGGCGGTGAACAAGGTCGTAGGAACGATCGACAGCGTCCGCTCCGGATCCTGAGCGGCGATGCGACTGGCGAGTCGCTCGACGAAGGCTGCGATCTCGGCACAGCGCCAATCGAGCCACGATTCGCGGAGTTGGCCTTCGACGAGCGCGGCCCGGACGGCGAACCGCACATCGTCGGCCCGCATCGCATCCGGGCCCGCAGCCGCCACCGCCGCCGCCGCGGTGGGATGCGCCGCGATGAAGCGGGCGAAGGTGGCGTCATCAAGCCCCCACGCCACGCCGGGAAGATGAAACCAGCCATCGTGGGGGAGGAGCAGCGCGATCCCGTCGACAGCCTCACGGCCCTCGACCCGACCGGCAAGTTCAAACACGATCCCCTCGATCGCCTCCTGCACCCGGGGATCGAGGATGTTGTAGAGCGGCGATCCGCCGCGTCGCGGCCGGCCGTCCCGGCCGACACAGACCAATCCCGTGGCATCCGTCTGGGCGGCGAGCCGGGCCTCGACGGCAAGGAGCGGGCCGTGACAGTCGATCGCCGGCACGAGCCGTAATCCCTGGCGGCGGTAGGTTCGGCAGAGCAGTTCGACGACGTCCTTCGGCACCGGTTCGAACGGGGAGTCGAAGCTGCCCGTGCCATCCCAACGCGGGGCCGCCGCGGCCTTCGACGATGGCCAGGCCGCCGCGCCGTCGGCAAACACGGTGACCATCGCCCCGGCGGCCCCCTGCGCTGCGAACCATTCCGCGCTCGTCCGGGCCGCGACGAGCGTTGTCCGCCAGTCGGAATGCATCCTGCCACCATCTGATTCGACGCGGAACGGTCCACCAAAGCCGTCGAGATCGGGCAGTTCGACGACGCCGTAGGTGGATCGGCGCGGAGCCTGCCCGTTCGGCATCGTCGTCGCGGTGGGGAGGTGGGCGGGGCCGGCGAGGATCCGCACCGTGCCGAAGGAGGCGGGGGTGCGCAGCGACCCGTTGCCGATCACGATCAGAGGTGCGCGCGTGTGAGGCCAGAAGGTGCAGGCATGGCGGCCGACCCCGGTTGATCCGGCCTGCCCCTCCACCGCGAATCCCCCCTGATACGTCGCCACCACGCCAGGCCCCACCTGCTCGAGCACGGTAATGGAGACCATCTCGTCGTCGGCGAGGGGATGATCGATCTCCAGCCGGTGCGGCGCGCCGGGCACGACACCGGAAAGCTGGATCGCCTCCCAGGCTAACTCATCGGCCGATCGGGACGGCGGGAGTCGGAACAGAGCTCCCACCGGGTGCGGCTCGAGCATCGAGTGCCCGGCCGGGAGCAGCCCGGTGAGCCGGGGCACGACCGACCCGACACCGGGGATCCGCGAGATCGACACCGACGGCAGCGGCACCTTCGGAATCGTGACCGGAAGGGGGACATGCGGCAGGCTCTGGGCCGCCTGGCGCCCCATCGACGGGAGGCGGCGGAGACGCTCCATGAGGCGCGGGCTGGTCGGATCGAGCTCGTAGAGCACCCTCCAATCCCCCTCGGCGCGCGGCCGTGGGGTGGTCGCCGTGACGGCGACGAGCTGCACCGTCCGCGAGGCCAGCGGCCGGGCCCAGCGGAGCCCTCCGCGTTCGGTGATCTCCATCGTGACGTCGTAGGCCCCTTCGCGCGGCGGCAGCGGCACGTCGACGGTGAGCGGGTCGAAACGCTGCGGGGGGCCGGACGGGCATTCCTCCCCGGGACAAGGCGCCATCTCGTGGAGGAGATAGGAGCGGGTGTGGGTCTCGCTTCCATCGGCGGTGTCGCGGACCTTCACCCGGAGTTCCACCGTCGCCCCTGCGGCTGCCCGTGGCGGCAGGAGCGGATCGATTCCGAATCGGACCGTCTCCCCCGGGGATCGCAGCGATCCCCCGTCGATCGAGACGCGGATCTCATCCCCCGGGCCCCGGCGAATCGTGAGGCGATTGGCAGCGTCGTCGAGGGAGTCGTGGGCCGCGGCCTCGATCAGGTCGGCGACGCGATACTCGGCATGGCGGGCCTGGTCGGCCCGACCATCCGGCATGAGGTCGACCACGACCCGCGCCGTCTGCCAATCGGCGACGCCGAGTTCGACGCCATCGAGCGGGCATTCGGCCGGCTGATGAACGAACACCGTCCGACCGACGGCGTGGATCCGCGCGGCGGCCAGGGGATCGGCCGAGATCAACCGCCACGGAAGCGTCCCCTGATCCGCCTCGTCGAGGCTCGTCAATGCCTCCTCGGGATGCGTCTGACCAACGACACGGATCGTCCCCGACCAGCGCCGCGGCTTTCCCCCTCCCCAGATGACACGGATCGCCACCGTGGGCACCGTCGCAGCGCCGTCCGTCCCCGCATCATGCCCCGCGCTCACCACAGGGAGCGGCGTCACGGCCTCCGCGAGCGTCGGGGGCGCGGCCATCCCCGGCAGCGCCAGGATGACCATGACAATGGCAGCCACAAGCGCCTCCCCGAAGGGGGCGACGGTCGGCAGACGCGGGCTGGAAGGACGGTCGGGCATTGGGCGCGCGCGGGCTTGGCACCGGAGGACCGGGCGGACGGGGCGGGGAGGATAGCGGCCCACGGCAGGCCTCACCACCGCTGTTTCCCGGGCAGAAACACCACTTCCGGCAGCTTCCCGGCCGCCGCCTGGGGGGCCCGAGGACCGCCGGGTGGGTTCAGGCGATCTCACCGGCCGGCCCGAGGGGGGCCGTCCAAGCTCGGCGGTCGCCCACGCGCGCCGCCGCGGCGATCTCCCTCAGGGTCGCCATCACCTCCGGGCATCGGCTGCTGACATCGGCAACCTCGAAGAAGTCGTCGGGCTTGGCATGGAGCCGACGGCGGGCCTCCGCGTCGGTGACATCCTCCTCGAGATAAAACCAGTGCGTCGTCACGACGGCCATGCCTCCCGGCACGACACCGATGACGCGGTCGCGATCGTCGTGCGTCCAGGTGTCGAGGAGGTCAGACATCGGCCGCGCCGGTTCCTCAGCGGTGGCAGGAAGGCGCGCGGGCAACCCGACGATCTCCCGGAGCGTCTCGCCGACATCGGCGGGCATGACGAGCCCTGGATAGCGTTGCCCGGCCATCCGCCCCCGGCCGTCGACGACCAGCGCCGGCAGATGAAGGCTCTCGCCGAAGGGCATCTCGGCCGCGTCGCCACCGGGGAGGCCGACGAGGCCGTGGAGGCCCAACGGCATCCCGCGAACGCCGGCAAAACAGATCGTCCACGCCTCCGCTGACAGCGGAGGCGCCGAGAGCACGGCAACGAGTTCACCGAGACACCGATCGAGGAGCGACACCTGGGCCGCCAGCCGCTGGCGGTGCCCCATAACGAGATCGGGATCGGTATCGGCGTCGATCCGCAACGACGGCACCGCGACGCCCTCCGGTGGGGGCGGATCATCCGGATCGAGATACGGCTCACGGAACGACTCCGGCGCGTCCCACGCAAGCCCGAGGCTGCCGGCATGGACCCACACGATGCTCTCCTCGCCGCCGGCCAACAGCCCGCGGGCCGCGGCGAACAAGCGGCCGAGATTCGTCTCCTCCGCGCGGCGCGCCAAGCGGCGCGGCACGAGCGCGGGCACGACCGTCACCGATAGCGCCACGCCGTCTCCCTCCGCAGCCCATCGTGCCGCGAAGGCGGCATCGTCGGTGACCAGCGTCGGGCGGAGGCCGGCCCGGGCGGCCGCGGTGACAAGCGCACCGCCGAGGGCGTCGAGGGTTTGCCCCGGATCGAGGGAGGGAGCGATGAGGCGATCGAAGACGACGCCACGGCCGGCAAGGGCATCGAGCGCAGGGGCCGACACCCACGTCGCTCCCCAGGCCGGGACGATCCATGCCGGGAGGCGGTCGACGGTGACAAGGAGGAGCCGCGGGGGCATTCGCGAGCTCGGGGTTGGCTGGCTGGAACGGACAGGGTCAGCCGCCCGATGCGGCGGCTATGGACAGACGCAAGCCAGCGACGGCTTCTGGACGGAAATTGCGGAAAAATCAGTGCCCAGTGGTGGGAGCGTCGTTCTTATCGCGCCCTTGAATGAGCGTCTTGAGCAGCGGCGTGGCGAGCGCCACAGCGACGCCCACCCCGATCGACGTGACGACGAACAGGAAGAAGTAATCGGCCTGCCCGCCGAAGTTCCACGGCAGCTTGATCTCGCCCCGTTCGATCGCCTCGACCTCCGCGGCGATCTGCCCCCCGGCGAGATTGGCAACGAAGCTCGATACCAGCCACACCCCCATCAACAGCGACACGAATCGCTTCGGCGCCACTTTCGTGACGTACGACAGACCGGTGGGGGAGAGACAGAGCTCGCCGACGGTGTGCCAGAAGTAGGTGAGAAAGATGAGCGCCATCGACGCCTTCGCGCCATCCTTCACCGACATCCCGGCCCAAACCATGAACAGATACCCGACGCCGAGGGAGATCAGCCCCAGCGCGATCTTCATCGGCTGGCTGGGATCGAGCCCATGCTTGCCGAGGCGCGTCCAGAGGCCGGCGAAGAGCGGGGCGAGCGTGAAGATCAGCCCGGCATTCACCGACTGAAACCAGGTCGCCGGGATCTCCCAACCGAACAGCGTGCGGTTGGTGTTCTGCTCGGTGAAAACGTTGATCGACGACCCGGCCTGCTCGAAGGCCATCCAGAAGAAGACGTTGAAGGCCATGAAGAGGAAGATCGAGGCGGTGGGGCCACGATCCTCGGGCCGCTGGATCCACACGAACCACACCACGAGGCCGAGGATCACCGCGGCGAGCACCGCCACGACCAGCGGCGAGAGGAGTCCGGCGAAGGCGTTCAGGAAGCCGTAGTGGTAGGCGAGGCCGCAGAGGGCCCCCAGGATGAGGCTCGCGACGACAAAGAGCGGCGCGGAAGCGCCCCGTCCATCAGGGGGCAGGCCAATGTCGGCGAGGTATTTCGGCCGGAGGATCGTGTAGAGGACGAGGCCGGCGATCATGCCGACGGCGGCAGCGCCGAAGCCCCAGTGCCAGCCAACCTTCTCGCCGAGGGTACCGCAGACGAACGCGCACAGGAACGCCCCGAGGTTGATCCCCATGTAAAAGATGGTGAACGCCCCGTCGCGGCGTGGGTCCCCCTGTTTGTAGAGCTGCCCGACCATCACCGACACGCTCGGTTTGAAGTGGCCGGTCCCGAGGACGATGATCGCCAGTCCGGCGACGAACACCGACATCCCCAGATCGCTGTGGGCAAGCGGCCCGAAGCCCGAGGCCCCGAGGACGACGTGGCCGATGGCAATGAGGAGGCCGCCAACGACCATCGAACGGTGGGTGCCGATCAGCTTGTCGGCGATGATCCCGCCGAAGATCGGGAACAGGTAGGCAAGCCCTGTGTACCAGCCGTAAAGGGTGCTTGCCGTCTTCTTCGTCCAGCCCGGCCCGGGATTGGCCCCTGGCCCCACGGTCATGGCCGTGATCTCCGCGAGCGGGATCGTGCGGCTCTCCGAGGTGCCGTCCGCCGCGGGAACGCTCAGCTGCAGCATCCGCCCCTTGTCCGTGGCCTGTTCATCCTCGAACACGCGCACGACCTTTCCCTTCGCGATCCCGGCGGCCGTCGTCACCTCCACGGCACTGCCGGTGGCAAAGCGGGCCTCGGCGCCGTCGGGCAGTTTGGCGGAGTACAGGCCGGCGATGAGATAAAGGACGAGCAACCCGCGCATCCCGTAGTAGCTGAAGCGTTCCCACATCTCCACGAGGAAGAGGAGAAACAGCCCCGGCGGATGCCCGAGGATCGTCCCCTCGTCAGGCTTGGCCACATGCCCCGGCTGAAACTCTTGCTGGTTGTCGCGGCTCATCAAGTCTCCCTCCGACGTGGGCGGCCACCGCGGCTGGTGGCGGTTCAGGGCCGCTGGCAAGGATACCCGCGGGAAGTCGTTCGACCGAGGGCACAACCCGCTCGACCATTGTCATCGAGCCAGCGGCGCCCCCGCGCGCCCTCGTCAGCGCAGCCTCCCTGCCGGTTGGATGGTTGACGTCCGTCGCGGCCGACGGCTAGATTCCGCCAGTTGAGGCTCGCGGTCGCTCCGGAGCTCCCTCCCGCCCCATCTCCCCCGGACCTGCCACCGATGAGCCACGAGGCCGCGTTGTCCCGTCGTGCCGACCGTGAGCGGCTGCTGACGCTCGTCCAGCCCGGCCCCACCCACGTCGGCACCGGGGTTTTCGCCCGCCGCCGGCTGAAATCCGGGATGGTGCTCGGCGAGATCTTCGGTCAGGTTTGCGACGATCATCCCGTCGACCCGAGCTACTGCATGGAACTCCCCAGCGGCAAGGTGCTGGAGCCATCCGCCCCGCTTCGCTTCGTGAATCACAGTTGCGATCCGAACTGCGAACTCTTCTATTGGTTCGACGAGGACGATCCGCAGGCCGTCGTCGAGGATCGCCTCTGGCTCCAGACCATCCGCGACATCGAGCCGGGTGGGGAACTGCTCATCGATTATTGCTGGCCGGCCGATGCCTCGATCCGCTGCCAGTGTGGCGCGGCCAACTGCCGAGGATGGATCGTCGATCCGGATGAACTCCACCTCCTGAAGGACCGCGACCCATGCCAGGAGGAGACGCAGGCGGCCCCGACCCAGGCTGGCGACGCCGGGTGATCCTGGCGACCGTCGTTTGTTCGATCCTCGCCGCCTTCGGACTTTCCCGGCTGCGGATCGACGACGACCTCCGGTCGCTCCTCCGCAACGGCAGCGATGACTTCGTTGTCATTGACGAGATCGCCGACCGCTTCGGCGCTCCCGATCGCGATTGCATCGTCCGGGTCACCGCCACGACCGGGCCCCTGTTCGCCCCCGTGCCGCTCGGGAAGCTCCGCGACCTCGTCGACGATCTCGAGCGGGTCGACGGCGTGGAGGAGGTGCGGTCGATGTTCGATGTCCGGCGCCAGGGGGCGGCTGGCGCCCTCCTGCCGGCCATCCCCCGCGTGTCGGGGCCGCTCGACGAGGCAGGCTGCGCTCAAGCGCTCGAGCGTTGCTCGAAGCACCCCCTCATCGCCGGCCACCTCCTCTCGGCCGATGCCCAAAGCGCGCTGCTGCTGGTGCGGCTTGCCGACGGCCGCGACACCCCAGCGGCCGCCGAGGGCGTGCTTGCGGGAATCACCGCGGCGCTCGCGGGCCGCGTCGGGATCGAGGGCGAGCTCACCGGCCTCCCCGCCCTCCGTGCCGAGGCGTCGCAGGCGCTCCGCCGCGACATGATCGTTTTCAACGCCTTGGGGATGTCGCTGGCCCTGATCCTCTCAGCGAGCGTGGCCCGCAGCTTTTCCTCGACGATCGTCGCCAGCTTTCCGCCGCTCGTCGGTGCGGTCTGGGCGATGGGGGTGCTGGGCTTGTGCGGCGCGAAGATCAACATTCTCACGAGCGTCGTGCCGTCGCTGGCCCTCGTCGTCGGGACGTGCGACTCGATCCACTTCATCGAGGACATGCGCCGCAGCGCCCGCCGCGGGATCGGGGCCTCGGCCGCCTCGGCCGGAGCGATCCAACGCGTCGGTACGGCGTGTGGCCTGACGAGCCTCGTGACGGCGATCGGATTTGCGTCGCTGGCTGCCGCGCGGATCGAGGCGGTGCGCACCTTCGGCGTCGCCGCGGCCGCGGGGGCGCTGGCGAGCTTCACCGCCGTCACACTCCTCACCCCCCTACTCGCCTCGCTCCCCGCCTTTCGGGGCATGCGGCTCGGTCAGTCGTCGCGGGCCGCCTCGCGGCTGGCAGCCTTCCTCGCCGGCTGGTCGGTGCGGCATGCCCGGGGGATCGCCGCGCTGAGCCTCGTTGCCACCCTCGCCCTCGGCCTCCTCTCCTCCGGCCTCGATGCCGACAACCGGGTCTCCGATGCCCTGCCCCGCGGCGCCGCTTCGTCGCGTGCCCTCCTCCACGTCGACGAGGAGTTCGGCGGGGCGTTCGGCGCCGATGTGATCGTCCGTTGGCCGAGCGGGCTCGACTGGCGGGAGCCGAGCGTCCTCGACGGGATCGCGGCCGTTCACGGCGTCCTCGAGGCGGCCGACCCGGCGATCCGCGCCGTGTCACTGGCCACCGTGGCGGGGACGATCGGCGAGCGGGCCAGGCGCCGTCTCGACGCCACCGACTTTGCCGATCTCGTCGATCCGACCGAGCGCGTGGCGGTGGTGCGGGCTCGGATCCGCGACATCGGCTCGCGGACGCTCGAGAGGGTTTACGACCGGATCGATGCCGGGCTCGTCGGACTCGAGGCCTCGCATCCGGGGTGGCGATTCCAACTCGCCGGGATGTCGGTGCTGTCGGCGCGGAACGTCCGGCAATTGGTCCGCGACCTCGGCTCAAGCCTGGCCCTCGAGGTCGTCGTGATCGGAACGATCCTGGCGCTGGCGTTCCGTTCCCCGCTGGCCGGCCTGATCAGTCTCATCCCCAACATCTTTCCGCTGGCGGTGATCGCGGCGGTGATGGTCGCCACAGGCAGGCATCTCGATCCGGCGACGGTGATCGTCTTCAACGTCTGTCTGGGCCTGGCCGTCGACGACACTGTCCATGTCCTCACCGCGCTCAAGCGGCAGCGTCGGCCGGGCCTGTCGATGGAATCGGCGATCCGCCGGGGCGTCGCCGAAACGGGCAACGCGATCATCCTCGGCGGCGTCGTGCTCACCATCGGCTTCGCCGCGGTGACGGTGTCACGGGTGCCGTCGCTTTCGAGCTTCGGGATCCTCGCCTGCGCGGCCGTCGCCGCCGCCACCTTGGCAGAGCTTGTGATGCTGCCGGCGCTCCTCGTGGTCGCCGACCGCCTCTTCCGCCGCTTCCCGCCCCCGTGGCGGGATGGAATCTTTGGGGTCGACCCCGCCCCCCCCGACAGCGGTCAGCCGATGGCGCGGGTGGCCATCGGCACGACCTCCGAGAGCGCCTCGACGGTGCGCACGATCTGATCCTCGGTGTGCTCGGCGGTGAGGAAGAACCGGACCCGGGCCGCCGACTCGCGGACGGCCGGATAGAGGATCGGCTGGGCGTTGATGCCCCGTTCGAGGAGCAGCTGCGAGACAAGGATCGCCCGATTCGAGCCGCCGACGATGACCGGAATGACGGGCGTGTCGGCGCTCGAGCCAGTGTCGAGATCGCAGTCGGCGGCGAGCTTGAGGAACAGCTCCGACCGTTCGCGGAGCCGCGTCACGCGATACGGCTCGCGCTGGATGACTTTGAGCCCCTCGAGGGCCGCCGCCACGTTCGGCGGCGAGCAGGCGGTGGAGAAGACGAATGCCGGCGTCGTGTAGCCAAGGTAGCGGATGAGCCGCTCGCTCCCGGCGAGGTAGCCACCGCCAGCGCCGAGAGCCTTGCTGATCGTCCCCATCCACAGATCCCCCTCGGCGGGATCGACGCCGAAGTGGTCGCAGATCCCGCGCCCCTCCGGCCCCATCGTGCCGATCGAGTGCGCCTCGTCCACGTAGAGCATGGCGTCGTGACGACGCTTGACCTCGATGAACCGGGGCAGATCGGGGAAGTCGCCATCCATGCTGTAGACCCCCTCGATCGCCACGACGACGCGCCGGTATTTCGGGCGGAGGTCGCGGAGGAGGCCGTCGAGCTGGTCGTGGTCGTTGTGGCGGAAGCTCCGCTTGCCCGCCTTCGAGGCGACCGCTCCCTGAACGATGCTGTTGTGGGCCAGTTCGTCATAGAGGATCAGATCTTCGGCGCCGAAGAGGTGGTTGAAGACCGAGGCGTTCGTGCCGTAGCCGCAGGGGAAGACGGTCGCGCGCTCGGTGCCGAGGAACGACGCCAACTCCCGATCGAGGTCGTCGAGGAGCGTGTTGTTACCGCCGACCATCCGGCTCGCGGAGGCACTGCATCCAAAGCGGTCGATGGCCGCCTTCGCCGCCCGCGTCACGTCCGGATGCCCGGTGAGCCCAAGGTAGTCGAAGCTCGTGAAGCTGATCACGTCGCGGCCGCCGATCCGCGCCGTCCGGCCGCGGACCCGTTCGTTGGCCCGGAGGAAGGGATTGGTTAGGCCCGCCTGCTCGAGGCCACGCAGCCGTGCCTCGAGGGCGCCGATCTCTGGGAACGGATCGGTGCCGGCGGGAGGAGGCGTCATCCGCGGACGAACGGCAGTCTCGCCGCCGGTCGGCAGCGGGTCGACAGAGGTGTCGGGATCACCGGCATCGACCATGTGACGGGCGATGCAGTCGACGAGATCCCCGCAGGTCTGGATGCCGCGGAGCCATTCGTCGCGGAACCGCATCTCGTAGCGCCCCTCGATCCGCGCTACGACGTCGAGGAAGGCCGAGTCATCGAGGCCGGCATCGGCGAAAGTCGAGCGATCGGAGAGGACCCCGCGGCGCCCGCGCGGCAGGCCTCGCGCGAGTTCCTCGAGCACCAGACGCGTGATCGCCGTCTTCGACCGCGAACGGACAAACGCCTCCACGCCCGGAAGCGGGGCTGTGCCGATCGCCGATTCGTCCGTGCCGTAGTCCGCCGAAAAATCTCGTGCCACGATCTTCCACTCCCCACGCTGGCGGACGCGTCGCGTCCCTGCACGTCGGATTCCCTCCGACGTCACCGACGGCGCGTCTCCCACGCCCCGCCTGCCATGTCCGCCACACGGCACAGGGGCACTTTACAGGAATGATTCCGTTTCGCCTCCCCCTCTGGCTGGGCCGATGGCGAATCGCGGGACGGCAGCGCGCGGCCGATCGCAGCGGCGCCCGGATGAAAACGGCCGGCGTGAATCCGTACGCATGAAGGAACGAATGCCGATCGAAACGATCGAAGCGATCGCGAAGCATCTGTGCCCGCGTTGCCCGTTTTCTTCAGGCGTCGCTCAGGTGGCGAGCAATTTCCGCAGCACGAACGGCAGGATGCCGCCCGAGCGGAACTGATCGAGTTCGACCGGCGTGTCGATCCGAGCCAAACACGGGATCGTGAGCTTCGAGCCGTCGGGCCGCGTTGCCACAACCTGGACGGTTGATCGGGGGGTGATTCCCTCGAACGGCACATCAAACGTTTCTTCGCCGGTGAGCCCGAGCTCCTGCCACGGCTTGGGGAGAACCAGCGGCAACACCCCCATCCCGACGAGATTCGAGCGGTGAATCCGCTCGAAGCTCGCCGCGAGGACGGCACGGACACCGAGCAGCATCGTTCCCTTGGCGGCCCAGTCTCGCGAGCTGCCCGTGCCGTACTCGGTGCCGGCAAGGACCACCAGCGGCGTGCCGTCGGCCCGGTACTTCATCGCGGCGTCATAGACCGGCATCACCTCGGTGCCGGGGAGGAGCCTGGTGATGCCCCCTTCCGTCCCGGGCACGAGGAGATTACGGATGCGGATGTTTGCGAAGGTCCCCCGGGTCATCACCCGGTCGTTGCCGCGCCGGGCCCCGTAGCTGTTGAAGTCGACGGGGGTCACACCATGCTCGACGAGGTAGTGGCCGGCCGGGCTCACCTTGGCGATGCTCCCCGCGGGGGAGATGTGATCGGTGGTGACGCTGTCGCCGAGGGCGAGGAGGACGCGGGCCCCCTTCACGCTCTGTGGCGGCTTCGGCTCGTGCGTCAGATCGGCGAGGAACGGCGGCTCCTGGATGTAGGTGCTCTTCGCGTCCCAATCGTAGAGCTCGCCGGTGCTCGTCGGCACGGCATTCCAGCGCGGGTTCGACTCCCACACCTTGTCGTAGCGCTTTTGGAACTGCGCAGGCTCGACTGCCGATTCGACCGTCTTCCGCACCTCCTCGGCTGTCGGCCAGATCTCCCGGAGATAGACCGGCTTGCCGTCGGAGCCGGTGCCGATCGGCTCATGGTCGAGATCGATGTCGGTCGTGCCGGCCAGGGCGTACGCGACGACCAGCGGCGGGCTGGCGAGCCAGTTGGCCTTCACGAGCGGATTGACCCGGCCCTCGAAATTGCGGTTGCCGGAGAGGACGGCCGCGGCGACGAGATCCCCCTCCTGCACGGCCTTGGCGACATGGTCGGGAAGGGGACCCGAGTTGCCGATGCAGGTCGTGCAACCGTAGCCGACGGTCTCGAAGCCGAGCTTGTCGAGGTCGGTGGCCAGGCCCGACTTCTCGAGGTAGTCGGTGACGACGCGCGATCCCGGCGCGAGGCTCGTCTTCACCCACGGCTTGACGGAGAGCCCACGGGCCACCGCCTTCCGCGCTACGAGCCCCGCGGCGACCATCACGCTCGGGTTGCTCGTGTTGGTGCAGCTGGTGATCGCGGCGATCACGACCGCGCCGTGGTGGATCGTCGAGGTGTGGCCGTTCTCCGTCACCGTGCCGGTCTTCGCCAGGGCAGCGGCATCAAGCGCGAAGCCTCGCTTCGCCGTGGGGGCAGTGAGCGACTCGGCAAACGTCTTCTTGACCGCCCCGAGCGTCACCCGATCCTGCGGCCGCTTCGGGCCGGCAAGGCAGGGCACGACCGTAGAGAGGTCGAGCGACAGAGTCGACGTGAACTCGGGCGTGGGGGCAGAGGCGGTGCGGAACAGCCCCTGCTCCTTCATGTAGCGCTCGACGAGCTCGACCTGCGCGTGCGGCCGGCCGGTGAGCCGGAGGTAGGTGAGCGTCTCGTCGTCGATCGGAAAGAATCCCATCGTCGCCCCGTACTCCGGCGCCATGTTGGCGATCGTCGCCCGGTCGGCAAGCGACATCCCGGCAAGCCCCGGCCCGTAAAACTCGACGAACTTCCCCACCACACCGGCCTTGCGGAGGATCTCGGTGACGGTGAGGACGAGATCGGTGGCGGTGGCGCCGGAGGGGAGCCGGCCGGTGAGCTCAAATCCGACCACCTCGGGGAGGAGCAGCGACAGCGCCTGGCCGAGCATCACCGCCTCCGCCTCGATGCCGCCGACGCCCCAGCCAACGACGCCGAGGCCGTTGATCATCGTCGTGTGGCTGTCGGTGCCGACGAGCGTGTCGGGAACGGCGACGGGAAGCGACTTCGTGCCATGGGCGGCCGGATCGTCACGGAGAAAGACGCAGCCGGCGAGGTATTCGAGGTTCACCTGATGAACGATCCCGATCGCCGGCGGGACGACGCGGAAGTTCTGGAATGCCTGCTGCCCCCAGCGGAGGAAGGCGTAGCGCTCGGCATTACGCTCGAACTCGATGGCGATGTTCTCTTCGAGCGCCCGGTGGGTGCCGAAGTGGTCGACCTGGACGGAGTGGTCGATGACGAGATCGACCGGCACCAGTGGGTTGATCTTCCGCGGGTCTCCCCCCAGCCTGCGCATCGCCGCGCGCATCGCAGCGAGATCGACGACGCACGGCACGCCGGTGAAGTCCTGAAGGACGACGCGTGCCGGCTTGAAGGGAATCTCAGACTCCGCCGGCTTGGCAGCGTTCCACGTTGCCAGGGCGCGGACGTCGGCTTCGGTCACCTCGTAGTCGTCGCAGGTCCGCAGCAGCGCCTCGAGGACCATCCGAATCGAATACGGGAGCCGGGAGGTGTTGGTCACCCCCGCGTCGTCGAGCGCCCGCAGCCGGTAGAGCGTGGCCGGCCCGGAGCCGGTCTCGAACGTGCCACGGGCGGAGAACGGATCGACGGGACGGGCGGCCATTGGCGGGGCTCCGGTGCGGTGCGGCGGTGGATGGGGCAGGATGTGCCCAATGTATCGGCCACGCCACCCCCCGGCGAAGAGCCCGGCTCCCCTGTCTGCCCCGGGAGGAATGTGAGAATTGTGCAAGAAATCGGCACAACGGGGGAAAACAGCCGCTTTCGGCGTGAAAAAACATTCGACACCGGGGCGGAGGTCGGCTATAGTTTGGAAGTCGCGACCGCCGTCCGGCAGCCCGCCCCACCATCCAAGTGCTTCTCTTCAGCGGCTGTTCCCCCCCAAAGACCCACACCTCGATAGCCGCTCTTGGGCCCGTGGTTTCCCCAACCACGGGCCCTTTTCTTTTTCTCAAGCCCCCTTTTTCAGTGGGCCGGCCCTTCACAGGCTTCCTCCCGCTCCGACTGGCCCGCGTCATGCCTGACGAAGCCCCGCCGCCGGTCGAGCCCGACGAGCCCGACTTCACCATCGAGCAGGGCTACGTCGTCTTCACCGCGGCGTTTCACCGCCGGCGCGGCCAGTGTTGCGGCAGCGGCTGCCGGCACTGCCCCTTTTCGCCCCGCCACCACCAGGGGGCGACCACGCTCGCCCCCGCCGGGCCGCCTCCACCGGGGCGTTGAGCCGCAGGGACTCACGGTTCCCCGACCGGTGGGCTACAGTGTGGCATCAGACCAACTGTCTTTTTTTCCGGGGGGCCTCCATGACCACACTTTCGATCCGTGTTGCGGCCATCGGCGCCGCAATCCTTTGCCTCGCTCCGCTGATGGCGCTGGCCCAGACCGTGGCCGACACGAAGGAGGAGGCTACAAAGAAGGACCATCTGGCGATCGAGGGGACGTGGCGGGCGATCTCGCTCGAGGTCAACGGCAACACGGTGGGGGCCGACGACGTCAAGAAGATCACGACCGAGAATGGCCGCGACGGCGAATGGACGCTTCTTGTCGACGGAAAAGACGTTGCCGAGGGGACGAGCACGATCGATCCCACCTTCACCCCGAAAACAATCGACTTCAAGACCACGAAGGGGAACAATGCGGGTCAAACCGCGTTCGGCATCTACGAGATGAGCGGCAAGACCAGGAAGCTCTGCATCGCCGAACAGGGGCGGCCCCGCCCTGCCGACTTCTCCGCCACGGCGGGAAGCGGACGGATGCTCGTCGTCTTTGAACGCGTCGACGCGCCGAAGTAGGTCGCTTCCTGAGGACGGAATCGTGTTTCCAGCCAACCGCCCCCTTCATCGCCGCGGCGTGTCGCTCGTTGAGTTGCTCGTCTGCCTGGCGATCATCGGGCTGATGATCTCGATGCTCATGCCGGCGATTCATGCGGTGCGGATGTCGTCGCAGCGGACGGTGTGCGTCAACCACAAGTCACAGATCAACCTCGCCCTGCGAATGTACGCCGACGCAAACAAGGCGCTCCCCCCTCCCCCGCGTCCCGGGTATCCGAGCGGCTGGACGTGGGAGATCCTTCCGTTCATGGAGGAGGGGGCGATGCAGTCGTCGCTGGTCTCCGGCCAGCCGATCACCGCCGCCGGCAACGCCTCCGCGGCCAGGTCGCGTCCTCCGCTCTACCGTTGTGCATTCGCGTCGTCGTGGCGTTCGTCGGACGTGGCGGGTATCCTCCCGGCCGATTTCCTCGCCGTCGTCTCGGAGAGCAAGCCGGGCTCACGGAAGCGCACTGACATCTCCCTCTCGATCGTTCACTCCCCGGAAACGAACACCCTCCCCTGGCCGGTGGCAGCGGAGATCTCCTGGGAGGAATATGGCCGGCTCCGCAGTCAGGATGCATGGAAAGTGTGGCATCCCGCGTCGTCGGGCACCGGATTAAGCGGCCTCATCGACGGCGACGGTGCCGATTGACCGCCCTCCCCTTGGCGCATGCAACTCCTGAATGACCCATGACTCCAACCGAAGCCCCCACACAAGCAACCCCGACACAAGCGGCCCCCCGCCGGCATCGTCGCGTTCCCCCACCGGCGCCCCTCGGCGATCTGGGAGGGATGAATGTCGCTGGCTTCTGCGCCGACATCGAGCGACTCAAGGCCGACACCTACCGACAGATCGGCCCGGCTGATTTCGCTCACCTGCGGCGGATTGAAACGTACGGCAAGCTCGCCACCTTGCTTGGGTATTCCACCGCCTGGATCTTCCCCAATCCCCTCACGGCCTTTGCCCTGAGCCTCGGGCAAATGACCCGCTGGCTGCTCGCGCATCACATCACCCACCGCGGCTACGACCGGGTGCCGGGGATCCCCGCCCGCTACACCAGCAAGGCGTTCGCCCGCGGTTGGCGGCGGTTTGTCGACTGGTTCGACTGGCTCCTCCCAGCCGCCTGGGACCATGAACACAACTTCCTCCACCACTACCACACCGGCGAGGACACCGACCCGGACGTCGCCGAGCGGCACATGGAATCGCTCCGCGCCATCCACCTGCCGAACTGGATGAAACTGTTCGCGATCGCGGTCTTGGCCTGCACCTGGAAGATCATCTACTACGCTCCCAATTCGCTGTGCGTCCTCGACCCCGACAGCCGGAAGCGGCTGCAGCACGAAAACATCACCTATCTCACGGTCTGGAATCTCGTCGACTTCCGCCGTCGGTCGGTGCGGCGGTTGTGGCTGAGTTGTTACCTGCCGTATGGAATCGTCCACTTCGGACTGGTGCCGCTGGCCTTCCTCCCCCTCGGGACGACCGCGGCTTGGTACGTGCTTTTCAACAAGCTCCTCGCCGAGGCGTTCACCAACATCCATTCCTTCCTCGTGATCGCCCCCAATCACACCGCCGACGATCTCTACCGCTTCTCCTTCCACTACGACCGCAAGGAGGAGTTTTACGTGACCCAGGTGATGGGCTCGGCCAACTACCACTGTGGCGGGGAATTCACCGACTACATGAGCTGCTGGCTCAACTACCAGATCGAGCACCACCTCTTCCCCGATCTGCCGATGCGGCAATACTCCCGCATCCAGCCGGAGGTCAAAGCGCTGTGCGAGAAGCATGGCATCCCCTACCGGCAGGAGAGCGTCTTCCGCCGCTTCGGGCGGCTCCTCGACGTGGCCGTCGGCAAGACGAGCATGCGGCAACTCGAGGCCTTCCCACGGCCGGCGATGGCCGGTGAGGTGAGCCCCGGCAACTGACGTTCACCGGCCCGCGGCCTCGACCTCATCGGCTGCAGCCGCGATCCCGTCGGCGCCGGCAAACCGGTCGGCCACGGCGCGGCAGCGGTCGGCCACGCTCTGATCCGCAAGGAGCTTCCCGAGGAGGCCCGCAAGCGCCGGGCCTCGGAAGGACTTCCGGGCGAGCGCCAAGCCGACGCCGAGCCGCTCGATCCGCGCGGCGTTGTCGAATTGGTCGAAGCCCATCGGCATCAAGATCTGCGGCACGCCGCCGGCAAGCCCCTGCGAGAGGGTGCCGATGCCGCCGTGGTGAACCAGCGCCGCCGACCGGGGCACGAGCCAGCGGAAGGGGACAAACGCGGCGTGCCGGACGCCATCGGGGAGCGCCCTGGGGATCTGGTCGGGAAACCTCGTGAGGAGAAGGCCGCGGCAACCGAGCCTCTGGCAGGCGTCGGCGGCGGCGGCAAAGAACTCGTGGCCGTGGAGATGGGCGCTGCCGGGGGTGAAGAGGATCGGGGGCGAGCCCTCTTCCAACCAAGCTTTCATCTGATCGTCGGCATCGCTCACTCCCTCCTCGCTGTAGAGCGGGAAGCCGGTGAGCCGCACCTGCCGCGGCCACTCTGGCTGCGGTGCGGCAAACCAGGCAGGGAAAAGCCCGAGGGTCCGCAGGGGCGAATGGATCCAATCACGCAGCAGCCCGCGGGCCGGTGGCAGGCCGAGGGAGGCGCGGAAAGGATTGAGCCAGCGGCCGATGAGGGGATCGATGAGGAGCCGATCGGCAAGGGACCACTGGAGCTTGCGAAACCAATGCGGGCCGCGGTGGACGAAAACCCCGGGCACTCGCGGTGGATCATCGAGGCTGCGAAACAACATCGGCGAGAGGTGAACGGTGACGAGTGCGACGCCGAGGCGCTCCTGGGCGACGCGGGCCCCGAAGGCGAGGCTCGAGGCGACCACGACCGTGGACTCACCGGCGGCGGCGTCGGCGGCGATCGCCCGTTCGATCACGCGGTAGACCGGCTCGAGGAGGGGGCGGACAAAGAGGTCGAGGATCACGGGAGTGCCCCGGATCGGGTCCCAGATCCGTTCGTCCTCGATCGACGCGACGAAGTCGAGCTCGGGGAGTGGGTCGACAAACTCGAGCCCGGCCTTCTCGGCCACCTCGCGAAACCACCCGGCAGCGACGAGCGTGACGCGGATCCCGCGACGGCGCAGCTCCCGGCCGATCCCGATGAAGGGGTGGACATCGCCTGAGCTTCCCAGAGCAACGAGGATCGCGTGCGTTTTTGTGGGGGGGAGCGTCATGGGCGGGGTTCGAAGGAGGTGGGCCTATCGAAGCGAGCGGGCGTTGCGAAGGAAGGGCGTCGCCCCCATCATGCCCGGTGACAGGGAATCCGTCGCCGGGGAACCGGCCACTGGCGGCGCTTCGGCGCGAAGCATGGTCGATTGACGCGGCCTTCTCAGACTTGCGAAGCGGGGGGGAACGGGTAACGAGGTTCCGGCGGCCAATTGTCCGGGGGAAAAGCAACGCCAGTCTGCGGGACGCTTGCGTGTGGCCGGCGGTGAGGGCTTGCCCGCCGCGCCTAGAATCGTGGCGGGAAAGAACGCCGTTGGGGCCGCTCGCGTCAGCGGCTTCCGGCGGCTGCTTCCGCCACGGAGGGCCTGTCATGAAAACCGTTCCCTGGAACACCGCCATCCAAGCCTTGGTGCTTGTCCGCCTCGGCCAGGAGCTCGGCACGCAGAGTCAGTTTGCCCGGGCCGTTCACGACCTCGTCAGCGCCGTCCTCGCCTTCGGGACGTGACGGCGGCCGGGGCGAAAGCCCCTCCGCCGAGCCTGCGGTTGGGCTGACAGGAGCGGACGGGAAGCGGCGGCGTCACCCGTTGCTGCAGCCCCGATTTCCCTTGCAAATCCGGAGCGGCGCTCCGAAAAAGCAAGGATGATTTCCCCCGCGGGAGGAGGGCCTGTGGCCCTCACCCCACCGTGCCGCGGTCGAGGAGGCTCGCGATCAGGGCCGAGCGGGTGTCGATCGGGACGAGCCTGCGCTTCGCCTGGGGCGCTTCGAGAATCGCCTGGAGCTTCGGCAGCCGGCGGCCGCCCGACTGGGCGTCGTAGCTGTTGAAGGCGATTTTGAAGCGGCGGGCGGGATCGATTTGGGCGCCGTCGCGTTCGAGCCCTCCCGGCCGACCGGCGCCGTCCTTCACCACCGTGAATGGCCAGAGCGTTCGGTCGCTCCGCTGATCGCCGCCATCCTCGGCCACCACCTCGACAAGCTCTGCCCCGGAGAGCTCGGCGACGACGAGGAGATTTTCGTAGGGAATGAGCTTCCAGCAATCGGCGACGGTGAGCGGGCCGGCGGCCAGATCGCCACTTAAAAACGTGCCGTGAAAGACGCCGTCGACCGGCGTGCCGTGCTTCGCAAGCGCTGCGGCGAACGACTCGCAGAACAGTGCCCCCAGCCGGCTTCCTCGCCCCTTCCCCTTGATCGGCGCCGTCACCGTCGCCACCGGCCGGGCCAGTTGCTCGTCGGCGGCGGCGAGATCGGGGCGGGCTAGCTCCATCACCTCCGGGTCGAGGGCGTAACGATCGTCCATCAGCAGCGTGAACACGCGCCGGTCGACGAGCTTGCGGGCGTCGAGATCAAACGTCAGATCGACGCGGCCACA